>DATCWU010000177.1:0-30366 GCA_036566165.1 Rhodanobacter sp. | reverse complement strand
GCGGCTGCGCGCGCGCCAGCCGCAGCAGATCGTCGGCAAACTGCTCAAGGTGGTAATCACCACCGGCCACGCGGTCGCTTTCACCATGTCCGCGACTGTCAAACGTCACGCAGCAACAACCGCGACGTGCCAGCGCGGCGGCAGCGGCGCCCCACGCTCCGCGGGTCTGCCCGAAACCATGTGCGAACAACACGATCGGGCTGCCACCGCGGTGCCACGTTTCCACCGCAAGGCAGATGTCGGCCGCCCGGAACCGGCTGGTGGTGGAAGGATCAGGAGTCACTACCATACGCTTGAGTATGGATCGCTCGCCCGTTCCCCGTCAACCTCGGCGCCGAGGGCATGCATTACAAACCCACAACGTATCGCTACCATGCGCGGATGAATGCAACCAGCAAACGTGAGCGCACCCGGCTGTCCGCCGACGATTGGGAGCTGGCTGCGCTTGAGGCAATTGCCGAACAGGGCGTCGGCGCGCTCTCGGTCGAGGCACTGGCACGCCAACTGGGTGTCACCAAGGGCAGTTTCTACTGGCATTTCCGCACCCGCGAGGCGCTGCTGAGTGCGGCGTTGGCGCGTTGGGAACAATACGGGGAAGCCGAAATCATCCGCCCGATCGAACAGCTGCCGGATCCGCGCGAACGGTTGCCCGAGCTGTTCCGCCGCGTCGCCCATGAACTGCAGACGCATCGCGTCTACGCGGCACTGCTCAAGGCGCTGGATCACCCGCAAGTAGTGCCGGTGATCGCCCGGGTGTCCCAGCGCCGCATGGAATTTCTCACCGCCACTTACCGCGAAGCCGGGCTGCGACCGGCAGAAGCCTTGAACCGCGCACGCCTGACTTACGCCGCTTATGTCGGCTTTCTGCAGCTCAATTTCACGCTGGGATTGCCGCGCCTCAATCATGAGGAATACGACGATTACGTCGAGCACATGATCGCGGTACTCATCCCCAGCTGAGCAGGGGCAACGCCAACGGCGTTTGCCCGCGATGCGAACTGTTGCGCGCAACCTTGCAATGACCCCATCCGCAAACTAACGTTTCAGTCCACTTTGGGGACACGGTGCCGAGGAGCGATGATGGCGAGCAGGCTAGAAGCACTCAGTGCATGGGTCAAGGAGGTTGCCGCGCTTGCGCGCCCGGACCAGGTGCACTGGTGCGACGGCTCGCAGGCGGAATACGACTCCCTGGTGCAGCAGATGCTGCAATCCGGTGCGTTGATCGAACTGAACCAGCACACCCACCCCGGTTGCTACCTGCATCGCTCCAACCCGGCGGACGTCGCGCGGGTGGAGCGCCTGACCCTGGTGTGTCACCCGCAGGAAGCTGACGCCGGCCCCAACAATCACTGGATGGACCCGGCCGCCGCGCATGCGAAAATCGATGCGCTGTTTGCCGGCTGCATGGTGGGACGCACGCTGTACGTGATCCCGTACTGCATGGGGCCGATCGATTCCCCGCTCTCGCGTTGCGGCGTGGAGATCACCGACAGCCCGTACGTGGTGGCCAACATGCGCATCATGACGCGCATGGGCACGGCGGCGCAGGCGCGCATCGAGCGCGAGGGCACGTTCGTCAAAGGCCTGCACTCCATCGGTGAACTGGATCCGGAGCGGCGCTGGATCATGCATTTCCCTGCCGAGCTCGCGATCAAGTCGTTTGGCTCCGGTTACGGTGGCAACGCGCTGCTCGGCAAGAAGTGCCATGCGTTGCGCATCGCCAGCAATCAGGCGCATGCCGAAGGCTGGCTGGCCGAGCACATGCTGATCGTGGGCATCGAAAACCCCCACGGCGACATCCATTACATCGCTGCGGCATTTCCCTCGGCTTGCGGCAAGACCAACCTGTCGATGCTGATCCCGCCCGAGGGCTATCAGCGCGACGGCTGGAAGGTATGGACCGTGGGCGACGACATCTGCTGGATGCGCCCGGGCGCGGACGGTCGCCTGTACGCGATCAACCCGGAAGCTGGTTTCTTCGGCGTGGCTCCCGGCACCAGCCAGAGTACCAACCCGAACGCGCTGCAAACCATCGCGCACGACACCATTTACACCAACGTTGCCGTCACCGCCGACAATCAGCCATGGTGGGAAGGCCTGCCCGGCACCCCGGTTACTGACTGGCAGGGCCGCCCATACGACCCGGCGAACGGCCCGGCGGCACATCCCAACTCGCGTTTCACCGTCAGCAGCCGGCAATGCCCCACCTGGTCCCCGCAGGCCGAAGCGGCGCAGGGCGTGCCGATCAGTGCGATCGTGTTCGGCGGTCGACGTCCCACCTTGCTGCCGCTGGTGGTGCAAGCGCGCGACTGGACGCACGGCGTGTTGATGGGCGCCACGATGGGCTCGGAAACCACCGCCGCAGCTACTGGCGCGGTTGGTGTGTTGCGCCGCGACTCGATGGCAATGAAACCATTCTGCGGCTACCACTACGGTGACTACTTCGCGCACTGGCTGGCGTTCGACAAGCCAGGTGCAAAGTTGCCGGGGATTTTCCAGGTCAACTGGTTCCGCAAGGGTGCAGACGGCAAATTCCTGTGGCCAGGCTTTGGCCAGAACCTGCGCGTGCTGGAGTGGATGATCAAGCGTGTCGACGGCACCGTCCACGGTGTGCCGACGCCGATTGGCACCGTACCCGCCAGCGAGGAACTCAACCTCAAAGGTCTCGACCTGAGCCGCGCGCAACTGGACGAATTGCTGGCAGTGGACAACGCCGGTTGGCAAGCCGAGCTGGCTTCTGCTGCGGACTATCTGGAAACCTTCGCGCCACGGCTGCCCGAGCGTTTGCGCGCTGAATATCAGCGCGTTGCCGACGCCCTGGCTGCCGACGCGCCACACCACGCGGCGACCGCGCACTGAGAACCACAGTCGGGCCACTGGCCGGCCGTTGAGTGATGCAAACCCTTTCACGCACGCGCGCATCCAAGCTGGCACGATGAACGCTCTGCGCCTGGCCCATGGAACCTGCATGCCGAATGTCCGCGTCGGAGCCGCCGACACCGACGATGTTCGCGCCGCCGCCGCCGGTGACGGCGCGGCCTTTCGTCGTCTGTATCAGCTGCATGTCGGGCGCGTGCATGGCGTCCTGTACCGTCTTGCCGGATACGATCATGCACGTGCCGAAGACCTGACCCAGGAAGCGTTCATCCGCGCCTGGCGGAAGCTGCCCGGTTTCCGCCACGAAAGCGCGTTCGGCACATGGCTGTACCGCTTGGCAATCAATGTGGCACTGATGGACATCCGCGCCCGCCATGCCGACCCCGTCAGCACGGTGGAGGACGAGCTGCCCGATCGTGGACAAACCCCGTTCTGCGCTGCCGAGCGCAAGGAACTGGAACGCGCCATTGGTCAACTGCCGCCGCGTGCCCGCGCCGTGCTGGTGCTGCACGACATCGAGGGCTGGCACCACGCGGAAATCAGCCGCGAACTGGACATGGCCGTGGGCACCTCGAAGGCGCAGCTGCACCGCGCGCGTGGCCTGCTGCGCAAGGCTCTGGGAGCACCGACATGAATGAGTTCGAGTGGCTCCGCCAGCTGCGCGATCTACGTCAGCCGCTGACCCCGCAGCGCGATCTCTGGGCAGCCATCAATGCGGCCGTGGAGGAGCATGGTCACCACCACGACGACGCCACGTCGACACCTGCAGCAACGCGGCCGGTACGCGCCACGCGGTGGTGGCTCGCCAGTGGACTCGCCGCATCGCTGCTGCTCGCCGGTGGTATTGGCTGGCAACTGGCGCAACCGGCCCGGGATACCCAGTCTGCCAGCACCGCACCGACGCAATGGGCACCCGCCGATCCGCGCTTGCGTGGCGCCGCAATTGAACTGGACGCCGCACGCATGGAGTTGGACCAGGCGCTCACCCAGGCGCCCCATTCATCCGCGCTGCGCCGCTTGCTCAGCCGCACCGAACGCCAACAGGTACAACTGCGCGAACTGACTCACGAGGCCGGCTGATCATGCGTATCCGTCACGGTATTCCGCTGCTGCTGTGCCTGGGCATGGGCCAGGCATTTGCTGCCACGCCAATCGACCTGCAACACGCGACCAGTTCAGCGCCGCACATCAGCATCGGCAATATTGCCGGCACGGTGAACGTGACCACCTGGGATCGCAATGTGGTGCAGGTCAGCGGCACGCTGGGGGATGGCGCCAAACCTCTGCGCATCACCGGCAGCAACACCGACCTCGCCATCAAGGTTGAGGCTCAGGGTGGTGGTGCAGGCCGGTTCAACTGGGGCGGCGACCGCCGGATGGACCCCACGCAGCTTGAATTGCGGGTGCCACGCGCCGCAGCGCTGTCCGTCAACACCGTCAGCGCCTCGCTGCTGATCGACGGCACCGATGGCGGCAACCTCGATATCCACACCGTCAGTGGCCGGGTGCGGCTCAATGCCCGCACACCGCAGCTCAAGGCCGGCAGCGTCAGCGGCGGCATCGAACTGGCCGGGCACGCCGGACAGGCCGACCTGCAAACCGTCAGCGGTGACATCCTGGCGCCGACACTGGGCCAGACCGCCAGGCTGCAAACGGTATCCGGGCGGATCCAGGCCGGCGGTGGCCCGTGGCATCAGCTGACACTCAGTACCGTGTCCGGCGATGCGCAAGTGAGCGGCGGCATGGCCGCGGATGGGCAGCTGGCCATCGACAGCATGAGCGGCGACGTCCAGTTGCTGCTGCCGGCGACCACTACCGGCACGCTGCGTGCCAGCAGTTTCAGCGGCAATTTGCGCAGCGATTTCGGCACCCCGCAATCCGCCGAACACGGTCCCGGAAGCAAGCTGGACGTCCGCCTCGGCGACGGTGACGCCACGCTCACCATCGAGACATTCAGTGGTGATCTGCGCGTGCGGAAAGGCAAATGAAGACCGGGATGGAATGCGGCACGCGAGACAAGGAGCGGCAGATGGAATCACCGCACCACAAACATGATCCGGTGCGGCCAGTCGTTTCCAGACGCACCCGGGGAATAACCACCTGCCCGATTTTCCGCACTGCGGAGAGGCCACGCCGGCAACGCCAAAGTCCATATGCAGAAGGTCCAGCAGCGCACGAGCGTACCGACCAAGGCCATCAGCCGCGCGATTGACCACCGGGCAAATCGGGCGGGCGCCGAACACAGCCACCGAGTACAGGAGTTGCTGGAACCACATCCCGCGTCGGTGTGACGCAGCAACCCACCCAGCAGACTACAGATCCTGGTGGTACTGCACGTACGGGGTGCGTGACTGATCGGGCTCGGGGCCAGCTGGAGTGTTCAGCGGCGTGCCGGATGACCACAGGTTCTGCGCGCCGACACTCAACTCACCGCGCCACGGCAAGCGCCAGGTGACGCCCAGGTCAATACTGCTCCAGCGCTGGTCCGCGCTGAAACTGCCGGGAATACCGACTTGTGGTCGCAAGGTACGACCAACCAGTGAACCACTCAGCGGACCATGCTCCACGCCGAGCCGCAACACCTTCTGATCAAGCGTGCTGACACCGAGCAGATTGCCTGGCAACAAACGAATACGGCCTGCACTGGCGCCCAGGTCGATTCCGCTCTTGCTACCGAGCGCAAGTCGACCACTTGCGTTGAGCTGGGTGCTGCTGTCAAAACCGACCAACCCGCTCACCCCCGGCACAGCGCCGGGCAACACCCGGGGCAATGCCATATTGGCGTTGGGTGTGTCGTTGGTACCCACGCTCAAGCCCACGCTGTAGCGCCCCAGGTCATAGCTGGCGCCCACTTCGCTACCCACCAGACGTGTCGGCTGGTTGACCCAGCTTTGCTGCGTGAGCTCCGCATGTGCGTGCAAATTCGTCGCCAGGTCATATTGCAGCCCGGCACCGACCACACTCGTTGCATCCACCACATGCCATGACAGCGGCACATTGGCACGCGCGGCCCCCGCTGCAGGGTCTTGCTCCAGCTTGAGTGCCAGCAAGCGGCCGTCGGTACCCCGCCAGAGCGGCAGCGCCACACCCGACTCGACTTCGGTAAACTGGCTGGGTTGCTGCAGCAGCAAGCGCTGCGCCTCGGCGCCTCTATCTCCCACAGCCTGTGCTGCCGCGGCAAGCGGCAGGAGCATGATCAAGGTGGCAGACAAACGACGCATGGGGACGAAAACTACCCGGTTCGTGGGGATGGCTATGCGGAGTTGAGTATAGCAAGTTTTACGTTCTGTTAACACCCGAAAAGCGGCATCGATACGCACAAATAGCGTGACTATTCACAATTCTGACAGCCGCTCGGCCGCGCATGATCGTGGCCGCATCTTCGTCGATGATGGCAGCACGCTTCGGTTACAGGATATAAAGTCGGTAGCCTCGCGTGTAGTGCCACTGACCAACCGATCTTGAGCCCGCCCTGTTCATGAGCGCTATATCGAAAACTCACTCCGCGCAACTGCAGGGGAATGCGTCGGAGTCCGCGTGGCTGCGACGCCGGGTGGAGGAGTTGTTCCAGGCTGCGGATACGGCCGCGGTGCTGATGGTTTGTGCGCAAATGCTGGACAACCTGAACGTGCACGGGCGTTTGCACTGGTGCGACGCCGACGCGATCACCGCCGACCCGCCGGCAAGCCTGCTGCGACTGGTCGAGGATGTCGTGGACCGCCGCGCGCTCGTGTTCGATGCCGGCAACGCCACGCTGTCCGCGCAGGCGCACGAGGAGTTGCTCTGGGTGGGCCGCATGGCCACCGTGCGCGTTCATCAATTGACGGAAAATGGCCACCTTTACGAGGCCATCTCGCGTCTCGCGTTGGCCGAGCGGGTGCAGCGGGCCTCCTATGCAATCGCCGAGCAGGCCGACATCGACCAGCCAATGTCGGCAATGACGCAGGCCTTGCACGGCATCGTCAGCAGCCTGCTGTACGCAGAAAATTTTTACATCGTCCTGTACGACGCGGTCACGCAGAACGTCCGTTTCCCCTGCTACATCGACACCATCGACACCAACGCGCCGCTGCCGGATCAGGACATTCCGCTGCAGAGCATGGCGCACAGTCTGACCTGGACCCTGTTGCGCACCGGCCAGCCAATGCTGGGTTCGGAGGAGGAGCTCAAGCAGCAGCTCGGCGCTGACATGATTCCGCTCGGTTCGCACTGCGAGCACTGGCTCGGCGTGCCGATGCTGCGCGCCGGTAACGTCGTGGGCGGCCTGGTAACACAGAGTTACCGCACGGATATCCACTACTCGCGCCAGGACATGGACCTGCTCACCCATCTCGCCCGGCACGTAGAGAAAGCGTTTGAACGTCGCGCCGCGCATCTCGAACTGGGTTACCGCGTTGCCGAACGCACTGCCGCATTGCGCGAGGCCAATCGCATCCTGCGCCAGCAGGTATTGCAGCGCCGCCGCGGCGAGCGCTTGCAGGCGGCGCTGTTTCGCATTGCCGAACTGGCGAACGCTCCGGACACTCTGGAAAACTTCTACGCTGCCGTGCATCAGGTGATTGGCGGTCTGCTGTACGCGCGCAACATCTACATTGCGCTGCTCGAAGAGGAAACCGGGCTGCTCACGTTTCCGTATTTTGTCGATGAAGTGGACCACCAGCTGCAACCACGCTTGCACGGTCACGGTGTAACCGAATACGTATTGCGCCACGGCACGCCACTGCTCGCCTCGCGCGCGGACTTCGATCGCCTGGTGGAACGGGGTGAAGTCAGCAGGCTGGGTGCGCTCTCCGTGTGCTGGCTGGGTGTGCCGTTGAAGTTCGGCGACAAACCCATGGGTGTGCTGGCGCTGCAAAGCTATTCACCGCGGCACGTATATAACGCACACGATCAGGAAGTACTCACCTTTGTCAGTTACCACATTGCCAACGCCTTGCAGCGCAAGCACGCCGCGACATCGCTGCAACACGCATACGCCGGGCTGGAGCGTCGCGTTGCCGAGCGCACCCGCGCACTGGCGCTGGCCAACCGCGACCTGCGCGAGCAAATCAGCGAACGCGAACGTGTCGAACGCCGCCTGAAATACGAAACCCTGCACGATTCGCTCACCGGACTGCCCAACCGCACGTTGCTGCTGCAGCGGCTGGAGCAGGCGATGGCGCGCTATCTGCTGGACAGCAAAGACCAGTTTGCCGTGCTGTTCATCGACCTGGACCGGTTCAAGGTCATCAACGATTCCGTCGGTCACCTGGTCGGCGACGATTTGCTGTTCCAGGTTGGCGGACGCATTCGCGCATGCGTCAAAACGCGTGATGTCGTGGCGCGTCTGGGTGGCGACGAGTTTGCCGTGTTGCTGGAAAGCATCGACCACGGTGACAAGGCCGTCCTGATCGCCGAACGCATCATCCATGAGCTGCAAACCCCGTTTCAGCTCGGGGCCAAGGAAGTCTTTACTTCAGCGTCGATCGGCATCGCGTTGTCCGCCGCACGTTATCGCCAGCCGGAAGAACTGCTGCGCGATGCCGACGTCGCGATGTACAACGCGAAAGATGACGGTCGCCACCGCACCGCACTGTTCGACGATCGCCTGAGACGCGAAGCACTGTCCCTGCTGGACATGGAAAACGACCTGCGCCATGGCCTGGCGCGCAACGAATTCGTGCCGTTCTACCAGCCAATCGTCGAGTTGGAAAGCGGCCTCGTGGTCGGCTACGAAGCGCTGCTGCGCTGGCACCATCCGCAACGTGGCTTGCTTGCACCAGACGACTTCCTGTTGATCGCCGAGGAGAGCGGCTGCTCCGAAGCCATCGACTGGCGCATCTTCGAGCAGGTCTGTGCGCAGGCGCCACACCTGGTCTCCGGCGACGGCTTCATCAGCTTCAACGTTTCCGGTCGACATTTCCGTTCCGCGGATCTCGACCAACGGTTGCTGGCGCTGTTCAAGCAGTACGCCGTGCCGGCACGTCGCATGCGTGTGGAAGTGACCGAACACACGCTATTGGAGAATCCCGATCAAGCCAAACGGATCCTGCAGAACCTGCGCAAACACGGCGTGGGTGTCGTGCTGGATGATTTCGGCACCGGCTACTCATCCCTCAGTTATCTGCACCAATACCCGTTCGAGACGCTGAAAATCGACCGCTCGTTCATCACTGAATTGCCGGTTGACGACGAGCAAACCCAGGCACTGGCACTGGTACGCACCATCCAGGTACTCGCCGACTCATTGCACATGCGCGTGATCGCCGAGGGTATCGAGGAAGAATCCCAACGCCGGGCGCTACTGGGCATCGGCTGCCGATTCGGCCAGGGCTTCCTGTTCGCCAAGGGTCAACCTGCCAACAACTGGCCACAAACCGGCATGCCGTTTCACTTGCCCTGAACCGGCGCGGCACGCCGGCGCAGTCACTCAATGAGTGGTGGTGGGCGACGCCGGTGCGGCGGCGGCGCTAAGCAGGTGTTCGGCGTCAATACGATCAAAATGGTAGACACGCGCGCAAAACTCGCAGGTCACCTCGATCTCGTCGCCACGCACCGCCAACGCCGCCTCCACCTCGTCACGGCCCATCGAGCGCAGCATGGCGCCGACGCGCTCGCGACTGCAGCTGCAACCAAAGGCCAACGTGCGGGGCACGAACAAGCGCACCGACTCTTCGTGATACAGCCGATACAACACCTGCTCCGGCGTGCTGTGCAGCAACTCATGGGCGCCGAGCGTTGCCGTCAACTGCAGCACCCGCGGCCAGGCGTCGTCGTCGCGCACCGCAGCGTGGCCACCATCGGCAGGCAGCTGCTGCAGCATCAGGCCGACTGCCTGGGTGTCGTCGGCCGCCAGCAGGATGCGCGCCGGCAATTGCTCGGAGCGGGCAAAATAATTCTCCAGCGCTGCGCCCAGACTGGGCTGCTGCAGATCCACCAGTCCCTGGTAACGCTGGCCACTCTCCACGTTGCCAATGGTGATTGCCATGCTGCCGGCGGGCAGCGCTTGCAGCGCCAACGGCTCGGGCAGTGGATCCGTCCAGCGCGCCAAACCGCGTAGCCGACCCTGGTCGTTGCACTCGGCAAACAACAGACGCAACGCACCACTGCTCTTCAACTCGATCGACAGCGCACCGTCCAATTTGATGTTACCGGTAAGCAATGCACTGGCTGCCAGGGCTTCGCCGAGCAAGGCGTGCAGCGCCGGCGGATACGCCGCGCGACCAGCCACTTCGCGCCAGGACGCGCCAAGCCGCACGAAAACGCCACGCACGCCGGCGCGCTCGAGCAGGAAGCGCTGCAAAACATCTTTGTCAACGGTGTCCATGAGGCGATCTCACAGGTGGTGGTCTTGGCCTGAGCCTTCAAATGGGGGCGGCACCCGCCCGCAACAACGCCCGTATACTGTCCGGGTTGCCGTTGCGGTTAACCTGCCCGCGTGTTGTCGCGCCGTTCCCTGCTGATGCGTCTGCTGCGCTGGTGTGCCGGCGCGATCGTGCTGTGGCTGGTCTTGGGCTGGATTGCCGTGGTGACCCTGCGCTTCGTCCCGCCAGTGACCTCGGCAGTGATGGTGGAACGCCAGGTCGGTGCATGGCTGCACGGCGAAACGGGTTTTCAGTTGCGTCAGCACTGGGTGCCATGGCGTGCCATCGCCCCGAACGTACCCCTGGCCATGGTCGCCGCCGAGGATCAGAAGTTTCCGTTTCACCACGGGTTTGATCTGGACTCGATACAGCGCGCCATCGACGCTGCCGACGATGGTGCGCGTCTGCGCGGCGCCAGTACCATCAGCCAGCAGACGGCGAAGAACCTGTTCCTGTGGAACGGGCGCAGTTTCGTGCGCAAGGGTCTGGAAGCCTACTTCACGGTACTGCTCGAATGGACCTGGCCCAAACAGCGCATTCTGGAGGTGTATCTGAACATCGCCGAATTCGGCAACGGGATCTATGGCGTGGGCGCCGCCAGCAAGGCGTACTTCCACACCACGCCAGCCCGGTTGAACGCAGCGCAAGCCGCCCGTCTTGCGGCCGTGCTGCCCAGCCCACGGCGCTTGCACGCGGATCGTCCCAGCGCGTACGTGCTGCGGCGTACCGACTGGATCATGCGGCAGATGCGCCAGTTGGGCGGCCCGGGTTACCTGCGCCGGCAACGCCCCGATACGCGGAATCGCTCCGAAAATCGGGGTTCACACCGTTCCAACACGCAGCCCCCGAACGCGCGCTAGACTCGCCTTGAGGCGGCCCGCCGGGGCCGGGGAGGCGCAGACATGACTCAAGTCAAGCAGTTGTTGCAAGCCAAGGGCAGCACCGTATATTCGATCGCGCCGGAAGCTCCGGTGCGCGAGGCGATCAAGCTGATGGCCGAACACCGCATCGGCGCCTTGCTGGTGATGCGCGGGCCACGTCTGGTCGGGGTGGTTTCCGAGCGTGACTATGCACGCAAAGTCATCCTGCAGGGCCGCTCCTCGGCCGCCACTCCCGTGGCCGACATCATGACCAGCGACCCGCTGACCGTCGTCGGCCCGGAGACAGACATCTTCGATTGCATGCACCTGTGCACGGATGGCCGCGTGCGCCATCTGCCGGTGATACAAAACAACGCGGTGATCGGGGTCATCTCCACTGGTGATCTGGTCAAGGCGGTGATCGATGCCCAGGCCGAGCAGATCGAGCACATGGAACGCTACATCACCAGCTGACTCCAGCGGACCACCATGGCCTGCGGCGCGCCGGGCAGCGACGGTAGGTGCCCGGCCACGTCACGATGGCGCAATGCGGCGAATCGATCGGCACGCGGTACCTCAGGCGCGCGTTGCAGCATCCACCGCATCGGAGTCGGCAACCTCAGGGGCCAAATCCGGCGACCACCCTGCGCGCCGCGCCACGATTGCCGCGGCGGCAGCAACTCCCGTGCCCAGCAACGCCAATCCGGCGACGCCAACCCCCACCGCCCGCAAGCCGCTCACGGCGCTGGTCACCAGGACGTCACCAAAGCGCCATACCGCCGTCTCGACAAAATTCTTGCCCTTGTAGCGCGTCTCGCGCGGCACCCTGGTGTACAGCGCGTCCGCGGCCGGCTTGGTCATGCCATAGGCAAGGGCGCGCGTCGCCACCGCCATCAGCGCCAGTACCGGCACGCTGTAACCGAACAAGGCGAGATTGCCACCGGCCAGCACCACTACGCCGGCGAGCAGCCCGATATTCACCACCGCCGGCACCACCAGGCCCCAACCGGCACCATGACGGATCAGCAACCAGCGGGTCAGCGTCAGTTGCAGCATCGCACCCAGCAGATTCGTGGCCAGATCCAGATCGTTGTAGAACTCGGTGCGCGCCACGATGTCGACAAGGTGCGCCTTCGCGTAATCCGCTACCAGCGCATACGCCAGCGTGCCGATACCATCACCAAACAACATCAACAACGCCATGTAACGCAAAAACGGACGCGACCACAGCTCCTTGGCACCAGCCCACAGCGAGCCGCCAATCGGCTGCGCTCCCGTGCTACCCGGCCTGCGCTCGTGTTGCCCAGACAATCGCAACAACACCGCCAACGCCGCGCCCAAGGCCAGCGCCGACACCAGCAGCAAAGGCGCCACACCAATCACGCGTACCAGCAACTTGGTCACCAGCGGGCCAAAGACCGCACCCGCCATGCCACCGAGCGCAATCAGCGAAAACACCCGCCGCGCTTCGCCACTGCCGAAGATGTCGGCCATGAAACTCCAGAACAGCGACACCACGAACAGGTTGAACACGCTGACCCAGACAAAAAACACTACTCCCAACGCGTGCGCACCAATGCGCTCCTGCGCCACGAACGCGGGCACAAACAGCAGCAGGCAGCCAATGAAAAAGCTGTAGCTCCAGAGCAGCAACTGGCGCCGGGGAAAGCGTGCCACCAGCATGCCGAACACCGGCGTCAGCAACAGCATCACCACAAATACCGCGCCGTAAAACAGCGGCAACGATGGCGAGCCGACCGCCCCGCTCAACTGGTCGCGCACCGGACGCACGATGTAGTACGCCACCATCACGAAGAAAAACGCCAACGCCGACAACATCGGCGCGGCACTGTTTTCCACCACAGGATCAGGGGTCAAGCGCACATGCATATCCGGCAGTAAATCCGCGCAGCCTAAGCGTTGGCAACGACGAAAGCGAACACGCACGAAGCAGGTGGCGGGCCCGGGCAAATGAGCTTCGCGCATCCGGCGCCTGCCACGGCAGCACCGGCTGGCCGCGGGCGTGTACTGACAGCGGCCGCAAACGCTCGCTTTTTATTCGCCCAGGCTTCTACGATGCAGCGATGCCATGCTTTTGGGGGAGCGACTTTGGATAGCTATGACTACGTCATTGTCGGTGCCGGTTCGGCCGGTTGCGTGCTCGCCAACCGGCTCAGCGCGAGTCCGGCCAGGCGCGTGCTGCTGATTGAAGCCGGCCCGCGCGACTGGAACCCCCTGCTGCACATGCCAGCCGGCCTCGCCCGGCTGGCCAACAACCGGCGCGTCAACTGGAATTACCGCACCGAGCCGGAACCGGCGCTCAATCAACGCCGCTTGTGGTGGCCGCGGGGCAAGACTCTGGGTGGTTCCAGTTCGATCAACGCGATGTGCTACATCCGCGGTGTGGCTGCTGATTACGACAGCTGGGCCGCAGCCAGCGGCGACGCCCGCTGGTCATGGCAACAGGTGCTGCCGTGGTTTCTGCGCAGCGAGGACAACAGTCGTGGCGCCAGCGCGTGGCACGGTGCCGGCGGACCACTCGGCGTCTCCGACCTGCGTCACCACAACGTGCTGTCGGCGACCCTCGTCGAGGCCGCAGTCAGCGCCGGGTATGCACGCAACGACGATTTCAACGGCGCCCAACAGGCCGGGTTCGGCTTGTATCAGGTAACCCAGCGCGATGGCGCGCGCTGCTCGGCTGCGGCGGCTTGGCTCAAACCGGTGCGTGAGCGACCGAATCTGCAGGTCCGCACCCATGCCCTGGTCGAACGCGTGGTCGTCGTCGGTGGCCGCGCAGTTGGCGTGCAACTGCGCCGCGGTCGACACCATACAGAGCACGTCGATGCCGGCGAGGTGCTCCTCTGCGGCGGTACGATCAACTCACCGCAAGTGTTGATGCTGTCCGGCATCGGGCCGGCCGACCACCTGCGTGCACACGGCATCGACGTGGCTGCCGACCTGCCCGGGGTCGGCGGCAATCTGCAGGATCACCTGGACATCTGCACGCTGGACGCCAGCACGCAAAAAATCACCTACGATCACCTCAACGAGCTGACCACCGGCCTGCGCTGGCTGCGCCATCGCGACGGGCCCGGCAGTTCCAATATCGCCGAAGCTGGTGGCTTCGTGCGCAGTCGCCTGGCCACGGACGAGCGCTGTGATCTGCAGTTTCATTTCGTGCCGGCGCTGCTCGACGACCACGGTCGTCATCGCCTGCCCGGCTATGGCTACACTTTGCACGCGTGCCATCTGCACCCGCGCAGCCGCGGCCAGCTGCGTCTGCGCTCAGCCGACCCGGCGCAGCCCATCGCCATCCATGCCAATTACCTGAGTGACGCCGAGGGGCATGACCTGGCGACGCTGATCGAAGGGGCACGGGTCGCGCGCGACATCATGAACCAGCCCGCGTTCAGCACCTGTCGCGGGCGGCCGATCTTCCCCGAAAGCACCATCAGTACGGATGCCGAGTACGTCGATTTCATCCAGCGCAAGGCGGAAACGGTCTATCACCCGGTCGGCACCTGCCGCATGGGCACGGATGATCAGGCCGTCGTCGACAGCGAGCTGCGCGTGCGCGGTGTGCAAGGTCTGCGCGTGATTGACGCGTCCGTGATCCCGACGCTGCCTTCCGGCAATACCAATGCCCCGACCCTCATGCTTGCCGAACGCGCAAGTGCGCTGATCCTCGCAGACGGGGACGGAGGGAGTTAAGTTGCAACTTAACTTCCTCCGTCCCCTAAAGCACAACTTAACTTCCTCCGTCCCCTAGAGCACGGTGCTGCCTGCTCTACGCTGGCAGCGGACAATGCACGCTGGCGCAAATGACCCGCAGCAGCTCGGCTTCCTGGATATTGACCACACCGTCCGCATGCACTGCAGCGACCAGTCCCTGGATCAACAATTCCTTTGCCGCGGGCAGCAGGCCATCGAGTTCATCCAGTGCGTGCTCAAACGGCGTTTGCCACGACGCCGGCAACACCGGCCAATCCAGCGTCTCGCCGGGAAACACCTGTTGCATGGCCAGCAACCACGCGCGCCGCGCTGAAGCAGCATCCAGATTGCCCTTGCTGGCGAGCACGGCGCATACCAACCCGACACTTGCCCGACAAGCGGTCAGCTTGCGCAAACCATCGACGGGCGCGCTACGCGGCCTGCGCGCTTCAAGCAGCTGCACCCGCAGCAGGCGCGTCAGACAGTACTCATCCAGATCGACTCGGCCATCGACCCGCACCAGCGCGTCCAGCGTGCCCAGCAAAGTCTGCACGCGACCCTCCGGCAATTGCTTCAGCGCCGGAAACGCCAGCGCTGCCAGCGGCAGACGCAGCTCCGCTGCCAGCGTTTCGATTTCGGCGAACAGCGCGATCACGGCCTGTAGCACATCATCACCAAACGCGTCCGCCAGTAAACGCCGCTGGCGCTGCTGCAATTCGACCTGCGCGGACATGGCCAATGCCAGCATCGCAGCCAGCGCCGGTTCGGGCTTTTGCACCGCTGTCGTCAGGCTGGTGGGCAAGCTGCGGCGCAAATTCACGCCGCGATCGAGAGCCGTCGGCGCCGCACGGGAGTCGGCCCGCTGCGCGGCCACGACTGCGCCGCCCAGCACGACGGGCAGCAACGGCGGCAGGCCAAGCCCGGGAACCCCTGACGCGCCTCCTGCGCCAACCGGGTGCGCGGCTGGCGCCGGGGTTCGCCCTGCGGCTTCGTTTGCTTCTGTCCGCGCGACGGATGCCGCGAACCGTGCGAGGTCCTCTTCGTCAAAACCCGGCTGCAAGGCGCGGATGCGTTGCAGCAACGGCGGATGGGTGGCGAACAATGCGTTGAATCTGCCCGCCTCGCCAAACAGCATGTGGGCGACCTCCTGCTTGTTCGCGGCTTGCAGGGCGGAGCCTTCACTGTGTATCGCGATTTTTTTCAATGCCCCCGCAATGCCGTCACTCTGGCGCGTGAACTGCACTGCCGACATATCCGCCAGCGATTCGCGCGAACGCGACACGGCGGCCTGGATCAGGCGCGCAAAAAAGTAGCCGATGTAGCCCACGACAATCAGCGCCAGGCCAATCATCCACACCTGGCCACCGCCACCATCACGCCGGTTGCTGCGTCCGCCACCAAACCAGATCACCCGCCGGCCGACCACGGCCAGCACGAGGATGCCGAACAGCAAACCCATCAGGCGGATGTTGAGGCGCATGTCCCCGTTCAACACGTGACTGAATTCGTGCGCGATCACACCCTGCAACTCATCGCGACTGAGCTGATCCAGACAACCTTGCGTGACGCATACAGCCGCGTCAGAGGCCGAATAGCCGGCAGCAAACGCGTTGATACCGGTTTCGTCGGCCATCAAATAAATGTCCGGCACCGGTACGCCAGCGGCAATGGCCACTTCCTCGATCACGTTGCGCAGTCGACGCAACTGCGGGTCCGTGGTATCCGGCGGCACCTCGACGGCGCCAACCGTCTGCGCAACCTTTCTGCCACCCGCCGACAGGCTCATGATGCGAAACAGCGAACTGAGCGCAATGCCGCCCAGCACCACACAACTGCTGATGAACAGCAGCGACAGGTTGGATGGCGTCGGCTCGCCCTCGACCGGGTGATGGCCAAGCGCGACCCACACCACCGCGTCGATCGCCAACACGATCGCGGTCACCGCCAGTACGAACAGCACGACCAGGCGGCGACTGCTGCCACGCACGCGTGCCTGTTGCGCAAAGAAATCCATGAGGTTTCGCCCAAGCAGCGGCAGCACGGCATGCGCCGCGCTGCACTGTCATCAGCTGAAGGAAACCTGCGGCACTTCGCGCACCGCCGGGTCATCGATCTTCAGCGATTCAGCCTCCGCAAAGCCAAAACTGTTGGCCACGACCGAGGCGGGAAACACTTCGCGCTTGTTGTTGTAGGTCAGCACCGAATCGTTGAACGCCTGCCGCGCAAACGCCACGCGATTCTCCGTGGAGGTGAGCTCTTCGGACAACTGCATCATGGTCTGGTTGGCTTTCAGGTCCGGATAGGCTTCCTGCAAGGCAAACAGATGACCCAATGTCTGCGTCAACGCGTTCTCGCTGCTCGCCAGTTGTTGCATGGCCGCCGGATCGCCCGGATTGGCCTTGGCGCCAGCCAGCCCGTCGACCGCCGCGTTGCGCGCCTGCACCACGGCTTCCAGCGTGCCGCGCTCGTGGGCGAGATAACCCTTGGCAGTTTCCACCAGATTGGGAATCAGGTCATGGCGCCGCGTAAGCTGCACATCGATTTGCGCAAACGCATTCTTGTAGCCGTTACGCGAGGTCACCAGTCCGTTGTAGATGGCGACGAAGTACAAGACAATCAGTGCGACCACCACCAGCAAAATGATCATGCTCATCCGTATACCCTCCAGCCTGCAGCGCGTGTCCGCGCCCTAATGACCGCAGAGTAGCATGCACCTCCGAAGTTTTTTCCCGCCCCTTGCAGCGGCTCTTGCCCTGGCCTGTGCGCCGGTGCAGACCACCTCCGCCGCAGCCGCAACGCCATCCGCAACGGTCGCGCAAAACGCGACCGCCGTGCTGCCCCCAGCGCGGGTGCAAGCCACGTTGGCTGCCTACAGGCGCTGGCTGGATACGCTTGCCGAGCGTAATGACGTTGCCGGCCTGGCGACAGCGATGGTCATCAATGACAAGGTCGTGTTCGAGCACACCATCGGTTACGCCGATGTCGCAACTCGCCAACCCGTCGAGCCGGACACGGTGTTTCGTCTCGCTTCCCTGTCCAAGGCATTTGCCACGGCCATCACCGGACTGATCGTCGATGGCGGGCGGCTGAGCTGGGACACGCGACTGGTGGACGTGCTTCCGTACTTCAAGCTCAAGGACACCGCAGGCACCGAGCATGCCACGGTCGGCGACATTCTCGGCCAGCGCATCGGCCTGCCGCGCAACACCTACGACACCATGCTCGAAGGGGACGTTTCCTACGAAGAGCTGGTGCGCAAACTGGACGAAGTCGACATGAGCTGCAGCGTCGGTCAATGCTACGGCTACCAGAACGTGGCGTTCTCGATGATTGGCGACATCCTGTTCGCGCGCACCGGAAATTTCTTCTACCGGCTCGTCGACAAGCGCATCTTCTACCCACTGGGCATGACTGACGCCAGCTACGGTCGCGCGGCATTGGAGTCAAGCACCAGCTGGGCACGACCGCATCATCCGGCCCGCCACGGGTGGGTACCGTTTGAGCCAAACGAAACCTACTATCGGGTCGCGCCTGCGGCCGGCGTCAATGCGAGCATTCGCGACATGGAGAAATGGCTGATCGCACAGATGGGTGGCCGCCAGGATGTGTTGCCCACCACGCTGCTCGACGTGTTGCATGCTCCCGCGATCGCGACTCCCGGCGAACTGCGAGCGACGCCATGGCGCCGCCAGCGCCTGACCGATGCGCACTACGCGCTTGGCTGGCGCGTCTACGAATACGGTGGTGAAACCCTGATCTTCCATGCCGGTGCCGTTGCCGGCTACCGCACCATGATTGGCTTCTTTCCCAAATACCACGTTGGCGTGGTTACCTTGTGGAACTCAACTGGACCAGCGCCCGGCGGACTGATGCCCATGGTATTTGACGGCTTGCTCGGCCTGCCGCACGTAGACTGGGCCGGGGTTGAAAGCGCCCCGACAAGCCGCAGCAACGCCGCTACACGTCCGGCGAAAAAGGCCACCACCCGACGCGCCGCGCGACGACGGCACTGAGCCGGGTGCAACATCGGCCGGCTCGTGACTCATTCGCCGCAAGGCAGGATGGGCAACGCAGGCGCCCGCCATGCACGGTCGAATCAAAAAACGATTGCCGGAGACGATATCCACGGGCCGTGGCGATAGTTCCGGCGCACCAATCCGGGAACGACACACGCCGTTCCCGGTTGTCATGCAGCAACACCGCACCCGGTCGGCGCGACGTTACAAATTGAACTCGATCTTTTGTTGGCGCTTGCTCGAGACTGCCACGCCGTTGCTCATCGCCGGGGTGAACCGGTAGCGCCGCACGGCGTCAGTGGCCGCACTGTCGAAGACCCGATGTGGCTTTGAATCGACTACCGCTATATCGGTGGTGCGGCCTTCCGGGTCTACCGTGAATGAGACCACAACCCAACCGCTCTGGCGCGAGCGCAAGGCAATCGGTGGGTAAGCCGGTTGCGCGGCACGAGTCAGCACCGCATCACTCGTAACACCGCCCGCACCACTCGCCACCCGGGCTGCGGCACTTGCCGCCGGCGCGGCGGTAGCCGCTTGCATCCGCGGGGTCGGCGCAGCGCGGGGCGGCGCCACCTTTTGTGGTGCGGTCGCTTGTTGTTCCGCCAGTCGATCGGCAGCCTGCCTCTCCAGCGCGGCTTTCTGTGTCGCCGCCAGCTGGGTCTTCTGTCGCTCGAGTTCCTGCTGTTGCTGCTTGTCCAGCATCTTGCGTTGCGCATCCAGCTTCGAACGCAATATGGTCAACGTATAGTTGGTGGGATCCGCCTTGGCCAGCAGGTCAATCTGCCGCTGCGCGTCATTGAAATCGCGCGAGTTGATTGCCTGTTCCGCTGAAGTAGCGGCCAACGGAAAGGTCTCGCGCAAGGCATCAGTGGCGACCCGGTTGCCGGCTTGCGTCTCCAGCACGCGCAGATAGAACTCGAATGCGTTGTTGCCGGCAGGCCCGAGATAGCGCCGCTCATTCAGCGCCTTGCGCCCTTCGGCAAGGAGTTCGTTCACGCCCATCGCCGCCACGTTTGCCGGCGGAGCTGCAGCAGCGGCTTTCGCCGCGGAAGTCGACAGCGCAGGATGCCCGGCGGTATCCGCCAGCAGGCTCTCCTGATGCGGTCTGATGATCAGCAACCACGCACCCACCGCGAGCAACACGACAAGCACGATGACGGCTAGCAGCGTGGTGTTGACACGTCCGCGCACAACGGCACGGCTCTCGATTCTATATCGGGTATCCATAGTCTCTCACTGAGTGTCGACGGTCCCCCCGCGCTTTCCCCGTCCAATCAGGACCTCCGAAGTCCCTGACTTCGGTACGGCGCGGACATGCAGAAGGTAACTCCAACGAGCAAGCACGGCAAATGTTGTTCACCGACCGTCACACGACACTTCGTGCCGGCGTCGAATACGCTGGGCCACTCGTGAGGAGAGACGGTGCGGGACCGGTGAGGCGAATGGACAGACCGACCTTGGGTGACACGCCGGGCCCACAAAATAAAACGTCCCGGCAAGCCGGGACGAATTGATTTTCGAAAGCTCCCCTTGCGCTGGGCACCGCAGGGGGAGAAGTCGACAGCTCTCTTGCTTATGGAAACGCGACTTGCCGTTTACTTCTTGGACTTTTTCGCGGGTTTCGCGGTCTTGGTGGCTTTCACCACCTTGGCCGCTGCAGCTTTCTTGACGGCCGGCTTCTTGGCGGCAGCCTTCTTCACAGCGACTTTCTTCACAGCGACTTTCTTGACAGCTGCCTTCTTGGCAGCAGCCGGCTTGCGTGCAGCAGCCTTCTTCGCCGCCGGCTTCTTCGCTACCGGCTTCTTGGCAGCGGCTTTCTTTGCGGTGGATTTCACGGCAGCCTTCTTGGCGGCCGGCTTCTTTGCAGCGGTTTTCTTCTTGGCAGTGGCCATAGTTCGTCTCAGCTCCTCATCAGTTGGCAGTGGTTGCCCAGTAAAAGCGTGCAGGAACGCCTCGACCAACAAGTCACTGTTGGTGGCGTGCCGAAAATTTTTGACCTGTCGCTCGGTGCGCAAATCGGAAAGCCTGCGTAAAACATGCAGCGGAATGGAGACCGTGATCTTGCGTACTGCATTGGCCTTCTCACCATGTTGAATATACGGCTTGATGAACTTTGCAGTTGCCATGATGCGCGTTCCCCGTGATCTGTTGCGAAAGCTATCCCTGAAGATTTCAGCTGTCAATTGATTTTAGCCATGAAATCAGACCGGTTGCCAGACCTCGTCGCGGCTACCGAACGTGGTGCTACAACGCTTTCTGGCTATTACCAAAATTCATGTATGGACATCTATACTGCCAAACAATAATCCACTGAAAATGCGGGCCTGCGTGGAAGCCGTTGCTGGCCAACGCTTGCGCGCGATCGACGGCAAATGCGCGCGCCGGATGTTGCCGTGCGACAGCGTCGCCCGATGTGCAACTTCGCTGGCCAACCATCAGCCGTGGACATGAACGCACGGCCACCGAGGGGCATGGATTGCCGCCGACTTTGCGCAAAAACTTTTTTCCTCGACGCCCTCGTGCATGCGTCACGCGGGCCACGCGCCACCCGCACGATGCAAGCCGGAGACGTCAGCGCAAAAAAATTCCCGGGCGATTCCCGGTCGTCGATGGGCCAGCCTTGCCTCGACGCCACGACAGCTGGCCGCGCGAATTTTCACTCCCTGCGTCAGCCAGACGGGTGTCGCGCCAGCACCAAAAATCCACACGTGATGCGCACCCTTGAGCGCCCGCCCTTGAGCGTCATCGACACACCCGCACTTCGCGCGAATGACGTACATGCGATGTCGACCTTACCCATGTACCCGCCCGCGTCGCCGCATCCAGACCAGGGCATGACCTACCCGACCGCGCGAACACCAACGTCAACTACCGTCGTACCGGCCGCGACCACAGCAACTCCGCGCGACGCGGAAGGAGGTGTGATCGAACGGGCGGAGGTAAAAGCCTGTCGGGCTTTGCTGGTTGAGTCGAGAATTTGTCCATGCGCGGACAGCAACTGCCGATTTGCCGATCCATAGTGGTTCCATGGACCAAGGATCGGAGGAATATGGACCGCACAGGCGGATGCGCAGACTGGCCAACCAGAACCCGACAGGCTCCCAGGGAGCCACGGCCCCGCAAACCTCAGTGGTCGTCGCTCTCCAGCAACTCTTCGTACGCCGCCACATCGAGCAGCTCGTCCAGCTCGGCGCGGTCGCTGGGGCGCACCACATAAATCCAGCCGGCCCCAAACGCGTCCTCGTTGATGGTTTCCGGTTTGTCATTGAGCAGCTCGTTGACCTCGACGACCTCACCGGAGACTGGCGCGTAGATGTCCGAGGCGGCCTTTACCGATTCCAGCACCGCCGCGCCACTGCCGGCCTGCAACGCCGCCCCGACCTCGGGCAATTCAACGTAAACCAGATCGCCAAGCTGTTCCTGCGCGTGATCCGAAATACCGACACGCACCAGGCCATCATCTTCTACACGCGCCCACTCGTGGGACTTGAGGAATTTCAGATCACCGGGAATCTCTTGCATGGTCGGGTCCAGGGTTTTGGGGTGGTTGGGAAAGACAACTTGCCGGGTAATTCTAACGACAACGCATTGACCCGGATGTCGTGCGGTTGCAGGCAATCAAATGCCGGCACAGGCCTTGCCCGCGCGCACAAACGGATACTTCACAATGCGCGCCGGTACCTCGTGGCCGCGGATGTCGACATGCACCGTGCCGCTGGTACCGGCCGGCACCCGGGCGAACGCGATGGCCTTGTTCAGGGTCGGGGCAAAACTGCCAGACAGGATCTGTCCGTTGCCTTGTTCGGTGTGCACCGTCTGCCCGTGGCGCAGCACACCCTTGTCGTCCAGCACGACACCGACCATCACGCGTTGTACACCCGCATCCTTTTGCGCCTGCAACGCATCACGCCCGATGAAATCGCGCCCGGGGTCCAGCGCCACGGTCCAGCCGAGATTGGCCTCCCACGGCGACACGGTTTCGTCCATGTCCTGCCCGTACAAATTCATGCCGGCCTCCAGCCGCAGCGTGTCGCGCGCGCCAAGGCCGGCGGGGACCACGCCCGCCGCGGCAAGCGCCTCCCACAACGCGATGGCCTGCGCATTCGCCACCAGGATTTCAAACCCATCTTCGCCGGTATAACCGGTGCGGGCAATGAACAGCGGCACGCCTTGCAGCCCCTGCGCCGCCGCAGCCGAAAACTTGCCGAGCTGCTCGATCCGCGCCCGATCCGTTTCGTGCAGCAGATCCAGCACCTTGCTGCGCGCGTTCGGACCCTGCACGGCAATCATCGCGAAGTCGGCCCGCTCTTTCACTTCCACGGCAAACGCACGCGCCTGCTGCTCGATCCAGGCCAGATCCTTGGCGCGGGTCGCTGCATTCACCACCAGCCGGAAATACGCCTCGGCAAAAAAGTACACGATCAAATCATCGATCACGCCGCCCTGGGCGTTGAGCATGCATGAGTACAACGCCTTGCCCGGCACCTGCAGCTTGTCCACGTTGTTGGCAAGCAGGTGGCGCAGAAATTCGCGCGTGCGCGGCCCGTGCAGATCGATCACGGTCATGTGCGACACGTCAAACATGCCCGCGTCACGCCGCACCGCGTGATGCTCCTCGATCTGCGAGCCGTAATGGATTGGCATGTCCCAACCGCCGAAGTCGACCATGCGGGCGCCCAGCGCGCGATGGGTAGCGTTGAGTACGGTCTTTTCAGTCATCGGTGCGCACCTCGGCGAAAGTGCGATTATCGCGGCGCACGCCCGACAAGCCAAGCGCCAACCGACCAGCGGCACGCCATGCAGAGACGACGCAAGATCCGGCTTTCGGCCAACCAGCAGCGTCCGCCGGCACGATGCGACGCCAGTACGCGCGGAACCACAACACGCTTGGCGCTGGCGTTTTTTCACACAACTGTCACCACGGTAACGCATCGACAGCCGCGCACGGGGCCGAGCGGAACACCGCTGCATTCATTTGCCGGGCCGCGGTGGAGAACCCGGTGTGCACCAACCACCGTGCGGGCGTTACACCATCCGGCCGCACCGCAAGCCCGGCGCTGGACGGGCACGGCAGAACCCGGCGGGCAGTGTCCGCCGGGTTCTGCACAGTCACACGCCGCAACCAAAAACCGAAGCTAATCCAATGCCGGCAGATGCTCTGCCAACTGCTCCGCCATCTGCGCGGCCATGTCCTCGGCGCGCTGGCCGCTGGTCACCAAATGGATGTCCGGCGCTTCGGGCGCTTCATAGGGCGAATCAATGCCGGTGAAATTGCGGATCTGTCCGGCGCGTGCCTTCCGGTACAACCCTTTCGCGTCGCGCCGCTCGCATTCGGTCAGCGGCGTGTCGACAAACACTTCGACAAACTCGCCGGCGTCGAACAGCTCGCGCGCCGAACGCCGTTCGCTGCGATACGGCGAAATCGCGCTGACCAGCACGATCAGCCCGGCGTCCACCATCAAATGCGCCACTTCGGCAATGCGCCGGATGTTCTCCACGCGGGCTTCCGGCGTGAACCCGAGATCGCGATTGATGCCGTGGCGCACGTTGTCGCCGTCGAGCAGATAGGTGTGATAACCCAGCGTGTGCAGCCGGCGTTCGACCAGGTTGGCGATGGTCGACTTGCCGGCGCCGGACAGACCGGTGAACCACAGGCACAATGGCCGCTGACCCTTGCTCTGGCCGCGCACCGTCTTGTCGATATCCAGATGCTGCCAGTGCACGTTGCTGGAGCGACCCAAGGCAAAATCCAGCATGCCGCAGGCCACGGTGGCGTTGCTCTGGCGATCGATCAGAATGAAACCGCCGAGCGTGTGGTTGGTGGCATAGGTCTCGAACGCAATTGCGTCATCCAGACCCACGGTGCAGTAACCCACCTCGTTCAAGGCCAACTGTCGCGCGGCCAGCTGCGCCTGCGTGTTCACGTCCACCTTGTATTTGATCGACATCACGCGTGCATTGATCGTGCGCGTGCCGATCTTCAACCAGTAGGTGCGATTCGGCAGCAGCGCAACATCGCCCAGCCACAGCAGGTGGCAGGTGAACTGGTCGGCCACCGGCGCCGGGCGCAACGCATCGGCAATGACATCGCCACGGCTGATACCGAGCTCGCGGTCGAGACACAGCGTGACCGCCTGGCCCTCGCTGGCGCGCGGCAGATCACCGTCCTGGGTGACGATGCGCTCGACATGCGCGCGCTGCACCCCCGGCTGCACCACGATCTCGTCGCCCACCGCCACGCTGCCGCCGCAAATCGTGCCGGCGTAGCCACGAAACGACTGGTCGGGACGATTCACCCACTGCACCGGCAGGCGGAAATCGGCCGCCGTGGCCGGCGCCACATCGACCGTCTCCAGCACTTCCAGCAAGCTGGCGCCGGTGTACCAAGGCATGCGCGACGAAGGCGTGCCGACGTTGTCGCCGGTCAGTGCCGCCACCGGCAGACACTGTACGTTGGTAATGCCCAGGCTGGCTGCCAGCGCACGATAGTCGGTGGCAATGCGCTCATGCACGGCCTGGTCATAGCCGACCAGATCCATCTTGTTCACCGCCAACACCACATGGCCGATGCCGAGCAAGCCACATATATATGTATGCCGGCGTGTCTGCGGCAACAGGCCCTTGCGCGCGTCGACCAGCACCACCGCCAGCTCGGCATTCGACGCGCCGGTAGCCATGTTGCGCGTGTACTGTTCATGCCCCGGACAGTCGGCGACGATGAAATTGCGCCGTGCCGTGTGGAAGTAGCGATACGCTACGTCGATGGTGATGCCCTGCTCACGCTCCGCATCCAGCCCGTCGGTGAGCAGCGAAAAATCCAGCGCGTCGCCAGCGTCCGCGTGCAGGCGATGGCTGTCACGCACCAGCGCTGCAATCTGGTCGTCAGCGAGCATGCCGGCGTCATACAGCAGGCGCCCCAGCAGCGTGCTCTTGCCGTCATCCACGCTGCCGCAAGTGATGAAGCGCAACAGGCCCTTGCGGGCAGTTTCCGCAGCCGGCATCAGAAGTACCCCTCCTGCTTCTTGCGTTCCATGGATGCCGTCGGGTCCTGATCGATCACCCGGCCCTGGCGCTCGGAAGTGCGCGAGGCGGCCATCTCGGCGATGATCTTGTCCAGCGTATCGGCATGCGATTCGACCGCGCCGGTCAATGGGTAGCAACCCAGTGTGCGGAAGCGCACTTCACGCATTTGCGGCGCTTCACCCGGGCGGAACACGAAGCGGTCGTCGTCCACCATGATCAATGCGCCGTCACGCTCGACGATCGGGCGTGGCTTGGCAAAATACAGCGGTACCAGCGGAATGGATTCACGCCGGATGTACAACCACACGTCCATCTCGGTCCAGTTGGACAACGGAAACGCGCGTACCTCTTCGCCCTTGCGCAAGTGCGTGTTCCAGGTGTGCCAGAACTCCGGCCGCTGGTTTTTTGGATCCCAGCGATGCTGCGCGTTGCGGAACGAGAACACGCGCTCCTTGGCGCGCGATTTTTCTTCGTCGCGCCGCGCACCACCAATCGACGCATCAAAGTGGTACTTGTCCAGTGCCTGTTTCAACGCCTGGGTTTTCATGATGTCGGTATGCACCGTCGCGCCGTGCGTGAACGGCGACACGCCTTGGCGCACGCCTTCCTGGTTGGTGTACACCAGCACCTGCACATCGCCCGCCGCCGCCACGCGCTCGCGAAACGCGATCATCTCGCGAAACTTCCATGTGGTATCGATGTGCAACAGCGGCATCGGCGGCTTGGCCGGATAAAACGCCTTGCGCAACAGGTGCAGCAACACCGACGAATCCTTGCCGATCGAATACAGCATCACCGGCTGCTGGAACGCCGCCTGCACCTCGCGAAAAATATGGATGGCTTCCGCCTCCAGGTCATCGAGATGGGAGCGCACGGCAGGTTCGATCATGGCAGCGGGGTTCGTCTTGTGGTCCATTCGCAACACGGGTCGCAAAACGCCAACGGGTGCGGCCTGACCGCGCATGTTACATGCTACGCGGCACCGCATTCCCTGCCAGGGCGCGGTTCAAGCGCGTCGTGACGCAGTCGCGCTGGCCACCCAGGGCATCGGCACGCCGCGACGGTTCCGACCTGGCGCTGTGAACGCCATCGGACAACCCATGCCGACCGACGGTCAGGCGATCACCGGATAGGCCGGCGCCAGATCCAGCGTCGCGGCGCAGACAGACGCCAACTCGAGCAGGCGCAGATCCGAGCCGCGGGCACCAATCAGCTGCAGGCCAACCGGCAGGCCATCAGGCAGCAAACCCATTGGCAAACTCACCGCCGGGCAGCCCGCAAGGCTGGCGAAGCTGGTGAGGTCCGCTTGTGAATCCGGCACCGGGCCGTCCAGCGGGAACGCCCCCTGCGGTGTGGTGGGCAGCACCAGCACATCCACCTGGGAAAACAATCGACGCATCTTCAACGTCGCGGCATCCAGTACCCGATCGGCAACGGCATAGTCGGCCGCGCTCTTGCATCCGGCATATTCCAGCAAGTTGCGGAAGCGAGGCGAAACCGCATGCTCCGTATCGGCCAGGTCGGCGGAGAAGGTCGCCAGCATCTCGGCCTCCATCAACAACAAGCCCGAACGCCGCGTACGCGCAAAGTCCCAATCGCTGAAATCCACCGTGCGTCGATCACCCAGCGCATGCGGCAGCCGCGCCATGGCCGAATCAAACAGATCGATCACGTCGCGTTGCACGCCGACTGCCGCCAGATCCGGCATCAGACCAGTGCGCAGATTGCCCGGCTCCCAATCCGGCAGCGCAAACGCGACGCGGCGCCGACGCGAGCGCGCGTCGTCGGCGTCGTAGCCGGCCAACACCTGCAGCAGCACGGTGAGGTCCTCGGGACTGCGCGCCAGCAAACCCACGGCATCCAGCCGGCGCGCGGCGGGCACCACCCCGCGTGCGGAAATTTCCCCATGCGTCGGCTTGAGCCCGTAGACGCCGCAATAACTGGCCGGGATACGAATCGAGCCCAGACTGTCCGAGCCCACCGCCGCCACCGCCAACCCGGCCGCCACCGCTGCGGCCGCACCGCCCGATGACCCGCCAGCGGTGTAGCCATGCCGATGCGGGTTGTGCGTGGCGCCAAAGTGCGCATTGTTCGTGGTGGCGCCCAGCGCACCCTCGTCCATGTTGGTCTTGCCGACCAGCACGGCACCCGACGCCCGCAGCCTGGCCACCACATGCGCGTCGCTGTGCACCGGCCGGGCGCGCCCGGGCAGACCGGCGCGGGTGGGCCAACCGGCCATGTCGAAGTTGTCCTTCAGGGCCACGGGTATCCCGTCGAGTCGGCCGATCACGCCATCACGGCGGCGGCGGTCAGCCATGTGCGCCTGATCCTGCAGCAAGCCTGAGCGCAGGTCGATATACGCGTTGAGCTGCGGGTTGATGCGTTCAATGGCCGCCTGGTAGGCGTCAGCCAGCGCCTGCGGCTGCACGCGCCCGACGGCGAGCCAATGCAGCAGTTGGCACAGCGTGGAGCGACGCAGGTCGAGATCAGCGATTGGTGGCTGCGAATTCATGAGCACTCCCCGGATGGCGTGCGCCGATTATCGCCGTTGCATGGCAGGCGATTGCAAGCGCGGGCGTGATCGGCGGACGTGAGCAACCCACCGCGCCATTGACGAAAGGAAGCGGGCAGTGCCCGTCCTACGGGTTATTGCCGGCACCGATCGTTGCTGAAGCGGGCTGTTGCCGGCACTGGTCGTCGTCGGTAGGGCGGCCACGGCCCACCGCCACGAACGGATGAACACCGGTGCCGATCACCAGCAGCGCAGCGCAGCCGCCCATCGCCACCACCGTTTGCCGCGCGCCACGCGAAACCCGACAATACCCGGGCCGCTGCCACGCTTGAACGACAGCTGCGCATGATGCAAACGCGGAAGGCGCATGCATGACGCGCGCCCTACCCGACCATTCAATGGAGCCTGCCATGAGCGAACGCGAAACGATGGAATACGACGTGGTCGTGGTCGGCGCCGGTCCGGCCGGGCTGTCCTTCGCCATTCGCCTCAAGCAGCTCAAGCCCGACGTCAGCGTCTGCGTGATCGAGAAATCCTCCACCGTCGGCGCGCACATCCTGTCCGGTGCGGTGATCGAGCCGCAGCCGCTGGATGCGTTGCTGCCCGGCTGGCGCGACAACCCGCCACCCATTTGCGTGCCGGCTGGTCCCGACGAGTTCTACCTGTTCAGCAAGACTGGCGCGCACAAGCTGCCGCTGCCGCCGGGCATGCACAACCAGGGCAACTTCATCGTCTCGCTCGGCGCGTTGTGCGCATGGCTGGCGCCGCAGGCCGAAGCGCTTGGCGTGGATGTGTTTCCCGGCTTCGCCGCCGCCGACACGATTTACACCGACGATGGCGCGGTGGCCGGCGTGCGCATCGGCGACATGGGCGTGGCCAAGGATGGTTCGCACAAGGCCAACTACACCCAGGGCATCGACATCAAGGCCACGGTCACCGTGCTCGCCGAGGGCGCGCGCGGCAGCCTGACCAAGGTGCTGGTGAAGCGCTTCAAGCTGGACGAACACAGCGACCCGCAGGGTTATTCCATCGGCATCAAGGAGCTGTGGCAGGTGCCCGCCGGCCGCGTGACGCCAGGAAAAATCGTACACAGCTTTGGCTGGCCGGCCGACACGCGCACCTACGGCGGCGGTTTCCTGTATCACCTGGATGGTGATCGCCTGGCGCTGGGTTATGTCAGCGGACTCGACTACAGCGACCCGAACTACAAACCATGGGAAGCGTTCCAGCAATGGAAGCACCATCCGCTGCTCAAGCCACTGCTGGAAGGCGGCTCGATCCTGTCCGCTGGGGCGCGCGCGATGGCCACCGGCGGTTATCAATCACTGCCGAAAGTGGAAATGCCCGGCGCGCTGCTGATCGGCGACACCGCCGGCCTGCTCAACGTGCCCAAGATCAAGGGCACGCACCAGGCGATCAGGAGCGGCATGCTCGCCGCCGAGCACCTGGCCAAGCGGCTCGACGCCACCGGCTTTGATGCCGAGCTGCGCGCCTCGGAGGTGATGGCCGAACTGAAGAAAGTACGCAACGTGAAACCCGGCTTCAAGAAAGGCCTGTGGTTTGGCATGTTGAACGCCGCGTGGGAAACCGCCACTGCCGGGCTGTCGCCGTGGACGCTAAAAAATAAGGCCGACTGGTCCAGCCTGCACAAGCTGGGCGAGTACAAGGAACCGGTACGCGACTACGTGCAACGCACGCTGCCGCCGCGCGATCGCCTGGCCAGCGTGTACTTTGCCGCCACCGAGCATGACGAGGACCAGCCGATCCACCTGGTCGTCACCGACCCCAACATCTGCGTGGATCGTTGCACCGAGGAATACGGCAACCCGTGCACGCGCTTCTGTCCGGCCAACGTCTACGAAATGGTCGAAGACGTCATGCCCGACGGCAGCAAGAAACCGCGCCTGCAAATCAACGCCGCCAATTGCGTGCACTGCAAAACCTGCGACATCAAGGATCCGTACGAAATCATCACCTGGGTCACGCCGGAAGGCGGCGCGGGGCCGAATTATCAGAACCTGTGA
>DATCWU010000356.1:0-13443 GCA_036566165.1 Rhodanobacter sp. | reverse complement strand
GGCTACCGCTCCGAAATCCTGCCGCAATTGCCGTACTGGATGGATGCCGTTGCCGGCTCGCTGCGCCGCGGGCTGTTGCTGTTTGTGGATTACGGTTACGTGCGTCGCGAGTTTTATCTGCCCGAGCGTGACGATGGCACGCTGATGGCGCATTACCGGCATAACGCGCACGACGATCCATTGTGGCTGCCAGGCCTGAACGACCTCACGGCGTCGGTGGATTTCACTGCGCTGGCCGAGGCCGGCAGTCATGCCGGCTGCGAGATCGCGGGATACTGGTCGCAAGCGCAGTTCCTGATTGGCGCCGGTTTGCCCGAGGCGTTTGCCTTCGAGCAGGCGGCCGCCACCGATGACCTTGCGCGGCAACAGGTGGCCCAGCAAGTCAAACGTCTGATGCTGCCCGAGGCCATGGGCGAACGCTTCCAGGCCATGTTGATGACCAGGCAAATGACTGATTTGCCGCTTCCCGCCGGCCTGTTCGAGACCGATCAACGCCGGCGGCTGTGATGGACGCATGGCCGTCTGGACGGCTCCACCTGCATTGGCTGTGGGTCGCTGCAGGCACCGTGCTCATGCTGTGGGGTGTGTATCTGGCGCTGGAGCCAAACCCGGAGCTGCGCCTGGACTTTGCCAATGGCGACAAAGTGCTGCATGCGCTGGGGTTCGCGTGCCTGATGGGGTGGTGGGGCAATGTGTTTGTTGCGCGCCGGGCACGCATCGTCGCCGCGCTGGGCTGTCTGGCCTACGGCGCGCTGATCGAGGGCTTGCAGTGGCTGAATCCGCCACGCACGGCCGATGCGCTCGATGTGCTCGCCGATGTCTGTGGCATTGGCGTAGCGCTGTTGCTGCTGCGTACGCCGCTGGCTGGTGTGCTGGCGCGCGTGGAGCGCACGCTGCACGCAGAACATGGGTGATCGGTAGAACAGCCGCATCCGCAGCTGACGGCCCGGGCGAAGCTCATGTTCGCCAGCGCACCCAGGGTTACCGTGGCGTACCGCTGCTGGTTGCCGGTGCAGGTGCGGTGGCCGCAGTCGCTGGCGCTGGCGCTGGCGCCGAGCTGGCACTCGCCGGCTCGCCGGTGTCGGCTGGTAGCGGTGCGGCGACCGGCAGTGGCGCCACCGGGGTCGAGTCCGCCGGTCGGCGCACCATTTTCCCCTGCTTGAACAATTCGCTGGCCACCTGGTAATACGCCGCGGCGTCATCAATCAGCGCTGGGACCTGCGGCACCAGCGGCACGGCGTCGCCAGTGGCGTAGTCGGGCTGCATCTGCTCCAGTTTGCGTTGCGGCTCCAGCACGGTGAGCACATCGTTGCGCAGATAGCCGAGCTTTTCGTACGTGGCGGGAAACGCGCGCTCGCGCCCGGGTTCCAGTTGCAGCAGGTTGTAGCCAAAGAAGCGCGAGCGATAACTGAAATTGAGCAGGCCGAGCAAGGTGGGGGCGATATCGATCTGGCTCATCAGGCGGTCGATGCGTTGCGGCGGGATGTGCGCCGGCGAGTAGATCCATAGCGGAACGTGGTAGCGGTTGATGGGTACGCTGGTCTTGCCCGCGCTGGAGGCACAGTGATCGGCGGTGATCACGAATACGGTGTCGGCAAAATATGGCTTTGCTCGCGCCCGCCGGATGAAATCACCGATCGACCAGTCGGTGTAGGCGACGGCGCCCTGGCGTGTGCCGTTGGGCTGGCTCACGCGCCCGGCCGGGAACGTGAATGGCCGGTGGTTGGACGTGGTCATGATGTGCAGGAAGAACGGTTTGCCCGCAGCATGGATTTGATCCATCTGGCCGAGTGCGAGCGTGTACAAATCCTCATCGGCCACACCCCACACGTTCTCGCTGTGGATCGTCGCGCCCTTGCCAATGTCGCGCCGATCCACGGTGCGATAGCCGTTGCGGCTGAAGAAATAGTTCATGTTGTCGAACTGGCCGTAGCCGCCGTAGACAAAGTCCGATTGATAGCCACGGTCGTTGAAAATGTCGGCCAGCGAGAACAGGTTTTCGTTGTGCGGGGATTTCAGCACCGAATCGCCGGGTGTCGGCGGGATCGACAGCGCCAGCGCTTCCAGCCCGCGTACCGTGCGCGTGCCGTTGGCATACAGGTTGCCGAAGAACAGGCTTTGCGTGCTCAGTGCATCCAGATACGGCGTCATGTTTTCAGTGTTGCCGAACGTGCCCAGATAATCGCCGGACAAGCTCTCCACGCTGATCAACACCACGTTGAGATGCCGTTCCGGCCCGCGGCTGCGGATGGCCCGGGTCAGGTCGCGCGGATCATTGCTGAGGTAGGTTGCGTCCGGCGTCTGCAGCATGTCCCGCACGCGGCGGTAGGCCTGGTCGTCCGGCAGCGTGCGGTAAAACTTGGCGTAATCCAGGTGCCCGCTGCGGAACGCGGCGAAGAACTGGTAGATGCCGTTGCCCGCCAGCTCGTTGACATAGTTGTTGTGCGTGCGGTCTTTCATGCCGCCGTTGACGAACGCGACCGAAAGTACGGTCAGCACCAGCCACACCAGCACCACCGTGCCGCGTTGCCAAAAGCGGCTGCCGCTGTCGCGCGTACGCAGTGCGCGCCTGCCCAGCGCAAAGACCACGATGGCCAGCATGACCAGCAACGCCAGCCAGCGGCCGACCGGATACGACTCGCGGATATTGCCGATCACCTCGGTGGTATAGACCAGGTAATCCACGGCGATGAAGTTGAAGCGCACGCTGAATTCGTTCCAGAACACCAGCTCGGACGCGGCGACGAACAGCAATCCGTAGATCAGCACCAGCGCCAACCCGTACAACGTCCACTGTCCGCCACGTGCGATGTAGGTCAGCCCCGGGATCGGCAGCACCAGCAGGAACAGCACCACGAGTGGCCAGGTCATGTGCGGTTCTGCGCGGTATACCGCGTACAGCGTGGCCAGACACAGGGCGTAAATCAGCGCCAGGGCCAATACATACAGCAACCACTGCGCCAGCCCCGACACGCCGGCACGCCGCGTCGGCACCAGCCACAAGAACAGCACCAGCGGCCAAGCCACATACAGCAGCGTCACCAGGTCGTAACCCAGGCCCACACCGAATATGTAGAGGAGGTTGGGTGCGGTGTGCGGTACCTCGGTACCGGACATGACCAGCAGCACGACCCGGGTGGCAAACGAGATCGCCACGAACGTGATGGCCAGCCACAGCAGTGGGCGGAAGCGCTGCCGCAACGGGGAGATGGGGGTAAATGCACGCGACACGGATGACTCCAGAACGTGTGGGCGAACCATTGTCCGCTGAGAAGGTTTGCCTGCGTTGCCCGCTGCCGATCCGCCGCACGCGAGGCTGGAAACAAACGAGGGGTGTGGTGCATGTCATGCGTTGGAGCAGAATGGTACCTGCTCAAGCGGCATCAGCGCAGTGGCCGTGGCGCGCGCGAGTGGTGGCGCGCAGCCAGCGTGTCTTACTTCGGCGACGGGTCCGGCGCACGGCTGGTCTGCAGAGCGGCAATCGCGCGGATGCGGGCGGCGTCCAGCGCCGCGCCAATCGCCAGGCCGGTCAATCCCTGTTTGACAAATGGTTCGGCCGTTACTGCCGTCGCGGTGGCGCGCGCCTCGCGCAAATACGCTGCCTGTGGGTAGGCATCGTTTGCGTGGCCCAAACGGCCGCGCTTGTCGGCTGTGCATGCGGCCAGGAAGGTGTCCAGTCGCGCGGGTCGCCGCAGCGCATCCAGTGCACCAAGCAACTTCAGTACGGTTGCCGGCTTCAACTCAAACGCGCGGTGTGCGTTCAAGTGCTCGCGACACACCAGTGCGGCCAGCGCCGCGGGTTCGGTGGGTACTTTCAATCGTGCACACAGTGCACGCAACGGAGCCAACCCGCGCTGTTCGTGGCCGACGTGGCGCGGCAATTCAGCAGCGGGTGTCAGCGCCTTGCCCAGATCGTGCGTTAGTGCGCAGAAGCCGACCGTGTCGTCGCGGGGGGCAATCTGTGCAGCGGCGTCCAGCACCATTTCGGTGTGGATGCCGGTATCGATTTCCGGGTGAAACTCGGCGCGTTGCGGTACGCCGTACAAGGCGTCCACTTCCGGCAACAACACGCGCAACGCGCCAGCCGCGCGCAGCACGCGCAGGAATGCGGAGGGCTGGGCCTCACCCAGTGCCTTGCGGGTTTCCGCCCACACGCGCTCGGACACGAGATGATCCACTTCGCCGTTGCGTACCATCTGCTGCATCAACGCCATGGTTTCTGGCGCCACCGTGAAGCCCAGTGGCGCGAAGCGCGCCGCAAAGCGCGCGACGCGCAGCACGCGCACCGGGTCCTCCACGAAAGCCGGCGAGACGTGGCGCAACACGCGCATGTCGATGTCACGCACGCCGTGATGGGGATCGGTCAAGTTGCCATCGGCATCCTGCGCAATCGCATTGATGGTGAGGTCGCGCCGCGCCAGATCCTGCTCCAGGGTCACCGTGGCGTCGGCCTGGAAGACAAAGCCGTGATAGCCGTGCCCGCGCTTGCGCTCGGTGCGGGCCAGCGCGTATTCCTCGCCGGTCTGCGGATGCAGAAACACGGGGAAGTCCTTGCCCACCGGCTTGTAGCCCAGCGCCAGCAGCTCGTCCGGTGTTGCGCCCACCACCACATGGTCGCGATCGACCACCGGCCGCTGCAGCAGGTTGTCGCGGACCGCGCCGCCGACCAGATAAATATGCATGCGGGGGATTCTGCCATGCGCGCGGTATTGGCTGGTGAGTGGGCGTGCGACCGGCACAGGGATCAGCAGGGTGATGTGGCGCGGTTGGCGCATGCGTCCACTCGGCGGCGGTGTACCAGTCGGCTTGGTCGAGATAAGCTGGCCGGGGTGGATCTGCCGTGAGTCCTGGGTGGTTGGCCTCGACTGCGTGCAGGCCGGACAGGAAGTGGCGGCGGGCAATACCCGTCCTGCCAGCCAGCTTGTGGCGTCGCGTGGTCGGTGGCGGGCGTGGCACTGTCATGAAGGGTCGGGGGCCGGGCATGCGCGCAGTTCAGATCGTCGAGATTGGCCAGCCATTGCAGTTGCGCGAGATCGCGCTGCCGGAGCCAGGACCGGGGGAAATCCGCGTCAAGGTGCAGGCGGCGGGCATCTGCCACTCTGACGTGCACTATCGCGACGGCGCGGCCAGCGTCGCGTTCCTGCCTATTACCCCCGGGCATGAAGTGGCCGGCGTGGTGGACAAGCTGGGGGCGGCAGTGGTCGGTGTGGCCGTGGGCGATCGAGTGGCGTTGCACTATCTGTTCACCTGCGGGCAGTGCGATTACTGCGCGCGTGGGTTGGAGCAGTTCTGCACTGCTGGCCGCATGCTCGGCAAGCATGTCAACGGTGGCTATGCCGAATATGTCGTGGCGCCGGCGCGCAATGCGATCCCCGTCGCCGCAACCGTCAGCGCAGCGGAAGCGGCCATCATGATGTGTTCCAGTGCCACCGCGTTCCATGCGTTGCGCAAGGCGCGCATGGCGGCGGGTGACCGCGTGGCGGTGTTTGGTGTCGGTGGGCTGGGCATGTCCGCGCTGCAGCTGGCGCGGGCCGGCGGCGCCGCCGAAGTGTTTGCGGTGGATGTGGATGCGGACAAGCTCAAAGCTGCCGCTGCCTATGGCGCCCAGCCGATCGATGCGACCGATGGGGCGGCTGACGTGCAGCTGCGCGCACGCACACACGGTCGCGGCGTGGACGTGGCGCTGGAATTTGCCGGCCTGCCAGTGAGCCAGCAGCAGGCCGTCGCCTCATTGGCAGTGCACGGCCGCGTGGCCCTGGCCGGCATTTCCCGCGCGCCATTTGCGGTGGACAGTTATGCGACGGTGATCAACCGCGAAGCGGAGATCATCGGTGTGTCCGATCATCTGCATGGTGAGCTGAGCACGTTGATGGAATTCACCCGGCACGGGCTGCTCGATCTGGCCAGCGTGATTGCCGAGCGGCTGCCGCTGGACGCCACCCAGATCAATCGCCGCCTTGATGCACTCGCCGGCTTTCACGGGCGCACGCGTTCGGTCATCGTACCGGGGTGAATCGGCGGGTAAACCTTCAACGTGGTTTCCGTGCAGTGTTTCAGCATGGTCCGCCGGCAAGTGCACCGCCAGACCGATGTGATTGTGGAATGACTTGCTGCGGTGCCGGCAGGTCACTTCCGGTGTAGCCTGTCGCGCAACGCGGGTGGCAATGGCGACTAATGCATAGGTTCATTAGTATACTGGGCGGCAATAACCTGCATGGAGGCTGCCTGCATGACTGTTGCGTCTGGTTTTCTGCTGCTTGGCGAGCCGCTGGCACTTGACCTGGTGAATACGCATGTACATCGGGGCGGGGTTGACGTTGATCTGCTCGATACGCCGCGCGCGTTGACGGCGTGGCTCGCTGCCGAGGCGGATCGTTTGCCGTGGTCCGGGACCTGCAACGCTGCGGATTTGCTGGCTGTGCGCGCGCTGCGTGCTGCCATTGCCGAGTTGTTGCGCGCGCGGCGTGCTGGCGTTCGGCCGGCAGCGGCGGCATTGCGGCAGGTGAACGCCGCGCTGGTCACGGCGGCTGCGTCCAGCCGGCTGGTTTGGGCGGCCAGTGGGCCGCGACTGGCGCCATCCACGCTGGCGCGGAAACGTGGCGCACTGCTGCATGCATTGGCAGTTGATGCGCTCGGACTTTTGACCGGGCGCGATGCCGACGCCGTGCGCACCTGCGAGCATCCGGATTGCGTACTGCAGTTTGTGGCACGCAATCCGCGCCGACGCTGGTGCTCCACGGCACTGTGTGGCAACCGTGCCCGCGTGGCACGGCACTATCGACGCGAACGCGACGAGCGCGAGGCGCGTTGATGGCTGCACCTTCCGGTTCCGTCGGGCTTGCGCCGGTGAGCGCCCCGCGCTGGATGCTGCCGGTGATTTGCAGCGCGGCGTTCCTGGTCTTCGCGCAGACATTCATGGTTGCGCCGTTGCTCCCGCGCCTGGCCGTCATCTTTCACAGCCCGGTCGCCTGGGTGGCCCTGGCGATACCCGCTTATGTCATCCCCCAGGGTTTGTCGATCCTGTTTGCCGGACCGTGGTCGGATCGGCTGGGGCGACGCGCGGTCATACTCGGTTCGCTGCTGGTGTTCACCACGCTTACGGCGGCGACGGCCACGGCCCGACACATCGACACGTTCATTGTGTGGCGCATCGTTACCGGGGTGGCGGCGGCCGGGATCGTACCCATCGGGCTTACCCTGATCGGCGACGTGGTGCCGTATCAGCGCCGCGGACGTGCGGTCGGCTGGTTGTTTGGTTCGATCGCCGGGGGCACGGCGACCGGTGCCGCCGTGGGTGCCTTGCTGGAACCCGTGATCGGCTGGCGCAGTCTGTTTCTCGTGGTGGCCGCACTGTGCGCTGTCGTCGTGGCGGTCGCGCTTGGTACGCGCGCATTCCCGCACATCGCGCGTCCCGCCGTCGCCCCGCCATGGTCCGCGGTGGCACGCGGCTACGTGAAATTGCTGGAGTTGGCCCGCGCGCGACGCACTTACGCTTACGTATTGTTGAACGCCATCCTGCAATCGGGCGTGTTCACCTGGCTTGGCGTGTATCTGCACCAACGCTTTGGTCTGGGCGAGGTTGGCATCGGGCTGGTGCTGCTGGGTTACGGTGTCCCCGGATTGCTGTTCGGCCCCATTATCGGCCGGTTGGCCGACCGCTATGGCCGCGCGCGGATCATCCCGGTCGGTGTGGCCTTGACGGGGTTGTGCGCACTGTCACTGGTGTTGCCACTGCCGCTGGTATTGGTGCAAGTCGCGATCGTGCTGTTGTCGCTGGGATTTGACCTGACCCAACCGCTGCTCGCGGCGATCGCCACCGACCTGCGTGGAGCCAAGGGCCAGGCGGTAGCGCTGATGGCGTTCTCCCTGTTTACCGGTTTCGGCCTCGGCAGCTTGCTGTTCCAGCTCGTGCTGGGGTGGGGCTTCGCGGCCGCGCTCGGAGTGTTCGGCAGTGTCGCGCTGGTGGCCGCCGCGGTGGCCATGGTGTTGTTTGCCGCGGAACGCCCGCACCCTGTGCTGCCGGGGATTGCGGCGGCGGATCGCAGCCGTTGAGCCGCGCGAAAATCTGCGCCGCGTGCCGCTGGCACCAACGCGCAAGTTCGCGCCCGCCCGCACCGCACGTTCGGGCCGCCGGACGCCGGCATGCTGCTCGCTGTCCGCTGTTGCCGCCGCGGTGCCACGGTATGCTCCAGGTGAGCGCGATGGACACAACCATGTCGAACCTTTCCGCCGTCGAGATCATTGCTGCCGTCCACCGCGGTACGCAAACACCGGTCGACACCGTACGCACCGCGCTGGCCAGGGTGGCGGCGCACGCGGCGCTTGGTGCCATCCAGGAGATCTTCAGTGACGAGGCGCTCGGCGTTGCCATCGAATTGACGCAACGTGCCGATCTGGCCAGCTTGCCACTGGCCGGGCTGCCGATCCTGATCAAGGACAACGTGCCAGTGGCCGGCCATCCCATGCGCGACGGTTCGCAGGCCACCAGCGCGGAGCCGGCCGCTGCCGACCATGAAGTGGTACGCCGGTTGCGTGCGGCTGGCGCCATCATCATCGGCACCACGCGGGTGCCGGAACTGTGTATCTGGGGCTCGACGGACTCGGCGTTCGGCATCACCCGCAACCCGCGGAACCGGCAGCACACGCCGGGTGGATCATCCGGCGGGTCGGCCGCAGCGGTCGCCGCCGGCATGGTGCCGGTCGCACACGGCAATGACGGCATGGGGTCCATTCGCATCCCGGCGGCAAACACCGGGTTGTTTGGTATCAAGCCCGGCCGTGGCGTGGTACCGGCGGATATCGGCAAGGACTCCTGGGGCGGAATGGCCGAAAACGGTCCGCTGGCCACGACGGTGGCCGATGCCGCGCTGGTGCTGTCGGTCATGGCTGACCGGCCAGCGCTGGCTGCGGTTGGCGAGCCCGCCGTGCCCCTGCGTATCGCCGTAGCCGGCAATTCACCTTCGGTCCTGGTGCGCCTGCACCCGACCTGGCGACGCGCGCTGGACGCCACTGCGGAGGCCTTGCGTGAAGATGGACATCGTGTCGAGTACACGCGGTTTCCGTATCCGCTGAACCCGATGCCGCTGTTTGCGCGCTGGTTTGTCGGTGCTGCCATGGATGCCACGGCCCTCGACCTGAATCTGTTGGAGCCGCGCACGCGCCGCCACGTGCAGCTTGGACGTCTCGCGCAACGTCGCGGCTGGGTCAAGGCGCAGGATCCCGAGCACCTGACCGCGATGGCGCGACAATTCTTCGCCCGTTACGACGTACTGCTCACGCCGATGCTGGCGCACACCGCGCCGAATGCGGTGGAATGGCACCGTCGCTCCTGGTTGCGCAACATCTGGTCCAACCTGCGCTATGCGCCGTATGCAGCGCTGTGGAACGTTCTGGGGTGGCCAGCTGCCAGCATCCCGGCGGGCCTGGATCCAACAACTGGCATGCCGGTTGCGGTGCAGGCGGTGGCTCCGCCGGGTGGGGAGAGCACGCTGCTTGGACTGGCCGCACAGCTGGAGCGCCTGCGTCCCTGGCCGCGTACGGCGGAAGATGCCAACTAGCATTGGCACGGATGATTGGTCCGGAACTGCGCGTGCAACACCTTGCCGATGCTGGCCTGGGTCGTGCGTGGAAACGTGCAACGCACTGACCCTGGACGCGCGGGTGGAGATGCAGCAGTGTCTGGAAGCGGGCGCCGGTCTGCGCGCGAGCGGACGCTCGCTGTGGCATTCGCCTCCGCCCAGACCGTTGCTCAGAAGCTCGACGAAACGCTCCGCCCGCTGATGAAGAAGTACGGCGTGACAGCGCTGAAACCAGGTGGCATGGACATGCGCACCCCAACGTTGGTGGTGTACGCGGGTGGCTGGCGCCAGTGTCGCCGAGCCTTGCCCGCAACGGTGCTTGCGGCAACTGATGTCGTCGCGGCCCAGGTACATCTTCCGGTGTGTGCCGGTGGCGGATGCCGGAACGCAGCCCCGGCCGGCACGTTGCACTTCAGGGTGATGTGCTGATGGTGCTGGTGGCCGCAGCCGGGACGGTACTGGGGCACATGACCAGAGTGCGGGCGGTCGTGGCGTCCGGCGGTGTGTACGGCTGGCCAATGGCGCCCATGCGGGTGGCCAACGGCACCACGCTGCTGTTGAGGCGCCAGTCGTAAATCACGCTGAATGCCATGACGCGTGCCACGTATTCGCGGGTTTCCTTGAACGGCATGGTGGCGACAAACAGGTCCGGGGCCAGCGTGCCGCGCGCAGCAAGCCACTGTTCGACCCGGTTCGGGCCGGCGTTGTACGCGGCGCTGGCCAGCCAGGGCGAGCCGTTGAAACGTGCAGCCATTTGCGCGAGATAGCGGGTGCCCAGCGCGATATTGACGGTAGGGTCATACAGCGTTTCCGCACCACCCCAGTTCAGGCCGTTGCGCCTGGCCACCAGCTCGGCGGTGGCCGGTACCAGCTGCATCAGGCCGCGCGCATTGGCGCCGGAACGCGCGTCATTCATCCATGCGCTTTCGGCGCGCAGGATGCCATACGCCCACGCGGGGTAGATGCCCGCTTGTTGCGCTTCGGGTACAAGTCCGTCCTGGCTGGCCAGCGGGAAGCGCAGCGCGTACATGCGCAGGGCGTCGCCGCTGCTCAAGGTGAATACGGCGCGGTCGTACCAGCCGCGGCGATTGGCCAGATCCGCGGCTAGTCGTGCCGTGGCTGAATCAGCGCCTTGCAAGGCACGGGTCCATTCGCGCCGCGCGTAGCCAGGCAGGTTGACCGCATACAACTCGAACGCGCGTGCCAGGCCGGGGTTGTCCAGCAGCGCCTGTTCGCGCTGGGCATCGCCAGCCAGGGTAACCGGGCAGATGGCATATGGCTGGTCGAGTTTGTCTGCAGCGAGAAAGCCGAAGAAGGTGGCTTCGCTGGCGAGTGCCGCATAGCCTTGCTGCGCCTCGTCACCGCGCCCGGTGGCGGCCAGCGCGCGCGCGCGGAAGTAACGCCACTCGCCATCCTGTTGCTGGTCGACCGGCATGGCGTCGATGGCGTCGAGCACCGCGGGCCACTGCTGGCGCGCCAGGGCGACGCGTACACGCCATGCGCGGCTGGCATCGGTTTGCGCAGTGGCGGGCAGGGCGATGAGCCGAGCCAAGGCGTCGTCGTCAAAGTCAGTGGCGTGGAACAGGGCCAGAGTGTAGAGAATCCGGTCGCGCTGCATCGTGCTGAAACCGAAGCGCGCTTGCAGGTTTTGCCAAGCCTGGTCAGCACCGACCGCATCGCGTCGCGCCAGCCGGGTCAGGGCCAGCGTGACTGCCTGCGTATTGCGCGGCGTATCGACCCAGGTGACCGCTTTGGCCAGCGCTGCAGCCGGGTCGCGCAAGGCCAGTGCCAGTTGGCGGGCGGTTGGCGCAGCGTCGGCCGGCAACCAGCCGGCCAGCGCTTCGATGGTGCCCGGTTGATTGGCCGCTGCGGCACCGTCGATCCGCGTCCACAGGCGGGCGGTGGTCAGCAAGCCTTGATTGTGCGCGGCAGCGAGAACTGGATCGCAGGCAGCGGGCAAGTTTGATTTGGCCCATAGCGTGGCCAGGTCAACATCGAAATCCAGCGTCTCGCCGCGGCTCAGGCGCGCCTGCAGGGCGTTACACGCAAGCGCGTCGCCAAGGCCCGGCTGGTACAGCGCAGTGAACGTGCCCCAGTCCTGCCGGCGCGCCAGTTCCTGCAGGAATGCGCGGCGCAGATCCGCGGCCGGAATCCAGTTCGGGTAGCGGCGCAGATAGTCTTCAACGGTGCTGCGATCGAGCAGGCGAATGTCGTGCAGCAAAGCGGCGGCGGGCAGGTACGGATACAACGGGTAGTCGGCCAGACCGCTGGCCAGCGCACGCCACTGCTCGCCGCCGTTTTGTGCGGCCGCGTAGGCCTGGATGAACGCCGCGCGCTGGGCCGCCGTGGGCTCGGCCGCGTGCAGCATGGTCGCGGGCAGCAGCCAGCTGACCGTCGACAACAAACAGACCAGCGCCATGCGCCGAGACGGGAACAAGGACATGGAGGCTCCTGCGGTCAATCCATGCGCCAGTGTAGTGGATGGCATGTGCATGACTGGTGCGGTCCGGCGCGCACGGCGCAGGCGCGGGCGTGTTGTCGCGCGCGTGGTATGTGTCGCGCGGCGAATGGCAGCCTTGCGGCTTGCGCATCGGCAACGGATCCGGCTTTCTCAGCGCCGGATGGGCAGCGGTATTCTGCTGGAGCCGCGCGTGCCGAGCTGCGCGCTCGACCCGGCTGTTAAGCTGGCGTCAGGTTTTTGCGCAAGCGTTGGATCGTATGTCATCCCTATCGTGGATTCGTCGTCAGCATGGCGGGACGTGGCTGATCCTGCTGACATTGGCGCTGTTTGGCGCGTGGGGCTGGTGGTCGCTGGGGCGACCGGTGGCATTGCCTGACGCCCCATCGGGACGCATCGCGTGTGTCTCCTACGCGCCGTTCCGGCTGCCGGGGGAAACGCCGCTGGATGTCCACGCGTTCATCAGCCCGCAGCGCATTGATGAGGATTTGCAGGCGCTGTCGCAACGCTTTGATTGTGTGCGCACGTACTCGCAGGGGCAGGGCTTGAGCGCCGTGCCGGAGATCGCGCAGCGCCACGGCATGCAGGTGTTGCTGGGCATATGGCTGGGGCGTGATCGCCAGGCGAACGCCGAGCAGATCCGGCTGGGGATCGCCACTGCGCGCAAATATCCACAAGTGTTGCGCGGCGTGATTGTCGGCAACGAAGTGTTGCTGCGTGGCGAGTTGTCGCCGCAAGCTTTGGGCGGTTATCTGCGTGAGGTGCGGGAGGCGATCGACACGCCGGTGACGTATGCGGACGTCTGGGAATTCTGGTTGCGTCATCCGGAGCTGGCCGGCTCGGTGGACTATCTGACGATCCACATCCTGCCCTACTGGGAGGATCACCCCGTGGCACCGGAACACGCGCTGCGGCATGTGGCGGACGTGTATGCACGGGTGCGTGCGGCGTTTCCGGGGCGCGAGGTGATGATTGGCGAAACCGGCTGGCCGAGTGCCGGGCGGCCACGTCAGGCGGCCGTGGCCAGCGTGGTCAATGAGGCGCGTTATCTGCGCGGCTTCCTCGGTTATGCGGCCGAGGTGCATTTGCCGTACAACGTCATTGAGGCCTTCGACCAGCCGTGGAAGCGCGCGCAGGAGGGCACGGTCGGCGGCTACTGGGGGATCTTTGACGTGCATGCCCGGCCGAAGTTTGCGCTGAGCGGACCGGTGGTCGAGGAGCCGCGGTGGTGGCTGGGCTGGCTGGCAGGCTTGCTTGGGGTGGCGGTGTTCGTGCTGGTTGGCGCACGGGCCCGGCGCTGGCATGGCGCTCGCGGCTGGGTCGGCCTTGGTCTGCTGGGGTTTGCCGGCGGCGCGGCACTGGCGTGGCAAGGCCGGCAGTTGGCGTTTGCTGCGCGCGACGGCTGGG
>DATCWU010000352.1:0-8110 GCA_036566165.1 Rhodanobacter sp. | reverse complement strand
GCGCGCATCGGTGGCGTCGGTGGCATTGGGCGACGAGGCTCCGGGCGTATCGATTTCGGCCAGTTTTGGCGTGTCCAGCGTGATCAATGCTGGCTATGAGCTGCGCGAGTTGATGCGCGACGCGGATAATGCGCTGTACGCGGCCAAGCGCGGGGGACGCAACCGGGTCAGACCGTCCCACAGTCGGCATGTCCAGCCAAGCCTCGTTTGAGCGCGGCGTGTGTCGTTTTCCTGACGGCTGCCGTATCGCGCATCAAACCCGGGCAAGCGTGGTATGCGGAGGACGTGACGCAACAGCCGCGCGTTGGTAACTGTTGCTGATGGGGGATCAGCTACTGCACCCGCGCATTTTTCGGCTCCGGTGTCCCCGCGTCCAGCTTGTCAAAGTTGACGATGGCATTCAGTACCAATGGATAGCTGCCAATGGTTTCACCGCGCCAGATCGGATTGCTGGCAAACAGCAGGACGTGACCCTGGCCAAGGCGCGCATCGACCACCGCGGCACGTTCGGCCATCGCCTCACCACCATCGAGCAAGCCGGCGATCAGCAGGTTCTTGGCATCGGCGTAGCGCAGGATCACGCGCGGACGTTGCGCGGGCGGAATCACCCAGGGATTGTTGCGCGTCTGCTCGGCATTCAATGGCAGCGCCTGCCATGGCTTGGCTTCCGGCAGCGGCAATGGGGCAATGGCAGCCCGACCTTCCGGGGTGTCGATATCATGCGGGCCACCGCGGCCAGTGGCGCGCTGGAAGTCCTTGGTATTGGGCAGCTGGCGGTCACCGGTGATCAGGTTGGAGATGGTAAAGGACTGACCTTCGGCGCTGTACAGCGCCAGATCATCGCTGTGGTATCCGGCGGCGATGGGACTGTGGCGGTCCACGAACTTTGCCTGCAGCACGCTGCCGACCACCTTGAGCTTCTTGTCGGTGGGCGTGACAAACACACCCGGCGCCAGCCCGCTGTCGATGGCAAAGCTTGCCGTGTCTTCGGCGGTGATCAGCAACCCGCCAGATTGCACAAACTGCCGGAGGTGCGCGACACCGGCGTTGCCCAGGCCCGGGCGAATGTCGTCGCTGCTGGCAATGCGACCGATGTTGGGTGTGAGCGCGGTGGTTTTCCATGGCAGTGGATTGCCGTACAGCGGCAGGCCGTCGATGATTTGCTGCGTGCTGACATTACCCACAGGGGCGAACACAATGACATCGTATTTCGCGCGCAGGTTGTCGCGCCTGGCGACGTCCTGGGTGCTGATGTAGTCATACGGCACATGCAGGTTGTCCAGCGCCATGCGCCACCAGCCTTCGGTTTGCGTGCTGAGCCAAGTGTGCATCAGCGCAATGCGCGGCAGCCGCGCGGTCGGCAGGTCGATGGCCGGCAACCCTTGCGGCACGCTGACCGGTGCGCCGAGACGCGCCATGGGCGCGCGCAGGATCGCAGTGTCGGCCACGCGTACGACCTGTACATTGAACAGATCACCCATCGACCAGCCGGTGTCGTCGTAAGGATGTTGCTGGGGGTCCTTGGGTGACCAGTATTGGCGATCCAGCAGCGTGTCGGCGATGCGCGAATACGGTTGATCCATGCGCACGATGTAGCTGCCGGCCGGGAAGGTGCGGGGCATGGTGGCGGCGGGTTCGGGCGCCGTTTTGTCGTCGGCCTTGGCGCTGGTATCCGCTGGACGCGGCACGTTCACCGTGACCGGCGCGGTGCTGCGGCTGATCTCCACGTGTTGGCGTTCCAGCACTTGCAGCAATTGCGCGCGCGAACCGGTACGTGCTTCGTCCGCGGGGAAAACGTAAGCCGCCGGACCGGCGTTTTGCGGCTTCTCGATGGAGCGCTTGCCCTTGAGATAGAAGTTTTTCAGGAACTGCGTGCGGTTGTCGGCAAAATAGTTCAGCGCCGTGAGCAGCCCGGTTTGCTGATAGTTGTTGTTGTTGCGCTGCGACCAGGTCACCACTGGCAATGGCGGATTGGGCTTGTACCAGGTGCGTTGGTATTCGTCTGGTTCGAGGATGCGTTGCACGGTGTCGGCGCCATCGTTGCCGAAGGTTTCATACAGCCGGCTGATGCCGTTGTGCATGGCGGCGATGAACATCAGGTAGCCCGGGCTCCACGTGTCGAAATTGCCGTGGGTGAACACGCCGGGCAGACCCAGACGCGTCAGCTGCTGCACGTTGTCCCAGCCCAGCTGCTGCCATTCGCCGGTGAGGATGGGATCGATCCATGCATTGTACGGACCGTCGCCCACGGTGTTGTCGTACAGGAACGGCACCGACTCGTGCAGATCGTGCAGCACCTGCGCGTGCCAGCCAACGAAGGTGTTGGCAACGTTGCGGGTGAGGTTCAGTGTCATCCCCATGGCATCGCGATTGTTGTCGTGCGCGACGTAATGGCCCCAGTACAACAGCCGCGGGTAATTCTGGCCGGGATGCGCCAGATGCCAGTTGTAGCGGTCCACCTGGCGCTCGCGGCCGTCGACTTCCACCACCGGCGTGATCAGGGTGATGACGTGCGAACGAATGTGCTGGATGTAAGGCGCATCGTCCACGGCCAGGCGATAGGCCAATTCCATCAGCGCAGTGGGTGCGCCGGTTTCGGTGGAGTGGATGGTGCCGGTGATGTAGTAGACCGGGGTGGTCTGCGCGATCAGTTGATCGGCCGTGGCGTCATCCAGGTTGATGCTGCGCGGGTCGGCGAGTTTGGCCAGTCGCGCGTTGTTTGCATCCAGCTCCGCCAGCAGGCTTTCGTCTGCCACCGCCACTGCAATCATCTCGCGACCTTCCTCGGTCTTGCCAATGCTGAACACCCTGACCCGCGGGCTGGCTGCCGCAAGGGCGCGGAAATAGCGATGGATGTCGGCAGAGTAGGGCAGGTAGTTCGGTGCGCCGGCAATGTGCCCGAGGACCTTTTCCGGCGTCGGCACCGTGGTCGATGCCGGCAGGTAATTGGTCAGCAGCGAGTTGAATTCAGGGGCGGTGGTGAACTTCAGGATCTGCGCGGTGTAGGCCTGATCCACCGGCTGATTTGCAGCGCGTGCGTAGACATCGGCACTGGCTGGCGCGGTGGCGGCAACGCCGGCCCCGAGCGTGCCCAGCGTCAGCCACGCGGCAAGGGCGACGCGAACGAAAGTGTGCAAGATGATTCCCCGGAAATGGCGCAGTCGTGGATTCATGCACTGTGCCAGAAATGCCCCGCCCAGAGCTAGGAGCGTGGGAGGTAGAAGCCATCCGGGCTGCGAAGCCCTTTGCGCGACACGTCGGGTCAGTGGGCCGTTGGCGGCGTGCCGGCACTCGCGCCGGAGCCCACAGCACGCTGCGTGCCGGGGCCGATGCTGCTGGCGAGGAACTGCAGAACCCGGGTGTACAGCTCGGCCAGATTGGCTTCGTCGTAAAAGCCATGCATTTCGTCAGGTTTGAACAGCCATTCATGGGCGACGTGCCGGTTCAGCAAGGCCTGGTGCAGGGCAAGGCCTTGAATGGACGGCACGCGTCTATCCTTGCCACCGACAACCAGCATCACCTTGGCCTTCAATGCATCGAGCTGATTGAGTGGCGAACGCGCGGCCAGCTGGGTCATGTCATCACCCAGTTCGCGCTTGAGGTAGTCCTTGCCGAATGTCGACTGCGGGATGTCGCCGCGGTGATACATCAACGCCAGATCGTAGACGCCGACGTAGCCGATCGCGCACTGGTACAAATCTGGTTCCTTCACGGCGCCTTCGAGTGCCGCATAGCCGCCATAGCTGGCGCCGAAGATGCAAATGCGCTGCGGGTTGGCGATGCCCTGCGCGATGGCCCAGCGGGTGGCGTCGGTGACGTCGTCCTGCATCTTGCCACCCCACTCACGTGAGCCGGCCTGCATGAAGTTGTAGCCATAGCCGCCCGAGCCGCGGAAGTTGACCTGGACCACGGCGTAACCGCGTGTCGCCATCACCTGCACGAGTGGGTCGTAATCCCAGCGGTCGCGTACGCCGTACGGGCCGCCATGCACGAACACCACGGTAGGCAATTGCTTTGCATGTTCGCGGCCGGGCGGATAACTCACGTAGCCTTGCAGCTGCAGACCGTCACGCGCGGCAAACTCGAACGGCTGCTTGCTGGCCATGTGCTCCGGGTTGATCCACGACGCGCGTGACAACAGCAGGCTCAGCTTGTGGGCCTGATGGTCGTACAGATAAAACGCGCCAGGATCCACGTCGGCCTCGACGAACAACACGCTCAGGCGGCCATCCGTCGTACCCGACACGAACTCCACGTTTTCGCCGGGGAACTGTTTCATCAGCAGTTCCAGCGCCTGCGCATCGGCCGACTTGTTGTCGAACAACGCGGTCCCGGGGCGGCCGTCGGTGTACGCGACGCCAGCCAAGGTGTTCTCGGCCAGCCCGCCAACCAGCCCGTCCGTCTCGACTTTCGGATTGCTCCACAGCGGCGTCAACGTGTGTTTGCCGGGGTCCCAGAGGCATACACCGAATCCCCCAGCGGCCGGGGTGCAGGTGACGTAGGCCACCGAGTCGTCCTGGTTGAACGCCATCGGAATGGACCGGTTTGCGCTCAGTTCCGGCAGCAACTGCCAGCCATCGCCATCGAGCGGATGCAGGTAGACCTTGAGGCTGCCGTCGTTGGCTTCGGCGAAAGCAAAGCGAATCCGGCCATGGTGGTCGGGAGTGAATTGCGCGCCGCGCATGGGCGCCGTGAGCAGTTTGACTTTGGTGCCGCTGCGCACATCCATGCGCCAGACCACGGGCAGCTCACGCTCGTAGCCAGTCGTATCCCACAAGCTGATGGCAACGAGCATGTGGTTCGGATCATCCGGGATGCCGGCGATGAACTGCGCGCTACCACGCTCGGCGACCGCCTTTTGCACCAGCGAGCCGGTACCCATCCCGACCTTGCGGTAGCCATAGAGCATGGCCGCACTGCCGCCATCGGCGTTGACGGCGAACAGCTCACCCGTGGCCAGCGGCGTGTCGTAGCCGCCTTGGTGAATACCGACGGAGTAGACCACCCGGGTGGGCGAAACCCACCAGAAGTCGGTGACGTCATCGCCCGTGCGCGGGGTGAGCAGGTTGCCTTGCTTGTCGCCCGCACCGAGGTGGATCAAGGCCAGCACGGTCTGCCCGCGAACCACCGCGGTGGCCGCCAGATAGGCACCGTCGGGCGAAATTTTCACGTCGCGATATTCGGCGTGTCTGGCCAGGTCGGCGATCGACACGCTCTGCGCCGAGGCTGCCATGGTGCACAGCAACAGCAGTGCCGCAACGATCCAGCGTTGAATGTGCATGGCCGTACTCTCCGTGGACGGGGTTTCAGTGGTGAACTTCCAGCAGCTTCGTCACTACATCCAGTTGTGCGCGGTAACGATCAATCACGGCGGCGGTTTCCGCTGCGTAGTGATCGGCTTCGTCCCAGCGACGTCCTTCAATCGCCTCGCGTACGCCGGGCACGGTCTTGACGCCGTAACCGGTGAGCATGCCCGGGGCGTAAATCATGTGCTTGAACCACGGTCGCGTCGGCAGGCCGGCGGGGTCGGTGAGCGCCTGCTCCATGCGTCCCATCGCGGAGTCGAGGCGTCGCTGCTGGGCAGCCGGCAGTGCAAAGTTGCTGGTGGCAAGCGTGGCGTAGGCGGCCTGGTACGCCTTGATGCTGTCGTCGAGTTGCCGGGCAGCCTGATCAAGCGGGGCGAGGTCGATGGTCGGCACGTCCGAATCGCGTGCGGGTGGAGCGACCGGGCGGGTCGGGTCGGCGACGAGTGCGAACGCGTGGTGGTCGAGTAGTTGATGTTGCTGCGCGGTGTCTTTGCGGGTTTTGTCCACCAGCGCGTGCAGCTCGCCGACGTAGCGGTTCAGTGTGGCGCTGAAGTCAGCAAAGCGTAGCGGCAGCACGCTGGCGTCGGCCGTGCGCAGCACGATGTGACCGGCAACCTTGGCCAGGGCCACGCCATATTCGAACGTCGGGTCACCGAAGCGCGCGTAATGATCAAACGAGTCGTAGCGTGAGTGGTAGACGCCGGCGTTGTCGTCCTCGCCACCAAAGCCCAGGTCCAGCGAGGCGATGCCGAGGTGTTCGAGGAATGCGCTGTAGTCGGAACCGGAGCCAAGTGCACCGATCGCCACATCCCCGCCCGCGGCTGCAATCGCGGCGATGGCCTTGGCTTCGGGTTTGGCATCCTTGCGGCTGCCGTCGACCAGTTGATGCGCGCGCAGACGTTCGCGCACGCTGGCATGGGTTTCCGGGTCAGTCACACCGCCTGCCACCTGGTTGACCAGGTGCTGCAGCGAGTGGCTGCCGGCGGCACCGAGAAAGCCGCGGCCGTTGGTGTCGGAATTGACGTACAACACCGCTTTGGCTTGCAGCTCGGTCGCATGCGTCTCCGCCCATTCGGTGGAACCGAGCAGGCCGGGTTCCTCGCCGTCCCAACTGGCATAGACCAGCGTGCGTTGTGGGCGCCAACCCTGCTTGAGCAAGGCGCCGATCGCCTTGGCCTCGGCCAGCATGGCGACGTTGCCGGCCAGTGGATCCCACGCGCCAAACATCCAGCCGTCGTGGTGGTTGCCGCGCACGATCCAGCGGTCCGGCTCGGTTGCGCCCTTGACGGTAGCGATCACATCGTACAGTGGCTGCTGCGACCAGTCCGATTTCACCGTCATGTGCGCATTCGCACTGCTCGGGCCGAGGCGGTAAGTCAGCGGCAGCGCACCACGCCACGTGGTCGGCGCGAGCGGGCCGGTGAGCGAACGCAGCAACGGCAATGCGTCGCCCCAGGAGATTGGCAGCACCGGGATCTTCAGGATGGTTTTCGCGTCCTGCAGCGGCAGGCGTTTGGCGCTTGCCGTAGAGCCGATGCCGGGTGTCAGTGGATCGCCCGGATACATCTGCATGTCGGCAACCGAACCGCGCTGCACACCTTGTTCCGGGCGCCAGCCGCCTTCCGGCCACGCGTCTCCCTTGGCATAACCATCGTCATGTGGATCGGAGTAGATCAGGCAACCAACTGCGCCATGCTCCTGCGCCAGTTTCGGCTTCAGCCCGCGCCAGCCACCGCCGTAGCGGGTAATGACGATCTTGCCGCGCACGTCGATGCCGCGTCGGGCCAGCTCCTTGTAGTCGTCGGGCATCCCCTGATTGACGTAGACCAGCGGGGCGGTGACGTCGCCGTCGCCACCGTACACGTTGTACGGGGGCAAGGTGTCCACACGAATGGATGACGTGGCGTCGCCAGCTACCGCCGGTTCGCTCAATACCGCTGTGTAAGGCTTGGCGCCGAGCAATTCCAGCGCGACTTTGGTCGGCGTGGGATACAGCACGTTGAACGTTTCAATGTGCGCGTCCCAGCCCCAGGCGCGAAACTTCTCCAGCATGAATTCGGCGTTGGCCTTGTTGTGCGGCGCGCCGACCTGGTTGGGCTGCGATGACATCTGTTGCAGCCAGCGGCGCTGGTCGGCGGGGTCGAGTTGCGCATCGAAGCGTTGTTCCAGGCTTTGCTGTGCAGTCGCCGCGCTGGCGCTGAAACCGAATATCGCGCTGTTCCCGGGCGCGGTGGGCGTCACTGCCGCGCTGCTGGCGAAGGTCACGAGCAAGGCGATGGCCGCCAGCAACGGACGAATCCTGAGTTCGGTCATGCGGTGCTTCTCCCCTGTGGCTGTTGGGTGTTGCTGTGGGTTGGCAATGGGCTCAATGACGTATGTCGCCATGGACGTTCGCCGGCATGTGCTGCCGGCGTGATTTGGCGGACTTTACAGCGGCACTGGTTTATTCCCCTGGTTGGTACCGGAGCTCGGCGTGGCAACGGCGATGGGCAGTGCCCATCTTGCGGTTGGGACCGACGCCACCGGCGTGCTGAGTCCTGATGCTGATCAGGTGTTCTTTTATACGCGCCTGCGCTGGTGTCGTCATCTGGTACGGGCTGCCGGTATGGCGCTCGGTACGATCACGGCTGTGGCGGTGACGCCGAGTCGGCGGCTGGCGGTGGGGTCGGTACAGCGCCAGGCGCGCTGATGCTGATGTTCTGACGGAACAGGGTGCGCGCATTTTCGTCGCTGATGCTGAGCCGGTACTTGCCTGGCCGCAGATACAGCTCCCCGGATGGCGCGCTCTGGCCATGACGCACCCG
>DATCWU010000017.1:0-2141 GCA_036566165.1 Rhodanobacter sp. | reverse complement strand
ATGCAAACCCATGCCGCCGCCAGGTGAATGCGCACAGTCCACGCGAACAGCAGGCGGATGTGCGTGGGGATGATATTGAACGCGAGGCCGGTAATGACCAGCAGGGCGAATGAACTGACCAAGACCAGGAAAACCACGCGTTGCGCGGGGTCGAAACGGCCACTGTGCCAGGGCAGAAAATGTTCCTGGCGCGGGTGGAGCAGGGAACGCAGCAACCCCAGCGGCCACGCCGCATCGGCGCGGTGGAACTGCACGATGGCGCCAAGTAACCGGCCCAGCTTGCGGTGCAGGAAGAACGGTGCCAACAACAGCATCAGGCCGAGCGCGTTGCCGACGTAGCCGTGCCAGGTCACGAGCACCACGTGGCCGCCAAGCAGATGGATCGCCCACGCCGGCAGGCGTTCGTGGATACCCAGTCCGCTGGCAATGAGCCAACCGCTGGCGATGGCCCACGCCAGATGTGCCAGGCGTACGACGCCAGCGTGGCGCAGGACAGTGGAACCGTGGCCGCCCACGTCAGGGGGTGACGGTGAAGGTGACCGTTTTCGTTCTGGTGAGTGGCCGATGGTCGGGACCGGCAACCTCCATCGCCAGCGTGTGGCGGCCCGGAGCCAGGTGCAACGGTGGTATCGGCGCTGCGTACACGGGTATCGCTTCGCCGCCATCGACCGAAATGTGCAGATGGTCGAACCCGTCTTCCGGCTGCCCGAGCGTGGCACCGTGCAGGGCGACCTTGATCACCACCGGCGAGCGGATATTCGCTGCGGCTGTTGGAGACTCGATCTGGAACGAAACCGCCCTGGGGCTGTGCGCAAAATCGAAGAGCTGGGCAACGGCGGTGCCGCTGAATGCCATGGCGACAAGCAGCACGCAGCCGGCGCGCCGCAGCGCTGTCTGGACGCGACTCCTGGTGCAGTTTCGTCGCCGGTTGGAACTTGTCATGTTTTTTTACCTGTCGCGGTTTGTCGTTCGAAAGAACCGGCCGGACTGCTTCCGGCGCGTCATGCTCCATCGGCGCTGGGGTGGACATCTGCGCAGCCGGAGCCGGATCGGGAACCGTGACGTTGGTCGACTCGCCGCGGAACCCGCCATCCGTTGCGCATGGATTGTGCCTGCTCACTTTGACCCGGTTTTCACACTGCGCATTGATCTGCGACATGGATGGTCAGGTATTCTTCAAGTGCGTTTCGCGGCACTTGAACACACCTGGCGCGGGCTATCCGCCGCACACATGACGGCGGTATGTTACGGGCCAAGAGCACCCGCCAGACCATGTTGAGATGCGGAGGTGCCGAGATGGTTGCAGCGAGGCCTCCCGATGAGGAAAGACGCCTGGCGGCGCTGCGCCAGCTATCCGTGCTCGACACTGCGCCCGAACCATTGTTTGACGCATTGGCACGTGCCGCCGCGCTGATGGCCGACGCGCCCATGGCGCTGATTGCGCTGGTTGATGCGCAGCGCCAATGGTGCAAGGCCAACATCGGGCTGCCTGGCCTCGACGAAACGCCGCGCGACGTCGAGTTCTGTGCGCATACGATCCTGACCCCGGACGTGCTGGTGGTGCCTGACGCACGCGCCGATTCGCGTTTCGCAAACAGTCCGTTGGTCACCGGCGATCCGGCCGTCCGTTTCTACGCGGGTGCGCCCGTCACGTTGAGCAGTGGCGCGCGCGTGGGCACGGTGTGCGTGCTGGATGTCGTGCCGCGCACGCTCGATGACGCACGGCGCTCGATCCTGCAGGCATTGGCGCAGGTGGTCGCGACAGCGCTCGACCTGCGCGCCCGGACTGGTCAGCAGCAGGCGCTACTCGAATACCGGATCGGGACCCTGTCGTCGTGCAGCGCGGACTTGCAACGGTACCGGGAGCAACTGCTTGCCAGCGAGGCAGCGGCGGAACGGAGGGAACGGTTGGGTGGCGTGGGTACGTGGGAGCTGGATCTCGATACGCAACACCTCACTTGGTCGGCCGAAACCCGCCGCCTGCATGACGTGGCGCCGGGATACGTGCCGACCCTGGAGGCGGCACTTGAATTCTACGAACCGGAAAGTCGCAAGCGCTTTCAGGCAGCGTTGCAAAAATCCATTACCGAAGGCGTCGGCTGGGATCTGGAATTGGCACTGGTTACGGCGACCAGGTCCAA
>DATCWU010000343.1:0-1526 GCA_036566165.1 Rhodanobacter sp. | reverse complement strand
CAGGAGGCGGCGAGCAAGCTGGGGGTCGACCAGAACCTCTTGCTGGGCAAGCTTTCGCAGGTGCTGCCCATCGTGGTGAATCATTTGACACCGGATGGAACAGTGCCTCCTGCCGGTCAGGACATGAGCTTCGACGTAGGCATGCTCGACGGTCTGGCCGGCAAGCTGCTCGGTTGACTGAGTGCCTGCTGGTGGTGCGGCGTGGGCGCAGCATTGGAACCAGCACAACGGTGCGTCGGGCATCGGCCTGCCTGAGGGTTTTGATTGCCCGGTCCGTCGCCGGGGTCGGACCGCGTGATAAAATGGCCGTCTTTGCAGCTTTCCGTGTGTGAACCATGCCCCAGCTTGCCCAGCGTGTCAGTCGTGCCAAACCCAGCACGATCATGGTGATCGCCCAGAAAGCCCGACAGCTCAAGGCCACTGGTCGCGACATCATCAGTTTTTCGGTGGGTGTGCCGAATTTCCTGCCCGGCGAGCATGTGTATGCGGCCGCGCGCGAAGCGCTCGCCCACGACAGTGGGCAGTACGGCAGCAATCGCGGTTCCGACGTGCTGCAGGATGCGTTCCTCAAGCACATCGAGGCGCTGGGTTTTTCCGGCTACGGTCGCACGAACGTCTCGATTGGCATTGGCGCGAAGCAGGTGCTGTACAACCTGGCCGAGGTACTCCTGGACGAGGGCGACGAGATCGTCTTTGCGGCGCCGTACTGGACGACTTACCGCGACATTGCCGATATCGTCGGCGCGAAGATCCACGCGTTGCCGTGCGGCCCACAACAAAACTACAAGCTCGTTCCAGCGCAGCTGGATGCAGCGTTGGCACGCCGGCCGAAAGTGTTCCTGTTCAACAACCCGTCCAACCCGACGGGCATGGTTTACACGCGCGAGGAAATCGCCGCGCTGGCCGCGGTGCTGGTGAAGCACCCCGACACGTGGATCGTCACCGATGACATATACAACGCCATGGTGTTTGACGGTATCGGCTACCACAACTTCGTGCACGCCCAACCTGAATTGCGCGACCGTCTGGTCTTCGTGGACTCCGTTTCCAAGACCTACGGCATGCCCGGTTGGCGCGTCGGCCTGCTGGCCGGTCCGGAGGTGGTCGCCAGGGCGGTTACCACGATGAACTCCAACCACATCACCAGCCTGCCGGAAGTGATCACCGCCGCGGCCGTCGCCGCGCTGACCGGCCCACAGGACGTACCGCAAGCAAAGTGCATGGATTTCGCCGCGCGGCGCGACACGGTATATGCGGCACTCAGCGCCATTCCCGGAGTGGTCTGCCCGCGGCCGCAAGGGGCGTTTTATGCATTCCCGGATATCTCGGTGGCGTTTGGCAAACGCCACGGTGACGTCCGCATCCAGGACGATGTCGAGTTTTGCGCGGCGTTGCTGGAGGCCAAGGGCGTTGCCTGCGTACCCGGCTCGGCGTTTGGTGAACCGCGCGCCATGCGCATTTCCTATACCTGTCCGTCGGCACAATTGCAGCCTGGGCTGCAGCGCATCACGGAGTTTTTTGCCGAG
>DATCWU010000313.1:0-1303 GCA_036566165.1 Rhodanobacter sp. | reverse complement strand
GGCGATCTTGAAGATGATCAGTAGAAAGCGCAGGCCATCCCGCAGCGGGCGGATGTGACTTTTGCCGACACGCGGGGCCGCCTTGATCGGCAGGTAGGCCAGCGGATAGGCGTTGCGGAAAAACGCCATGGTGCTGGTGGTCGGGTAGCTGAAGCCGTTGGGCAACAAGTACAGGAATTCGCGGAATTTGTCGGCGCGCACGGCACGGAAACCGGAGGTGAGATCAGCCACACGGTGGCCGGTCATGCGCGTGGCAATCCAGTTGTACAAAGTGTTGGCCATGCCACGGCCGACACCTGCCTGGCTACCCCAGTCGCGGGCGCCGACCACCATGTCGTAGCCGCAATCCAGCTCGGCCAGCAGGCGCGCGACGTCGGCTGGATCGTGCTGGCCGTCGCCATCCATGAACACCAGGATGTCGCCGGTTGCCGCGCGCGTACCGCGCTTGATCGCCGCGCCATTGCCCATGGAATACGGCGACGACAGGCATTGCACGGCGTTGGCCGCGCAAATGGCGCGGGTGTCGTCGGTGGAGCCGTCATCGACCACGATGATCTCGGCATCGGGATGGGCAGCGCGCAACGGCGGCAGCAGCCGGGTGAGCGCGGGCGCCTCGTTCTTGGCGGGCAGGATGATGCTCAGTCGATTCAACGGTGACCCCTTCATGGACAGGGAATCATAGCGTGAAGATGGGGGTGGCCGGGCGCAATAGGGGCATGCAACAAGCCTGCACGGATGTCGTGCGAGAAACCGCGTACGCGGGATCGGTTGGCAAAGCCAGGTTGCCGAGTGCTGGTTGTGCGCCGGGCAGGGTTGCCGCGACGGGTGGGGGACGGGAATGCTCGACGCACGCGATTGGTTGCATGGCCCGGGAATGATGAATAGTTCTCCGCCGGGTCAACGTCACCTTGAGTCGCACAGTGACAAACGTGGTCAGGTGACCACGTTTGCCTGCAGACGGGGGAAGCCGTGCGGACGAAGCCACGCGCGGGCGTGTGCGGGTCGGGCGGCAGGCGGTGCCCGCTGTACGGAGTGGCGTCCTTGCGACAAACCCGCTTTCGTATGGTGGGCACTGCCCGCGGCGCTTGCGTCGCGCATCCACTGCTGGTGGGCGCAATTCTTGCAAAGTCTCCGTTGATGCCACCGCACACATGCGGGCTGCACGGCAAGGTTGGACGTCATGTCGGGCGGGTTTGTTCGCCAACGCGTCCAAGGAGGGCAGTTGACGATCCAAGGCAACTCACGCGGTAGAAAACTGAACGATGTGCGGTGCGTCACGTCGGTTGACAACGGTTAAAAAATA
>DATCWU010000299.1:0-1106 GCA_036566165.1 Rhodanobacter sp. | reverse complement strand
CGCAGCGGTCGGGTTCGGGGCGCGTGCTGGCTTCGTCACACATCGCGCATGTTGCGTGTGTCATAAGGTTCGACCGAAGCAGAGAGCAGTTGCCGCGTGATATCGCCAGCGGACCCGGACCGCGCGCGTCATACCCAAGGTGAAGCCTGCACATGAGCGAAGACTCGCGCCGACCCACCATCTCGCCCGCCGCCGGGCAAGGCGCGGCGGCTGACGAGGTGGAGGTGGACCATTCGTTGCGCCAATCGTCGGGTAGCGGGTTCTCGCTGTCCGCGGACGAGCATCGTGATGTGGCCGACAAGACGCCGCCGCGTGCGGCGGTGTTGCACGAGGTTATCCGCAGCTCCGGCGAGGAAGAGCTCAAGCGCGGCGTGGCGGCGCTGGCGTGGTCATCGCTCGCCGCCGGCCTGACGATGGGCTTTTCGCTGCTCGCGCGCGGGGTGTTGCAGCGCCATGCCGGCGAGCTGCCCGGCGGGTTTCTGCTGGAATCGTTCGGCTACACCTTCGGCTTTGTCGCGGTCATCATTGCGCGGCAGCAGCTGTTTACCGAGAACACGCTCACCGCCGTGCTGCCGCTGATGACCAAGCCCAGCGTGCGCATGCTGGGCCGGCTGTTGCGGCTGTGGAGTGTGGTGCTGGTCGGCAACCTGATGGGCGTGTCGCTGTTTGCGTGGGGCCTGCTGCACCTGCAGCAATTCGATCAGCCCACGCAGGACGCGTTTGCGCGCATCGGCATGGAGCTGATGGTCAACTCCACGTTTGCGATGTTCACCAAGGGCATCCTCGCCGGCTGGATCATCGCGATGATGGTGTGGATGTTGGCCGCCACCCGGCAGTCGCGGCTGGCGATCATCGTGCTCTGCACCTACGTCATCGCGATTGGCGGCTTCACCCACATCGTCGTGGGCTCGGCGGAAGTGATGTATCTGGTGTTTGCCGGCAGCGTGTCGTTCGTCGATGCGGTAGGGCACTTTGGCCTGCCAACCCTCGCCGGCAACGTGGTTGGCGGCAGCCTGATCTTTGCGCTGATCAGTCATGCGCAGGTGCGCAGCGATAGTCATGCGGACCAGCTCGGCAGCCAGGAAGCGGTGGGATTCCCCACCACA
>DATCWU010000291.1:0-2963 GCA_036566165.1 Rhodanobacter sp. | reverse complement strand
TCCGATGGTTGCCGCCAGGTTACATGTCGGCACCATTCTTGAGGGCAGCGTGCGCCGCTCCGGGAATCGGGTGCGCATCACTGCGCAGCTGATCGAAGTGGAAACTGACTCCAACCTGTGGTCGGAGGCCTACGATCGCGAGCTCGAGAATGTGTTCGCCATCCAGGACGATATCGCCAGCAGCATCGTCGATGCGCTCAAGGTGACACTGAACCCGAAGCAGCGGCGCTCGATCCAGTACCTGGCCCCGGCCAATGTACAGGCCTACGACAATTATCTGCGTGGACGCAAATATTTCTACGCTTGGACCCGGCGCGATTCGCTGCGCGCCATTGAGATGTATCAGCGCGCCATTGCACAGGATCCGGAATACGCCATGGCCTGGGCCGGGCTGGCGGACGCCTATTCCATGCGCTACCGCTTTCTGGAGGCCGATGCCCAATACGCCGCAAAGGCCCTGGAAACCAGCGAGCAGGCACTGCAGCTGGATCCGGAGTCGGCCGAAGCCCATGCCTCCAGGGGGCTGGCGCTGTACATCAACAAACGCGCCGCGGAGGCCGAGCAACATTTCGAAACCGCGATCCTGATCAGCACCAACGCGTTCGAGCCTTACTTTCTGTACGGAGCGTGCTCCAGTTCGCAACGCAATTACCTGAAAGCCACACGCCTCTACCTGCGCGCTGCGGAGATCAGCCCAGCCGATTATCTGCCGTTGATTTACCTGGCCCAGGCCTACAGCGCCATGCACCGCAAGGACGAGGAAATGCAGGTGCGCCGTCGCGCCACCTTGCTGATTCAACAAGCTTTGGAAGTGAATCCGGACGACGCGCGGGCCCGCTATATGGGCGCGGCCAATTTCGCCACCATGGGTGACAAGGCCAAGGCGCTTCAGTGGGCGGACCTCGCACTGCAATCAAGCTCGGACGAGCCGATGGTGTACTACAACGCGGCCTGCACCTTTGCCGTGCTGGACGAACGCGAGCGTGCCATCGAGTTGCTGGAGCGTGCAGTTGAGCTGGGCTGGGGCGATCGGGCGTGGATGGAAAACGACAGCGATCTCACGTCGCTGCATGACACCCCACGATTCCAAGCCCTGCTGGCCAGCCTCCACTGATGGCGCAAAGGCGAGCGGCCACCATTTCGGTACACGGGAAAACAACCACAGCAACGGGAAGTTGAGCCACCGCAAGCTGCCGCTCTCAGATGAAGTGGAACAGCGGCGGAAACACGACCACCACCAGCGCGGCCCATGCGGCATAGACCGGCAGGTAACCGGTCTGCCAGCGCTCGAGGCGCGCGAACGAGCCGTGCCCGTGCAGAAATCGGATGTAGAGCACGGCGGACCAGGCCAGGTTGACCAGCAGGATCACGTTCTCGCCCAGCGCGGCTACGCGGTTGGGCGTGAAGCCGAACTCGTTGATGCGCGCGGCAATGGCCCACAGCGCCAGTGCGTCGGCCAGCAGTGCGCAGACCACCAGCACCACCTGCAACACGTCGAAGACGCCTGGCGGCGACTGCGGGTCGCGGGCTGACACCGAATACAGCAGCAAGCCCAGGACCACGACCAGTAATAGGTCGAAGGCGATCAGCTCATTGCGCTCGATATGCACGCCGCGACCGGTCAGCAACACCGTCGCCAGAAATACCACCAACACGATGGCAAACATCGGCGAGAACAGGCGCGTCAGTACCGGCGCCATGTTCTCGATCACGCTTTGTTTGGCCTCCACCAGCCACGCGGCGACCAACACGCCACCAGCCGCGCCGCAGGGCAACAGCCAGGCGGCGAACAACGGCTCGGCCTGGATGCCGATCGCCTCGAACATCATCATCACGAAGCCCGTGAGCACGCCGCCGCCGAGGGCAAGCAGCACGAAGTAGATGAAGAGCTCGCCGGAGAAGCGGATGAAATCCATGCGCCCGCCGCTTTCGTGCCAGCGGCCGCCAGCGTAGGCGATGCCCACCGCCAGCCACAGCGCAATGGGCAGGTGCAGCGCCGCCAGCACCTCGGTGGCGCCGGTTGGCCCGAACGGGTACACGTTGACGAACAGCGCCGCCACGGCAAACGTCGCGGCCAACCACAGCAGCGTACGCGCGCCGAGTTGCCGCTTCCACACGAAATAGCCAACCAGGAACGGCAGCACCAACACGCTCGCGTTGCGCGCATAGAAGCTCGCGTCGCGTTCCAGTTGCAGGCCGAACAGCGCCGGCAGCTTGATCGCCACCGCCGCTCCCAGCGCGAGCAGAAATGCAACGATGGCGTCCATGCGGTTGGCCGCGTGCGAACCTGCCGCTTCCGGCGCGGCGATGACGAGCTGCTTCCACAGGCGCTCCGAATGCTCGTGGGCAAACTCGCGGGACAGCGCGTCGAGATCGCCCATGCGCTTCACCGCCACCAGGAACGCTTCGTCGCTGGCAAGACCCGCGTCGATCAGGATGGTGACTTGCTCGCGCAGATGATCTTCCAGCTCCGCGACATCGGCGGTATGAATCGCCTGACGGCGGCGCAGATAGCTGCGCCACTGGTCGATCTGCGCGTCGAGCGACGTCGCGTGGTCCAAGGCGGACATGGTCAGGCTCCTCGTGGCAGCAGTGCGGCTGACGCCGGGCGGGTGGCCGGAACGGCGACGCTGAGCGCCTTCCAGATGGAACGCAGCGTGGCGTCCACCGCCTGCCATTGCCGGCGTTCCTCGGCGAGCTGGTCGCGGCCCGGCGACGTGATCCGGTAGTACTTGCGTCGGCGGCCGCTGTCGGCGGTTTCCCAATGCGCGTCGATGTGGCCGAGGCGCTCGAGCCGGTGCAGCACCGGATAAAGCATGCCGTCGGTCCATTCCATGCGGCCGCCGGACAGCTCGCGCACACGCTGCAAAATCGCATAGCCGTAACTGTCGCCCTCGGCCAGGATCGCCAGCACGATCGGGGTCGAAGAAGCTGCTACCAGATCCTTGTTGATGGCCATGGCT
>DATCWU010000272.1:0-11494 GCA_036566165.1 Rhodanobacter sp. | reverse complement strand
GTGACGGTCTGGCTCGATCTGGAAGGAGTGCGCGGTGGCGTCGACCGCGCGGACGTGATTGCGTATTGCAATGCGTGGTTTGCCCCGGTCGCTGCTGCCGGTTATGTCCCCGGCCTCTACGTCGGCGCCAACTGCGGCCTCGATGGTGACGCGTTGTACTGGCGTTTGCAGACCAGACACTACTGGCGTTCCGGCAGCGACGTGCCGGACCTCCCGCATCGTGGCTACCAACTCGTGCAACGCGTCAACACCACGCCCGATGCAGTCAACAGCATCGCCATTGACCGCGATGTCACCTACGCCGACGCTTTTGGCGAAACCGTCAGCTGGCTCGCGCGTCCCGTCGATTCTCCCCAGGGCCATGACAGCAACTGATCCACGTCGCGCACCACTCCGATGTGTCCATCAGGCATGGCATCTCCGGCGACGGTGATGCCGCTGCGATTGTCAGTGTGCTGCCCAAATCAGTCGACGCGCCGCCGCATGAGCGTGTCGCGCGATGCTTGCAGTTGCGGTTTGATCTGGCGTGCGCCTCGGTCCACACGACGGTTTGTTGCGCTTCGTGACGCCGAGGCGGGTCAACGCGAGGGGCTTGGTGTTGCAGAGTGCAGGCAGCGAGTTTGCCGTGCAGGTAAGTGGCGGCGTCGACCTCAAGGCCATTGCCGAGCGGATGGTGTAGTTGATCCCGGACACGGATGAGCCGGTGGCGCAGTGGGAGTGGATCCTCCAAGGTTCGTTAGAGCAGGCTTTCGAGGGGCAGCAGTTTGAGTATCTGTACTTCGACTCGGCGGCTGATGGTGGCGCCGGGATCGTGGTCATGGCTCACCGGTTTGCCGTTGTCGCTGGCCTGCCATTGCATGGCGCCGCCGTGCGCCGAGCCGTTGGCTTTCAGCACCACGTGGTAAGCGTTGCTCGGCAGCGTGGCAGTGTCGAAAAACTGGGTCACCGCTGCAGCCAGCGGAGGACTGTCGACGATGATGCCCATCTCGGTGTTGAGCAGTTTGGAACGAGCGTCCATGTTCATCGAGCCGATGAACACTTTTTGCCGATCGACCACGACCGCCTTGGCATGCAGGCTGACGCCGGACGAGGTGCCGCCCGCGGTGGCCGGCTGTGGTGCGCCTGCGGCGGGGCGCAGTTCGTACAGTTGCACGCCGCCTTCGAGCAACGGGCGTCGGTAGCGCGAGTAGCCCGCGTATACCGCCGGTTCGTCGTTGGAGGCGAGCGAGTTGGTCAGCACCTTGACGGTCACGCCGCGCCTGGCGAGGGCGTCGAGGTAGCTGGTGCCGCTGTCGCCGGGAATGAAGTACGGCGAGATCAGCAACAGTTCCCGCTGGGCGCTGTCCGTCATGGCCTTGATGTCGGGACCGATGCGTAGCTGCGACTGCTCGGGCCCGGCATCGATTTTTGCCGGCTGGTCGGCCACCAGCGTGGCCGGGCCCCAGAACCACTTGCCGGGGCTATCGGCGGAGGGACCATTTGGCAGCTTGTCCAGCGTCGCCTGCGCATAGTCCGATTGCGCGAACGTGCGCGCATCGTGGCCAAGCCGTGCACGCAGCGTGGTCAGGTCGTAATGGTCGGCGTGTTTGCCGGAGAATGCCTTGACCGGGTAGGCGGCATCGCAGTTCCAGTATTCGTCGAAGGCGTGCGAGGCCTGCTTTACCACCGGCCCGATCGCAATCAGGTCGAGGTCGCGGAAGTTGGTGCTGTCACCCGCGTCGAAGTAGGCATCGCCGATATTGCGTCCGCCGACGATCACCACGTTGCCATCGGCAATGAACGACTTGTTGTGCATGCGGCGATTGAGCCGGTGCGCATCGAGCAAAAACTGGGCGGCTCTGGACAGCAGGGACGGCTTTTTCGTGGCGAACGGGTTGAACAAACGCACTTCGATGTTCGGGTGTGTGTCCAGCGCATCAAACAGGTCGATGGCGTTGCCGGCGTTGATGTCGTCTACCAGCAGACGCACGCGCACGCCCCGATCGGCCGCCGCCAGCAACCGCTGCGCCATCAGCCGTCCGGTCGCATCGTTGTTGAAGATGTAGTACTGCAGGTCGAGCGAGTGCTGCGCGTGGTCGGCCAGCGCCACACGACTCATCAACGCATTGGTACTGAGCGTGAGCAGACGGAAGCCGGACTCGGCCTGGTGCTGGCCCGCTTCTGCGTGCACATAACGCGCGGCCGAGGTGGACGTGGTTGGTGGCAACGCCTTCGACGATTGTTTGCGCACGGCTTGCGGCGGCGAGCAGGCATCCAGTGCCAGAACGAGCACGGTCAATCCGAACGCGGTGATGAAACGTTGCATGTTTACTGCCTGTTGGGTACCGACTGGCGCACAACCTGAGCCGGCGATCGGTCGTCACGCGATCGCCACACGTTGCGCACCGGGCCGTGAACATGGCGCGACAGGCAGCAACGCATGAATACCGACCAACGGTTGGCACTCTTCGCGAGTCACGACAACGCCAGCGCCCGGCCACGCCGGCCATGGCCAGCCAGGCGAAAATTTGTGGTGACGCACTACACTTGGCGACCGAACCACCGAGCACCCTGTGCCATGACCCACGAACCGGATTCCACTGCCGCACCCGCCGCGCCTGACTTTCGCTGTGGTCTGGTAGCGCTTGCCGGACGGCCGAATGTGGGCAAATCGACGCTGTTGAACGCACTGATCGGCTTTCGCCTGTCCATCGTCAGCCCGCGCCCGCAAACCACGCGCCACCGCATCCTGGGTATCGCCAACAGTGCTGCCGGGCAGATTCTGTATGTCGATACGCCTGGTCTGCATCGTGGGGCCAAGCGCGCGATGAACCGCAGCTTGAATCGCGCCGCGCGCGCCGCGATCGACGATGTCGACGTGGTGGTGCAGGTGATCGAAGCCGGTCGCTGGACCGACGAAGATGAGGCGCTGTACACGGCGCTGCTGGAACAGCCTTCACCGCGCCTGTTGGTGATCAACAAGGTTGATTTGAACAAGGACAAGACGGTGATGCTGCCGTTCGTGGCCCGGCTCGCCGAGCAACATCAGTACGATGAAATCCATTATGTCAGTGCGCTGAAGAAACAAGGTCTGGAAGCACTCGAGCACGCCATCCTGCACCGTCTGCCGGTGCGGCCGGCGGTGTACGGCGCCGATGAAGTGACGGATCGCAGCGAACGTTTCCTGGCCGCCGAGATGGTGCGCGAGCAACTCATGTTGCGCCTCGACCAGGAGCTGCCCTACGCAACGACGGTGGAAATCGACCGGTTCCATGATCGTCCCGACGGCATTGCGGAAATCCACGCCACCATCTGGGTTGAGCGCCAGGGACAGAAAGCCATCGTGATCGGCACCGCCGGTGCACAGCTCAAGGCGATTGGCTCGGCAGCGCGGCGCAACATGGAACGCATGTTCGAGCGCAAGGTCTTCCTCAAGCTGTGGGTGAAAGTGCGCGAGGGCTGGGCGGATGACGAGAACATGCTGAAGAACTTTGGTTATACGGATTGAGGGCAGGGAACGGAACCACCCGCAGCGCAAGGCATTGGCACGCAGAGCTGGTTGCCGCCGTGCGTCCGGGCCGATCGATAACCTGTTCAGCGCTTCCTGACACAATAGCGCTTGCCGAGCGGGCGGATGGAGCCAGTCGTGTCTTGTTCCGCTTGTTGCTCGCCACTTCGAACCCATGCGTATTGAACAACAACCTGCTTATGTCCTGCATGCGCGCGCGTATCGCGAGACCTCGTTGTTGCTGGAATGTCTGACGCGTGATCACGGGCGGGTAGGAGTGGTGGCGCGCGGCGTGCGTGGTGAGCGTGCGCGTTTGCGTCGCGCAGAGCTTGAGCCGTTTCAGGGCCTGCGCATGGACCTGTTGATGCGTGGCGAGCTGGCCACGCTGACGGCGCTTGAAGCCGCTGGCACGTCATTGTCGATCACCGGTGACACCGCACTCGCAGGTTTGTATCTCAACGAGCTGGTGGTGCGCATGACGGGGCGCAACGACCCGTCGCCGCCACTGTTTGCTGCGTATGCGCGGACGCTTGTCCGGCTGTCTGGCGCCGAGCCACTGGCGTGGACGTTGCGTCGGTTTGAACGTGATTTGCTGGATGCCATCGGTTACGCGTTGCCATTGCAGTTCGACGCGCAGACCGGCGAGCCGCTGGAGCCGGGGGCGAGCTACCGCTACCACGTTGGCGAGGGCGCACTGCGTTGCGTGGCTGGTAGCAATCAGGCCTTGCTAGGCAGCGACTTGTTGGCGCTGTCCAGCGATCGTCCGCCCGACAGTCGCGGTCTGCTGGCGTTGCGCGACATGATGCGCGCGGTCATCCGCTTTCATCTTGGTGGTGGCGAACTTCGCTCGTGGCGCGTGCTGGCAATGACTGGCTCGCGCCGCTGACTTGTTCGTTCAGCCCTCCAGCGCGCGCAGCGTGGCCTGCAATGCAGCGCGAAAACGTCCCAGCTCGATGCTGTCCGGCTCGGTGTGCCGGGATACGCCTTGCAGGGTCTCCGCGGCGGTGGCCAGTTCGTCCGCACCGCAAAACCCGCATGCAGCACGCAGACGATGCAAGCGCTCGTCCAATGCAACCCGATCACGCGCGAGTGTATCCAGGCGTCGATCCAGCTTGGTCAATTCTTCACGCAGCAGCTGGCGCAGCGCACGCAGCGTCGCGTAGTCACCACTGGCGCTCAGGCCGGTGTCGTCGTCCAACACGCAGGTCGCGTGGCCGGCGGTCGGAACCAGGGCCAATGTCCGGCGCAGTTGCGCGAGCGTGCAGGGTTTGTGCAGGATGCCGCTGAAGCCGACCGCCAGCAAGGCCAGCCGGTGTTCCTCCGACTCGTCCTCGGCGCTGCTGGCCACTGCCATGCTGGCGTACGATGCCGCCTCGGGATTGGAGCGCAGTGCAGCCAGGATCTCCGGGGCACCGGCCCCGGGCATGCGGCAATCGAGCAAAAGCAAATCGAAGTGTTCGGCGCATGCAACTTTCAATGCTTGCAGGCCGTGACTGCAAGTACGCACCTGCACGCCCATCTGGCGCAGGCCGTCGCCAAGAAAGCGGCGGCTGGCAAGGTCGTCGTCAGCCAGCAACACGCGTGGAGTTGCAGGTGCGGAGCTGTGGTAAAACCGCGCAGTCTTCTCACTGCACATGCGTCGAAATCCTTGTTGTTCAGCTGAGTTTGGCAGAATGGTCGTGCATGGGCACCGGATCACATCACGTTTTTTTGGTTTGCGCCGCTTGGCTGGGGCTCGGCTGGTGGCCGTGCGCGCAGGCAAAAGTGCTCCTGCAGGCACAGGAAGTGAACGCCCCCGGCGTCACCCTGCGCGGGCTGACAGCCAGCGTTGACGAGAATGCGGATGGCGGCGTGCGCGTGCATTTGCTCGCGGCGCAGGTCAGCGTGCCCACAATGGGTTGGCGCCGGTTGGCCCTGGCTGTCGACGGCACCCTGCAACGCGACGACCGCCTGCGCTGGATATTTGCCGGCAACATGCGTCTCGGCGCTGCGCCGGGGGGGGCGCTGAGCAAGGCCAGCGTCGGGATCACCGTCAACGCGGCGGCCAACACTCTGGTGGTTGATCTGCGTCAGGGCGCCGCGCGGATCGGTGCGTGGTTGCCGCTGGACCAGACCACCCACGCCCAGATCACCCTGAAAGACCTGCCTGCCGAGTGGTTGCAGGGCCTGCTCAGCACCATCTGGTCAGGGCGCATGACGGCGGGCCAGACGACTGCTGACCTGGCGCTCGACCTGCGCAATGAAGGCTTGCAGTCTTCCGGCACGTTTGCAGTGACTAAAGTCGCGTTCGACACGCCAACCGGTACGCTGGCAGCCCTGAATCTGGGTGCGGCTGGACGCTACAGCCTGGACACGACCCGCGGGCCAGCGCGGCTGGACCTGGATGCCAGCCTCAACGGCGGCGAAGTGTTGCTTGGACCGCTCTACGCGCGGCTGCCAGAGCACGCGGTGCAGTTGGGGCTGCGCGCCACGGCACAGCGGGGAGCCATCGCCTTCAGCCACTTGCATGTGAATGATCCCGATGCATTGCAAATGGATGGAGCGCTTGGCTTCGATGCCAAGGGGGCGTTGACGACATTGCAGCTGGCCGATTTCCATGCCAGCTTTCCAGCGGCCAATTCACGCTACGGCGAAACATGGTTGGCCACGCTGGGATTGCATCAGCCGAGCATCACCGGCGAACTGGATGGCGGGCTCGACTTGCAGGCCGACGGTCTGCACAGTTTCACTTTCAACACCCCGGGTCTGGATCTGCACGATGCCGACGGCCGCGTGGCCATCACCGGCTTGCGCGGCACGCTGGATTGGGCGCGTGATACCGACCGCCCCGCGACGACGCTGGCCTGGCGCACACTGCAGTTTTATCGGTTGCCGTTCGGCGGCGCGCAGTCTGCGTGGCAAAGCCGGAGTGGCACCCTCGCCTTGCGCCAGCCGCTGACGGTACCGGTGATGAAAGGCACGCTGCGGGTGGGTACCCTGGACTGGCGTCCGGCCGCCGCACGGGGTCAGCGCCTGAGCACATCGCTGACGCTGACCAAGGTGGACATGGCCGCGTTCAGCCAGGCGATGGGCTGGCCGGCATTCCCCGGTACGCTGGGTGGCGCGATTCCGTCGCTGCGCTGGGTCGATGACCGCATTGAGCTGGATGGCGGGTTGTCGGCCAACCTGTTCGACGGTTACCTCGACTTGACCAAACTTTCGTTGCAAAACCCACTGGGCGCCACCCCGGTGCTGGCTGCCGACATTGCCGTGCAAGATCTCGACCTGGGCGCGATTACCAGTGTCTTTGACTTTGGCAGCATCACTGGCCGGCTGGATGGCGCCATTGATGGCTTGCGTCTGGTCGGCTGGAATCCAGTGGCGTTCAAGGCCCGGTTGTTGGCCGATGACGGCGGGCGTATCAGCCAGCGCGCGGTGAACAATCTCGCCACGGTGGGTGGGGGAGGCGTCGCTGCCGGGTTGCAAGGCGCGGTGTTGAAGCTGTTCAAGACGTTCGGTTACAAACGCATCGGCCTCAACTGCACCCTGCAAGGTACGGTGTGCCAGATGAGCGGTTTGCAGACAGATGACGGCGGCTACACTATCGTTGAAGGTAGTGGACTGCCCCATCTGCACGTTGTCGGCCATCAGACCCAGGTCGATTGGCCGACGCTGGTGCGACGTTTGCGCGAGGCCATCGGCGGTGCGGCCCCGGAAGTGCGTTGAGCGTACGTCGCGGCAAAGACTTGATTCCCGTCACCTGGAGTTCCGCATGCACAAGCTCGTCTACATCCTCCTGACCAGCCTTGCGCTGACGCTGGTGGGCTGCGTCACCATCAACGTCTATTTTCCCGAAGCTGCTGCGCAGAAAGCTGCGGATCAGTTCATCGGCAATGTGCTTGGTGAGCCGGCGGCCCCGGCCAAACCAGCGCCAAAAACCCCGCCCGCGCCCGACAAACAGCCGTCGGCGATGTTGCTGGACCTGTTGCTACCGGCCGCGTATGCCGCCGAAACACCAGATATCCGGATTGAAACGGCGGTCACCGCGGCGCTGCGGGCAAGCATGCACACGCGTTTCGAGTCCGTGCTGAGTGGGTTGCTGGACAGCGGCGCGGTGGGTTTCACTCGCGATGGCATGGTGGCCGTGCACGACGCGGCCAAGGTACCACTGAGTCAGCGCGCGCAGGCCAACGCTGCGGTGGCGGCCGAAAACCGTGATCGCGCCACGCTGTATCGCGAAATCGCCAAGGCCAATGGTCACCCGGAGTGGGAAGCGCAAATCCGCACCACGTTTGCCAAGACGTGGATCGAGAAGGCGCGCGCCGGTTGGTACTACCAGGACGCCAGCGGCGCGTGGAAGCAACGCTAAAGAGACGTGGCGCGGGATGCGTGCGCGAGCGCCCGCCGTCCGGGCCATGCTGTTGGCGCCCCGCTGTGGCGCAGCGGTAGTGCCAAGGACGCGGTAGCGCGCGAATCGGTGATAATGGCCGGTCTACCCGTACGCTTTGGTCCACTTGCCCATCATGTCCCGAGCCAACCACGCCTTGTCCGCTCCGTTTGAAGCGGTTATCAGCGATCTGGGCCACGATGGCCGCGGGGTCACGCGCGTTGATGGCAAGACGGTGTTTGTCACCGGTGCGCTGCTCGGCGAGACGGTGCGGTTGCAGGTGCGCAAGCGCCACCGCAATTTCGATGAGGCTGATCTCGTTGCAGTGATCGTCCCCTCGCCGCACCGCGTGGAACCGCGTTGCGCCCATTACGCCGTGTGCAGCGGCTGCTCGCTGCAGCACCTTGACGCGGACATGCAGATTGTCGGCAAGCAGCGCGCGCTGGCGGACAATTTCACGCGGATTGGCAAGGTAGCACCGCAGACCTGGTTGCCGCCGCTCACCGACCAACCCTGGGCGTATCGCCGCAAGGGCCGGCTGTCGGTGCGTAAAGTGGAGAAGAAGGGCCGCGTACTGGTGGGCTTTCGCGAGCGCGAAAATCCCCGGTATGTCGCCGAAATCCGCCAGTGCGAGATCTTGCATCCGGCACTCGGCCCCAAGGTGGGCTTGCTGGCCGACATGCTGGATACACTGGATGCCGTCGATTCCATCGCGCAGATCGAGTTTGCTGCCGGCGATGACACGGTGGCGTTGGTGTTTCGCCACCTGCAGCCGCTGAGTGAACACGATCTGGGGGTGCTCACCACGTTCGGCCAGAGGCATGGCCTGGCGATCTACCTGCAGCCGGGCGGCAACAGCAGCGTGCACCCGCTATGGCCGGATAACCCGCGCCTGGCTTTCAGCATCCACAGCGACGATGCGCGCTTTGCCGATGTCGAGCTGGAGTTTCAGCCGCTGGATTTTGTGCAGGTGAATGCGGGCATGAACCAGCGCATGGTGGCGCTGGCGCTGCAGTTGCTGGATTTGCAGCCAACCGACCGCGTGCTGGATCTGTTCTGCGGACTGGGTAACTTCACGTTGCCGCTGGCGCGACGCGCGGCCGTGGTGGCCGGTGTGGAAGGCGAGGCGGAACTGGTGGCCCGCGCCGCGCAAAACGCCGCGCACAACGGCATAGCCAACGTGCGCTTCCACGTCGCGAACCTGTTTGAGGACCAGCACGCCGCCGCGTGGGCGAGTCGACCATGGGACAAACTCCTGCTCGATCCGCCGCGCGCCGGTGCCGACCAGGTGCTGGCGTACCTGCCGCAAGCGGCCACCAGGCGCGTGGTGTACGTTTCCTGCCACCCCGCCTCACTGGCGCGCGATGCCGGCATACTGGTGCACCAGCATGGCTTCACCCTGCAGGCGGCCGGTGTCATGGACATGTTTCCACACACCGCACATGTCGAATCCATCGCGCTGTTTACCCGTGACTAGCGCGCACAGGGCTGGCGGGAGGTGGTGCTGATGGCCACGGAGATCGAGCGCAAATTCCTGTTGCGCGATGACTCGTGGCGGTCGGCCATCGAGCGCAGTGAGCCCATGCGCCAGGGTTACCTGCTGGGCGCGCAGGAATTGCCCGGCATGGAACGCGCGCGAGCCTCGGTGCGAGTGCGCATTGCCGGGAGCCGCGCGTGGCTCAACATCAAACAGGCCGCCGCCGGCATTGCCCGCGCCGAGTTCGAATATCCCATCCCGCTGGCCGATGCCGAAACGCTGTTGATCACATTGTGCAGCGGGGTGGTGCAGAAGACGCGACATCATGTGCGCGTCGACGGCACGCTGTTCGAGATTGACGAGTTTGCTGCGGAAAACGCGGGTTTGCTGGTCGCCGAAGTCGAGTTGCCCACCATCGATGCGCCATTTCCCCGGCCGCTCTGGCTGGGTCCGGAGGTCAGCGCCTTGCGGCGTTATTACAACGTCAGCTTGATCGAGCATCCGTATCAACAATGGTCCGCGGCTGAGCAAAGCGCAGGTGATGCCACATGTTGATGGTCGGCCTGGCCGGGCTGGAACTGGCCGCACAGGAAAGATCGTGGTTGGCTGCGCCGTGCGTTGCCGGCGTGCTGTTGTTCTCGCGCAATTTTCAGTCGCGGGCGCAATTGCTGGCGTTGTGCGATGCGATCCGCGCCGCCGGCGATGGTCGGCTGCTGATCGCGGTGGATCAGGAAGGCGGCCCGGTGCAGCGTTTCCGGGAGGGCTTCACGCGTCTGCCGCCGTTGGCGGCGATCGGCGCGGTGTACGACCGTGACCCGGCTGAAGCGGTGCGGTTGGCCGAGGAACACGCTTGGGTGATGGCCAGCGAGTTGCGTGCCAGTGGCGTGGATTTCAGTTTCGCGCCGGTGGTGGATCTGGCCCGCGGCAATGCCGCGATCGGCCTGCGTGCGTTTCACGCGGCCCCGGCCGCCACCGGTGAGCTGGCGCAAGCGTATATACGTGGCATGCATTTGGCAGGCATGGGGTGCGTACTCAAGCACTTTCCCGGCCATGGGTCGGTTGCGACTGACACGCACAAGGCGCAGGCAGTCGACGACCGCGGCCTGGACACCATCCGTCGCGACGATTTGCTGCCGTTCATGGATGGCATCGCCGCCCATGCCGAGGCCGTGATGCTGGCCCACGTGATCTATCCCGCCGTGGATGCGCAGCCGGCAGGTTATTCCGCGGTGTGGGTCAAGCGCATTCTGCGCGGCGAATTGGGTTTTACTGGCGCGATCATCAGCGACGACATCAGCATGGCCGCCGCCGGCGCCGCGGGTTCCATCGGTGCACGCGTGCGTGCCCACCTGCAGGCTGGTTGCGATCTGGTGCTGGCGTGCTTTCCCGATGTGGTGGCGGAAGCCATTGCCGCCATGCCGACAGCCGCAAAACGGCAACAGCATGTGCTGCCGCCAGCACTGGAGGCACTGCGCGGTGAACTGGGCGCCACTTGGGCCGAGCTGGCCGACAATCCGCAACGCGACCGCTTTGTCGCACACATCACGGCATTGAACGCCGCACAAGGAGTCGCATGAACACTGTTCCACCATCGCTCGCCGAAGCGTTGGCGCACGCCGAGTTGCTGCACCAGCGCAGTGAACTGCAGGCCGTGATCGCCACCATGGGTGCGCGCATCGACGCCGCCCTGGGCGGGGAGCGCGCGGTATTCCTTACGGTCATGAACGGCGCGCTGATCTTTGCCGGGGAGTTGGCGTTGGCCATCCGTACCGATCTGGAGTTTGACTATGTGCACGCCACCCGTTACCAGGGCAATATCACGGGTAGCGAGTTGAAGTGGTTGCGCGAACCGATGGCGGAGTTGCGGGATCGCGTCGTGTTGCTGGTTGATGACATCCTGGATGAAGGCCATACGCTGAAGGCGGTGCGCGACGATTGCTATCGGCGAGGCGCACGACGGGTGCTGATCGCCACCATGTGCACCAAGGCGCACAACCGGGTCGCCGCGGGCATCGCTCCGGATTTCAACGGTGTGGTGTTACCCGATCGCTACGTGTTCGGTTTTGGCATGGACTACCACGAACAGGGCCGCAACCTGCCGGGCATCTACGCGTTGCCGGCCGAAGGCGGGGAGTAACGGGCCAACTGGCCAGTCACCCGTGCC
>DATCWU010000199.1:0-3164 GCA_036566165.1 Rhodanobacter sp. | reverse complement strand
GCGCCGGGGTCGATCTTGTTGAGGATGCCGTCGAGGCCGGCCATCATCAGCGCGGTGAAAGTGAGGTAACCGGAATTCATCGGGTCGGGGAAACGCACCTCGATGCGCCGGCCTTTGGGGCTGGCAACGTACGGGATGCGGCAACTCGCCGAGCGGTTGCGCGCGGAGTACGCCAGCATCACTGGCGCCTCGAAACCAGGTACCAGGCGCTTGTAACTGTTGGTGGTGGAGTTGGAAAACGCGTTGATCGCGCGCGCGTGCTTGAAGATGCCGCCGATGTACCACAGCGCGAGTTGGCTGAGGCCGCCGTACAGGTCGCCGGCAAACAGGTTTTCGCCGTTCTTCGCCAGCGACTGGTGCACGTGCATGCCGCTGCCGTTGTCACCAATCACGGGTTTGGCCATGAACGTGGCGGTCTTGCCATTCTGGTCGGCGACGTTGCGAATGACGTACTTCATCGTCAGCAACTCGTCGGCTTTTTTCACCAGCGTGTTGAAACGCACGCCAATTTCGCACTGGCCGGCGTTGGCCACTTCATGGTGATGCACCTCCACCACCTGGCCGAGTGACTCCAGCACCTTGCACATGTCCGCGCGCAGGTCGCTCAACGAATCATTCGGGCGCACCGGCAGATAGCCACCCTTCACGCCCGGGCGATGGCCGTTGTTGGTGCCTTCGTATTTGTAGCGCGAACTCCACGCGCCCTCGACCGAACCAATCTCGTAAAACGCGTGGCCCATGTCGTTCTGCCAGCGTACGGAATCGAAGAGGAAAAACTCCGGCTCCGGGCCAAAGAACGCCGTGTCGGCAATGCCGGTGGATTTGAGATACGCCTCGCCGCGCTTGGCAATCGAGCGTGGATCACGACCGTACGCCTGCATCGTGGATGGCTCCAGCACATCGCAATGCATGATCAACTGCGGATGTGCGCTGAATGGGTCCAGATGTGCGGTGTCCGGATCGGGCAGCAGCACCATGTCCGACTCGTTGATACCTTTCCAGCCGGTAATCGACGAACCATCAAACATCTTGCCGTCCTCGAACGTCGACTCGTTGATCGTGTGCGCCGGGAACGTCATGTGGTGATGCACACCAAGCATGTCGGCAAAGCGCAAATCGACGAATTCGATGTCGTGTTCCTGGATCTGGTCGAGCACGGTGTTGGCAGACATGGGAAGCCTCAAGGCGTGAGTAATAAGGGCGGTTAGCAATGCTCGTGCCACTAAGCGAAACCGTTGCGGCGCAGCGGATGGCAGAGCACGCAACGATGCACGTCAGGCACCATAGCACTGACATCGGGCATTGATCTTTACATTTGCACCCTATTGGTGCAAATGGCGCCGGGTGCGACCGCCCCAAGCGGCGAGCCGCTTCACCCTACACGGAGATTCCCGGGCGGGAATGCAGCGCGAGGTCGGCGTCGGTCTGCGCAGATCGGGGGATCTTTGCCTTCACCGATGCCACGTAGGTGTAGATCACCGGCACGACATACAGCGACGTCAGCGCGCCAATGGTAAGCCCGGTGGCGATCACCAGCCCCATGTCAAACCGGCTCACGGCCCCGGGACCGGCAGCCAGAAGCAGCGGCACGACCCCGAACACCATGGCGCACGTGGTCATGAGGATGGGGCGCAGCCGGATGCTGGACGCCTTTTCCGCCGCCGCGCGCCGGTCGAGACCTTCCTCTTCCTGGATCACGTTGGCGAACTGCACGATCAGGATGCTCTGCTTGGTGATCAGGCCAATCAGCGTGATCAACCCCACCTCCGTATAAATGTTCAGCGTCGCCGCACCCAGGAACAGGAAGATCAGCGCACCGAACACCGACATCGGTACCGCGATGAGCACGATGAGCGGATCACGAAAACTTTCGAACTGCCCCGCCAGCAGCAGGAAGACCAGCAGAATGGACAACGCAAAGGTGGCGATGATCGCGTGCCCCTGCTGGATGAACTGGCGCGATTCGCTGGCGTAGTCGACGCTGTAGCTGGGTGGCAGCGTGCTGGCCGCCAACCCTTGCAGGTAATCGAGGGCCTGGCCCAGCGTGACGCCTGGCGCCATGGTGCCTTGCAAAGTGACCGAGTTGAGTTGCTGGAACTGCGGCAGATATTCGGGTTCCACGCTGTGTTTGACGTCCACCACCGTCGTCAGCGGCACGAGTTTGCCGCTGCCGGCCCTGACGTAGTAACCGCCGAGCGCGTCGACATTCGCTCGCCGGGAGTCCGGCACCTGCGGGATGACCTCGTAGCTGTGACCGGACATGTCGAAGCGACCAACGAAATTCTCGCTCAGCAGCGGGCTCAGATCCCGACCGATGTCGCTCATGCTCAAGCCGAGGTTGGCGGCCATATCGCGGTTCACGTCCAGCGAGATCTGCGGATTGTCGTAGCGCAGATTCTTGGTGAGGAACGCGAAGAGGCCGCTGTGCATCGCCGTGCCAATCAACTTGTCCGCCGCGGCGTCGATCTGCCGGTAATCAGCGGTGGACGTCAGCACAAACTGGATCGGCAGGCCGCCGGATGACCCGGGCAGCGTCGGCAGCGGGAACGCCACCGTCTGCAAGCCGGCGATACGGCCCAGCTTTTGCTGCAATTCCGGCAGCATCTGCATCTGGGTGCGCGAACGCTGGCTCCAGTCCTTCAGGTTGGTACCCCCGAACACGGCATTGTTGCCAGCCCCACCGGAGGGCGCAATGCCACTGATCTGCCACACCAGCGCATTTTCCGGCAGGCTTTCGAACACCTTGCGGATCTCGTTGTTGTACTTGCTCAGATAAGGCAGCGTCGCCGTGGCCGGGCCGATCCCTTGCGCCAGAATCACGCCTTGATCCTCGGTGGGCGCGAGTTCGCTTTTGGCCCCGAGGAACAAAAACGGGATGCTGATGACCACGCAGGTGGCCGCCAACAAAACCAGCGGACGGAAATTCAACACTGTGTGCAGCGAGCGATCGTAGACGCCGCGCAGGCGCGTGAAACCTTGATCCAGAACGTGGGTCAGGCCCCTGGGCGGCGTGTGGCGCAGCACTTTGGAACTCAGCATCGGGGTAAGCGTCAGCGCCACGACCGTGGAGATCAGCACCGTGGCCACCAGCGTGAAGGCAAATTCCGTGAACAGGCTGCCGGTCAAGCCGCCCATGAAGCCAATCGGGATGAACACCGCAATCA
>DATCWU010000175.1:0-10624 GCA_036566165.1 Rhodanobacter sp. | reverse complement strand
CCGATCCCAAGACCGGTGCTGCCGGCAGCAAATTCGATACGCTCATCAGCGCGCAGCACAACCATCGGGTGGAAGTATCCGGTGGCGTGCTGGCGGCTGAGTCCGGGCTGTTGCTGCGCGAGTTTTTCCGCTCCCGACGCTGACGCCAGCCAGGATCGGGCGACGGTCTCTCCGGTCAAGTGCGGCTGACAACGCCACGCTGCGGCCTGGATGTGCTCGCGGACCTGACCGCTTACACCACGCCAAACAGGTAGTAGGCCGCAATGATCACGGTCACGGCGATCGTCTTGATCACGGTGATGGCGAAGATGTCCTTGTACGACTGTCGGTGCGTCAATCCGGTGACCGCCAGCAGCGTGATCACCGCGCCGTTGTGCGGCAGCGTGTCCATGCCGCCGGAGGCCATTGCAGCGACCCGGTGCAATACTTCCATCGGGATGCCGGCGGCGTTCGCGTTGGCGATGAACGTCTCGGCCATCGCCCCCAGCGCGATGCTCATGCCGCCGGAGGCCGAGCCGGTGATGCCGGCTAACGCGGTGACGGTGACTGCCTCGTTGACCAGCGGGTTCGGGATCGTGTGCAGCGCGTCGGCGACCAGCTTGAAGCCGGGCAGGGCGGCGATCACCGCGCCGAAGCCGTATTCCGAGGCGGTGTTCATCGACGCCAGCAGCGCGCCGGCGACCGCTGCCTGGCTACCGGCAGCGAGACGCGCGGTCACCGCACGCCACGCAAACACCAGCACGCACACGATGCCGACCAACAACGCGCCCTCGACGGCCCAGATCGCGGCGACCTTCGATACTTCCTGCACTACCGGTTTTGCGCTGCCGACCACGCTGGGCAGAAACGACTGGGTTGCGCCATAGACGCGCGGGATCAGATCGGTGAACACCTTGTTGCACACGCCGACCAGCACCAGCGGCAGCAGCGCGATCAGTGGATGGGCCAGTTTGCCGCTCTCGAACGGCGCCGGCTCGTTGACCAGATTGTCGCCATAACCTTCGCCAGTCGCGGCGGCCCTGCGCCGGCGCCAGTTGAGGTAACTCAGCCCGACGATCAGGATGAACACGCCGCCGATCGTCCCCAGCCACGGCGCCGCCCAGGTGTTGGTACCGAAAAACGCGGTGGGGATGATGTTCTGGATCTGCGGCGTGCCCGGCAGCGAATCCATGGTGAAGGTGAACGCGCCCAGCGCAATGGTGCCGGGGATCAGCCGCTTCGGAATGTCGGACTGGCGAAACAGTTCCGCGGCAAACGGGTACACCGCAAACACCACCACGAACAGCGACACGCCACCGTAGGTCAGCAGCGCGCACACCAGCACGATCGACAATATCGCGCGGCTGCGCCCGACCAGGCCAATGGTGGCGGCCACGATCGATTTGGAGAAACCGGACAGCTCGATCAGCTTGCCAAACACCGCGCCGAGCATGAACACCGGAAAGTAGAGCTTGAGGAAGCCGACCATCTTGTCCATGAACAGGCCGGTGAACATCGGCGCGACCAGCGCCGGTTCGGTCAGCAACACCGCGCCCAGCGCGGCGATGGGCGCAAACAGGATGACGCTGTAGCCGCGGTAGGCCGCGAGCATCAGAAAACACAGCGCAGCCAGCACGATCAAGAATGCCATTCCGTGAATCTCCCCTCTGCATCAATGGCGACCGGCGTCGAGTATCCCTGACGGCTGACGGCGGGGGCACTGTACGAAGGTACAAGTGTTGCCGCCGCATGCCGCACCTAAGCTCCCTTCATCCGCATTTGCGCGAGCGATGCATCCACAGCGAGGGGACGACATGAAACGCACGCATCTGAGTTCGGCAATCGGTCTGGTTCTGGGCCTGGCCTTGCTGGCGCCGCTGCACGCGCAACAGACCACCGATGATGCCGACACCACCAAACCGACTGCCGCGAAGCAGGCTGAGGCCACGCAACTGCAGGCGGTGACGGTCAGTGCGCGGCGTCGCAACGAATCGCTGGAAAAGGTGCCGGTCGCGGTCAGCGCGTTCAGCGGCGATGACATGAAGGACTTGCAGGCAAACAACATTGATGGTCTGCAGGGCGCGGTGCCGGGCTTGAATATCGTGCAAGGCCGCGGTTCGTCGTCGTCGGTCAACGTGTTCATCCGCGGCATTGGCCAGCCCGATGCGTTGCAGACTTTCGACCCCGGTGTCGGCATGTACGTCGATGACGTCTACTACTCGCGCATCCAGGGTGCGCTGTTCAGCCTGTTCGACATCGAACGGGTCGAGGTGCTGCGCGGCCCGCAGGGCACGCTGTACGGCAAGAACTCCACTGGTGGCGCGATCAAGGTCGTCACCAAGGAGCCAAGCGCCACGCCGGAAGGGTCGGTGGAGGGCACCCTGGGTGATTACGGTCGCCGCGAAGGCCGCTTCTATTTCTCCGGGCCCATCAGCCAGACCTTGTCGGGCAATCTGGCCGGTGTGTATACGCGTACCGATGGCTACGTCACCGATCCGACCACCGGGGCGAAGTACAACAACGACAACACCAAGGCGGTACGCGGCAAATTGAAGTGGCAGCCGAACGACAGCTTCAGTGCCACGTTGTCCGCGGACTACACCAAGATGGATACCCACCTGACGCTGGGGCAGGCCACGGCTCCGCTGTTCGCAACGGATCTGGCGCTGGGTCAGGTGCTGCTGTTCACGCCGCCTGCCGGGGAATACGACTTCAAGGGCGAGACCTCGTTCGGTCCCGGCCACGGCCAGCACCTGACCCACCAGGGCGCCTCGCTGCACATGGACTGGAAGCTGGCCGACCGCTGGGACGTCAAGAGCATCACCGCCTACCGCAAGCTGCACAGCGATTCGTTCATCGACATCGACGCCACCACGCTGGAACTTGGTGACGTGCTGGTCGACTTCCACCAGAAACAGTTCAGCCAGGAGCTGCAACTGCAGTACGACAACGGCAGCGACTTGCAGGCGGTCTACGGGCTGTATTACCTGGATGAGAAAGTGCCGTCGCACCAGGAAGCCTACGCCGACGATTTCATTCGCTTTACCACCATTCCGGTGGCTTTCCTGCGCACCATTGACGACAAGCTGGAGAACAAGAGCTGGGCCGGCTTCGGCCATGTGAACTGGGAATTCGTGCCGAGCTGGACGCTCGCCGCCGGGGTGCGCTACACCCACGAAACCAAGGATTACGCGCGTACCACCAGCGCGTTCTTTGGCGCGCCGTTGCAGGCTTTCAGCCAGGATCCGCAGGCGGTCATCCCCGCCACCAGCAAATCGTGGAGTGCCGTGACCCCCTCGCTGAGTTTGCAGAAGCAGTTCACGCCACAGGCCATGGGCTACGTTTCGGTCAACCGTGGTTTCAAGTCCGGCGGCTTCAACGGTCGCGCCAATGATCCCAAGGAAGCAGCCGATCCCACGTTCGATCCAGAGTACGTGTGGACCTACGAACTGGGTATGAAGATGCGTTCGGCCGACAACCGGCTGCAAGGCAACTTTGCCGCCTATCATTCCAATTACACCGATTTCCAGGCGCGGGTTTCCGAGGTGCAGAACCCGGGTTCGCCGAGCCCGACTTTCAGCTTCCCCGTACTCAATGCGGCCAAGTTGAAGATCGATGGCCTGGAGTTCGAAGGTGTCGCCCTGCTTGGTCAGGGCACGCGACTGTCCACGCAGCTGGCGTACATGGATGCGCGCTATGCCAGTTTCATCGACCCGCGAACCCAGATCAATCCGACCCTGGCCAACTTGCACGATCATGTGCCGTTCTCGCCAAAGTGGACGGCGCGCGTGGCATTGGCGCAGACCTTCGGCCTGTCCGACGGCAGCGCACTCACGGTTGGCGCGGATGCTTCCTACCGCGGCGACACCTGGCTCAGTGTCGACAATCGTGATGGCCTGATGCAGCAGTCCTACGTCGTGACCGGCGTGTTTGGCGTGTACGACTCCGGCAGTGGCCACTGGCAGTTGCGGGCCGGCGTGCGCAACCTTGGCGACAAGGTCTACAAGACCGACGGCCAGGAGTTCTCCAGCGTCGGCAACATCCAGACTGCTTACTACGGCGCACCGCGCAACTGGTACGTCAGCGCCCGCTACAATTTCTGACCTGCCGCCCACGCGCCCAGGAGTGTCGCTGGCGGGCGGTGCCCCTGTTCTGGAGATCCGCAGCAGGAGCACTGTTCGCCAGCAGCTTCCGGGGTTACACGGCAAATTTGCAAGACGGAGCCGACCATGAACACCCGCCGGGTAACCCGCCTGCTGTGGCTGGCCTTGTTGACGAGTGCCGGCACTGCCTGCGCGCAGGGCGCCGATGCCAACCTGCCCGAACTGAAAATCGACCCGGCGCGCACGGCGGTGGTCGGGCTTTCTTCTGGTGCGTACATGGCGGCCCAGGCGCAGCTGGCCTATCCGGAATTGTTCCCGAATGCGGCGCTGGTGGCCGGCGGTCCCTACGGTTGTGCCGGGGGCAAGCTGGAGATCGCACTGAGCAGTTGCATGAAGGGCGTGCCCGCACCGGATGTCGGTGCGCTGGTGGCCAGCGCCGGCAAGCGTTCCGCCGCTGGCGAGATCGGTGCGTTGCAGGATCTCGCGCATGCCCGCGTCTACCTGCTGCACGGCAAGGACGATGCGCTGGTCGCACCGGCCGTGGCCGAGGCCGGCGCACATTTCTACGAGCAATTGCGCGATGGCACGCCGGGCCTCAAAGGCATGCGGGTGCATGACGATGGCCAACGCGCGTTCGCCCACAACCTGCCAGTGGCCGGTCGCGGTGACGACTGCGACAAGTCGGTGGCGCCGTATCTCGGCCACTGCGGCTTCGATGCAGCTGGCGAAATCTTCGCGCAGATATTCGGCAAGCCGACTCAAGCCGCGGCCGAAGCCCGCGGGGAACTGCGCACGTTTGACCAGGACGCACTGCGCCCCGATGGCGCTGACGCGTTCATGGCTGCTACCGGCTACGTCTATCTCCCGCCGGCCTGCCTGGCCGGCAAGCCTTGCGGCATCGTGGTTGCCTTTCACGGCTGCAAGCAGAACGCCGATGCCGTGGGTGAGGTCTTCGTCAAGGATGCCGGCTTCAACCGCTGGGCCGACGTCTACGGCGTGGCCGTGCTATATCCTCAGGTCCGCGCAAGTTTCGCGCCCTTGAATCCGCAAGCATGCTGGGACTGGTGGGGATATTCCGGAGCCGACTACGACATCCGCCACGGCGTGCAGTTGCGCTGGCTGGTGAACGCGGTACGCGCGTTGGGTCTGCCTGCCGGCCATTGATGGCTCCACCTTCCGCTGGCCTCATCGCTATTGTAGGAGCGCGCTTGCGCGCGATGCTCTTGATCAGCTGTTCGGCACACCGAACCTATGGAACAAGAGCTTTCGACTGCCTTCGGCAGTCGAGTTACTTTCTCTTTGCGTGGCCAAAGAGAAAGATAACCAAAGAGAAAGGCCACCCCGCTTCCGCGCCTTGCGGACATCCTGTCCGCAAGGTTCGCGGTCGGGCTACGGGGTTTGTCGACAGCACATCCTGTGCTGACGCCAAACTGGCCGGCATCCATGCCGGCCACCCTGCGGGCTTTCCTTCGCTCGCCCGCCGCTGCAGAGGGGCCCCGGGTAGAGTAGCGGACCATCCTGGCCCGCACTCTTCAAAAGAGCCGGATCAAGAGCGAAGCTGCAGCAAACCGGAGCTTTGCTCCGGCTTTTGCTTTCCAGCTTTATCACCGAGTGCGGGCCAGGATGGTCCGCTGCTCTACCGGGGCCCCTGTGCGGCGGTGAGATGGGGACGACAGGCCGCGCAGCGGGCGTTGCCAAGGATGGCAACGCCTTTTCGCGCGGGCAGGAGCCCGCTCGAAAAGCCCGGCCCCGGCTCACGGACTTGCCGGCCATGGGTGGGCGGCAAGCGCCAAGTGGGGTGTCGTTTTCTCTTGGTTACTTCTATTTTGGACAAGCAAAAGAGAAGTAACTCGCCCTCCGCAGGAGGACGAAAGCTCTTCGCCTTGAGCCAACGCGGCGCGACCCAAACATCGCGACGGAAGTCGCTCCCACAAATGGCGGCGCAAACGCGATGCTGAGCGCCAGTCTCATTGCCTTTGCCGCGCTGTGCTGGCTCGGCCTGCTGTTCGGCGTAGCGTTGCTCGGCGAGCGCCGCCCGCAATTGTTCGAGAGACGCTGGGCGATCGTGTACGCGTTGTCGCTGGCGATCCACTGCACGTCGTGGACGTTCTACGGCACCGTCACGCAGGCCAGTCGTTCGGGTTGGTGGCTGCCGCCGACGTTTGTCGGGGCGATCCTGATGTATCTGTTCGCGCTGAAATTCCTGGGCCGGCTGGTGCAACTGGTGCGCGAGTACAACGCCGGTTCGCTGGCCGACCTGATCGCGGTGCGGCTGGGGCGGCATTCGGGACTGGCGGCGCTGGTCACCGCGGTGGTGGTGATCGGCATCGTGCCGTACATTGCACTGCAGCTGAAGGCGGTGGCGATGAGTTACGGCATCCTCAGTCATGGTCAGCTGACCGAATCCAATCCGTGGCAAGACAGCGCCTTGTACGTGGCGCTGCTGATGGCGTTGTTTGCGATGCTGTTCGGTACCCGACGGGCGTCGACCATGGCGCACAACCGCGGTCTGGTGCTGGCGATGGCGTTCGAGTCGTTGTTCAAGCTGGGCGCGATGCTGGCGTTGGGCACCTTGTTGTTCACCGCGATACCTGCCGACTTGCCGGCCACGCTGCCGGCACCGCCGGACAGCGGCGGTTTCCCGGCACTGATCCTGTTGGGCGCGCTGGCGATGTTCACCATGCCGCACCAGTTCTACGCGGGCATCGTGGAGTGTCAGAGCAATGGGGATCTGCGCACGGCACGCTGGTTGTTTCCCGCGTATCTGATCCTGATTTCGCTGCCGATCCTGCCGCTGGCACGGATGGGCGACGCGCTGCTGGGTGCCAGTGGCGTGTCGTCGGACATGTATGTGCTGGCGTTGCCGCTGGCGCGTGGCGAGCATGGCCTGGCACTGGTGGCCTTCCTCGGTGGCTTGAGTGCCGCCACCAGCATGGTGGTGATCGCGACGCTGGCATTGAGCCTGATGGTGGTCAATCACTTCATTGCACCGTTGCGCGTGCGCGCGGGTTGGGGGCGGGCCGAGCATGGCGATTTGCGCGGCGAGCTGCTGAACCATCGGCGGGTGGCGATCCTGGTGGTGATTCTGTTGGCGTGGGCGTACAGCCGCGTGCTGGCACGCAACGAGGCGCTGGCCGATATCGGCGCCATCTCGTTCTCCGCGCTGGCCGGCCTGACACCGGCGCTGCTGGCGGCGATCTATCGGCCCCAACTGGGCTCGCGTGCGGTGATGGCCGGCCTGGCGGTGGGCACGGCAGTGTGGCTGTACGCCTTGCTGCCGGCGTTCGTGCCGACGCTGGCGGCGGCGCTGCAATCCGCACCGCCCGGGCTGCGCTGGCTGACGCCGGATGGCTTGCTGGGTCTGGGCGACTGGAACCGACTGGGCCGGGCGGTCGCGGCGAGCCTGGTGGTCAACGTGGCAGTGATGCTGGCGGTTGCCGCCTCGCATTTCGGGCAGGCCGGGCAGGGCAGTGGCATCGGCGATGTGGGTATGGCCGAGCTGCGTGCGCTGGCAACGCGTTTCCTGCCACGGGAACGCGTCCAGTATCTGTTTGACGCGGCGCCTGTCACTGGCTCGGCGGGCAGCGCACGCGTGGCCCAAGTCGAACACGAACTTGGCGCCGTGATCGGCCCGGCCTCCGCGCGCCTGCTGCTTGATGTGGTGCATCGACAGGGGCGTGACAATCTCGACACCGTCGTCGCGATCGTCGGCGAGGCGGCGCAGGATCTGCGCTTCAACCAGCGCGTGCTGGAGGCGGCGCTGGAGAACATGAGCCAGGGCATTTGCGTGGTCGACGCCGAATTGCACCTGGTGGCGTGGAACAGTCCGTACGCGCGGCTGTTCAACTACCCGCCCGAGCTGCTGCAAGTGGGGCGGCCAGTGGCCGAACTGACCCGCCACAACATCGGTGTCGGCATGCTCGGCCCGGGCGAAGTGGAATCGCGTGTACAGCGTCGGCTGGCGCACATGCGTACCGGCACGCGGCACTTGTCCGAGCGACGTTTCCCCGACGGCACCATCGTCGAGATTCGTGGTAACCCGATGCCTGGCGGTGGCTTCGTCGCCACCTTCACCGATGTCACTGCGTTCCGCCTGGCCGAGGCGGCGCTCAAGCGCGTCAACGAGACGCTGGAACTGCGCGTGCAGGAACGTACCCGCGCGCTGACTGCGGCCTCGGCCGAGGCACAGGCGGCGAATGCCTCAAAAAGCCGTTTCCTCGCCGCGGTCACCCATGATCTGATGCAACCGCTGCACGCGGCGCAGCTATTCGCCCATGCCCTCACCGAACGTGGTGGCGACGTTGCCATCGCGCAGCACCTCAACGGCGCGCTTGCCGCCACGGAGGGTCTGCTTACCGGCCTGCTCGACGTGGCCCGGCTGGAAGGTGGCCGCCTGCATCCGCAGCCACGTGCGTTCGCGCTGGCTGAGGTGCTCGATCCGCTCGCCGCCGAGTTCCGTGCCATCGCGCTCGACCGTGGGGTGCGACTGGATGTGGTCGGCACGCGCGCGTGGGTGCATTCGGATCCACAACTGTTGCGCCGGGTGCTGCAGAACTTCCTGTCAAACGCGCTGCGCTATGCCGGTCACGGCCGCGTGCTGCTGGGCGTGCGCCGAATCGGCGATCAGTTGCGCTTAGAAGTGTGGGACACCGGCCCCGGCATTGCGCCCAACGAGCAGCAACTGATCTTTCAGGAATTTCGCCGCGGCAGTGCTGCGGGTGGCCAGGGACTCGGGCTGGGCCTGTCCATCGCACAACGCATGGCCGACTTGCTCGGCCATGCGCTGGGGCTGCGCTCATGGCCCGGCCGGGGCAGCGTGTTCCACCTCGACGTGCCGCTCGCGCAAGCTGCCGTACAACCACCGGTGGCAACCAACATGCAGCAGTCGCTGCCACCTGGTCGTGCACTGTTGCTCGACAATGAGCCGGCCGCACTGGCCGCACTCAGCAGCCTGCTGACCAGCTGGGGTTGGCACGTCCACGCGGCCCGCAATGTCGAGCAAGCGCTGGCCGCGCCGTGGCGGCCGGATTTGCATATCCTCGACTACCATCTCGATGGCGGACGTACCGGGCTCGATGTATGGCGGCAGTTGCGTGTGCGCTATGCCGGGGTACCAACCGTGATGCTCACTGCGGATCGCGACAGCGAACTGCGCCAGCGCCTGCTCGATGCGGGGCTCGCGGTGTTGTACAAGCCGCTGAAGCCGCTGGCGTTGCGGCAGGTATTGCAACGGGTGGCACGCGGGGCGATGCGGGATGATGCGGGATGATGCGTGAGCGCTGCGTGGTTGCTGGTTTTGGTGTGGCATACAAGGCGGAAAGCGTTGCTCGTCCTGTGCCGCTGGAAGCAAGTGCGGGTCATCCGGTTTTGCTTGACCGGATTTACGTCACCTTGCGGCAGCATTTACGGGTGCGCTGCCGCAAATCCCTTGGCTTCGGCCAGTTCCGGCAGGTCTGCATCCGCGGCGTGCCGGATATCCAGCAGTAGTTGGCAGGGCGGGTGTCCCCGGAACTGCATCCGGGACTGCGAAAAAACTGCTCAGCTCACTCGCCCCGGTTCGCCCAGATCCAGCGAGCGCAACAACATCCCCGCCTGCGTGCGGTTGCGCACCTTCAGCTTCTCGAAGATTGCCGTGACATGCGCCTTCACCGTGCGCTCCTGGATCGCCAGGCGATCGGCGATCTGCTTGTTGAGCAGGCCTTCGGCGAGCAGCGCCAGCACGCGTGATTGTTGTTCGGTGAGGCGGGCCAGACGGCTGGCGAGATCGGTATCGGCCGGATCGGCAGGCAGGGCGGCGACGGCGGCGGCGAGGGAGGGCGGCAGCCAGTTGCCGCAATCGAGTACGCTGCGGATCGCTTCGCCGATTTCGGCGGGGCTGGCGCTCTTGGGGATGAAACCGGCGGCGCCGTGGTCCAGGACGCGACGCACGATGCGCGGTTCGTCGTGCGCGGAAACCACCAGCACGGCGACACCGGGATGCTGGCCGCGCAATGCGGCAAGGCCGGACAGGCCCTGGCTGCCGGGCATGTGCAGGTCGAGCAGGACCAGATCGGTGTCCGGTTCGGCAGCCAGCGCCGCAAGTACGCCGGACAGGTCGGCGGCCTCCTTCACCTGACAGTCGGGCAGGTTTTCGCTGGCCGCCAGGCGTAACGCGGCGCGGAACAGCGGGTGGTCGTCGGCAATCAGCAGACTGGTCATGGCATCGACGTTAGTGGGCGGCGTGGTTGCTGTCGAGCTTCAGGCGTGGTGGATCGCTGCCGGCTGTTGGACTTTTGTACGATGACCGTTGGTGGCATGCGTTGCTATGGTGGGGCAATGAAGCAGTCTGTCCGCTTTTCGCTCCGCTGGTGCTGGCCGGTGCTGGTATCGGTCATGCTGTCGGCTTGTGCCAGCAACCCGGAGACGAAGGAGGCTGTCATGAGTGGAGTCGATTACGGCGAAGTGCGGGTGACCGCGCATCGCGGTCACGATGACCTGTTGAGCGCAGGGCTGGGCTTGACCGGGTTGGCTGGTTTGCCGGTGCCGTTTGTCAATCCGCTGGA
>DATCWU010000169.1:0-4434 GCA_036566165.1 Rhodanobacter sp. | reverse complement strand
AGACGCCATGCCCAAGCTGCGCAATGGCGATGCGTTCATCGTGCTCAGCGAACGCCCGGATGCGCGGGCGATGTCCCGCAAGGCCTGGGTGGCGGCCAGCATCATGGCCGGGGTGGTGGTGGTGTCCGCACTGCACTGGATGCCGATTCCGTTGGCCGCCATCTGCGGAGCCATCGTCATGGCGCTGACTGGCTGTTTCGGGCGCAAGGATGTGTACGAGGCGATGGACTGGAAGATCATCGTGCTCCTCGGCGCGATCCTGCCGCTGGGTATCGCCATCGAAAAGACCGGTTTGTCCGCGGTCATGGTGCACGAGGCGATGGTGCTGATCGGCGGTCACGGCCCGCTGGCCGCGCTGACAATGGTGTATCTGCTTACCGCACTGTTGACCGAACTGATGGGCCACAACCCGTCGGTGGTGCTGATGGTCGGCATTGCGGTCTCCGTTGCCCATGCCATGGGCGTCGATCCGCGACCGTTCGTGGTGGCCGTCGCGTTCGCGGCAGCCACGTCGTTTGCCACCCCGGTTGGTTATCCGACCAATACCATGGTGTATTACGCCGGTGGTTATCGCTTCACCGATTTCATGAAGGTCGGCATTCCGCTGATCGTCATTTTCTGCGCGTTGTCGATGTGGCTGATACCGGTCTTCTGGCCGTTTCATCCGTAACCGGGAACTCGTGGGTGGCGGCGGACAAGCCGCGTGTCAGCGGGTTGCAGCATCCGGCCGCTGGCGCTGGCGCAACCAGCAGGCGATGCTGAAACGGGTGCGGGCTGGCGGCAATACTTCGTGTTCGAACTGGGCGGACAGGAACAGGGCCAGCGTGCCGCCTTGGGGCGCGATGTCGTGGTACGAGCGAGGCAGATACAGGCGCAATGCGCCGCCGTCGCTGTCATGCCACTCTGGATTGAGGTAGAACACCGCGGATACCACGCGGGCGTCGCTGTAGCGCAGACAGTCACGATGACGCGCGTAACCACCACCGGGAGGATAGGCCGCGTAATGCGCCTCGCTATCCACCAGGCCGAGCATCAGTCGGCGGTTGAGCACCGTGCGCAACGCGTCCATGCGCTGGGTAAACACCCGTTGTGGTGCAGTGAGTGCGTCGGGCACAAACCAGTGCGTGCGGTCGGTGCGCAATTGCGATGCCGTGCGTTCCAGACCGGTACGGGCCGGACGAAACTGCTGCGCCGCATACAGGTCCGCGCACTCGCGGGAGAGGGCCTGGGTCTGTGCCCGGGTCAACAAGTCCGGTAGTACGCACCAGCCGTCGGCAGCGAGCGCGTTGACCACGGCTTGAAACTCGTGGGTGCCCATAGCGATCCGTTGCCTCGTGCGTTTGGTGCGTCGCGTCCGGCTGCCGCGTGCCGGTGCGGAACAGGGCGGGCGGTCAGCGTGTCCTGACTTGTAGCATACGCGTACGTATTCGTCGGCGTGAACGTGGCACAGACAGCCAATGGCGCTGGTGCATCCGCGGTGCGCCTCAGCCCAGTGTGACTTGCAGCGTGTGCGCGGCGCCGTCGTCGGCCAGCGCCACCTCGGCGTCCGGCTGCAGCGGCTGGCCGTCCAGGGTGATCTGCGTGATGCCCGCGCACACGCCACGCGGGTTTTCCACCTGGATCGTGTACGGCGTGATGTGTTGCTGCCCACGGTGCCGATAGGTGAGCGTGAAGCCGGGCCATGCCTTGGGTATGCATGGCGCGAGGCGCAGGTGCTCGCCGCGCAGCTGGAAACCAAGCAACGCCTCCAGCCCGGCGCGATACAGCCAGGCCGCCGAACCCGTGTACCAGGTCCAGCCGCCACGCCCAATGTGCGGCGCGACAGAATAAACGTCCGCGCAAGCCACGTACGGCTCTACCTTGTAGCGTTGCGCCGCCTGCGCACTGTCGCTGTGGCGGATCGGATTGAGCATGTTGAACATGTCAGCGGCACGCTCGCCATCGCCCAGTTGCGCCCACGCAAAGATCGACCAGGTCGCGCCATGCGTGTACTGCCCGCCGTTCTCGCGCACGCCGGGCGGGTAGCCCTTGATGTAGCCGGGGTTTTCTGTGGCGTGATCGAACGGCGGGGTGAACAGGCGCGCCAGCTGGTGCGGGTGATCGACCAGCAGGCGGTCCACGGCAGCCATGGCCTGGGCCGCGCGCAGCGGGTGCGGCCCGCCGGTCAGCAGGCTCCAGGATTGCGCGATGGTGTCGATCCAGCACTCCTTGCTGGCACTGGACCCCAGCGGCGTGCCGTCGTCGTAGTAGCCACGGCGGTACCACTGGCCATCCCAGGCCTGTTCCAGCGCCACGCGCAGCGCCGCGGCGTAGTCCAGCCAGCGTTGCACGCGTTCGCGTTCGTCCCGTTGGCTGGCATGCGGTGCGAGCGCGGCAATCGTGGCCAGCAGCAACCAGCCGAGCCAACTGCTTTCCCCCCGGCCCTTGGCGCCAACGTTGTTCATGCCGTCGTTCCAGTCGCCAGTGCCGATCAGCGGCAGCCCGTGGGCACCACGCGTGAGGCTGGAATCGAGTGCGCGGGCACAGTGTTCGTAGATGCTGACCGGCGCGCTGCCGATGCCGGGCTGGAAGAAGGCGTCGGTGGCATCGTCGGCGATCGCCGGTCCGGTGAGGAACGGGCGGGTTTCGTCCAGCAGCGCACGGTCGCCGGTGACCGTCACGTAATGCGCCGCCACGTAGCCCAGCCAGATGCGATCATCGCTGATGCGCGTGCGGATGCCCTGCCCGTTGGGTGGCAGCCACCAGTGCTGCACATCGCCTTCGGCAAACTGCCGGCCGGCCGCGCGCAGCAGATGCTCGCGCGCCAGATCGGGGCGCGTCACGCACAGCGCCATCACGTCCTGCAACTGGTCACGAAAGCCGTAGGCGCCGCTCGCCTGGTAGCCGGCCGTGCGCGCCCACAGCCGGCAACTGGTCACCTGATACAGCAGCCAGTCGTTGAGCATGACGTCCAGCGCGCGATCCGGCGTCTGCACCTGAACGGTGTCGAGCACGCCATTCCATTGCGCGGTGACGGCGCCCAGTACGGCGTCAAAGTCGGCATGGCGGTACTTGGTGATCAGCGCTTGCGCACTGGCGGTGTCGGCGGCGTCACCGAGCACAAACAGCAAGTCGAGCTGGGTATGCGGCGGCAATTCGACATGCGTCTGCAGCGCGCCGCAGGGGTCGAGCCCAGTGCCGAGTCGCCCGGACAAGGGCGTGGCGCTGTGCAGCGCTGCCGGTTGTGCAACATGGCCGAGCGCGCCCAGCACCTCGCGGCGGTCGCCGCTCATGGACTGCTGCAAACCGCCCAGATCGATGAAGGCGATGCGATCCGCGAAGTCGGCGCGCCACGGATTGCGGGCCAGCAGCGCGCCCGTGGGTTCGTCGCGCGCGGTGATCACGAATGGGGCCGGCGTCGTGCCATTGGCGCCCAGCGCCCACTCGACATAGCCGGTGACTGCCAAGTGGCGTGCCCGCGGCGAGTGGTTGCACAGGCGCAGGCGCGAGAGCTTGATCGCATCGTCGGTCGGCACGCATTGTGTGAGTTCCAGCGCAATGTCGTGCGCGGCATGACTGAAACGGGTCCAGCCCTTGCCGTGGGTGGTGGTGTACGTGGTACCGGGCACGCGGATGGGCAGCGCGGTGGCACTCCACAACACACCGGTGTCCTCGTCGCGCAGATACAGCACCTCGTGCGGCGTGTCGCTCACTGCATCGTTCGGCCACGGCGTGAGGGGATTTCGCTGACTGTTCAGTGACCACGTGTAACCGCTGCCTGCGGCCGAGACCAGAAATCCGAACGCTGGGTTGGCGATGACGTTGATCCATGGGGCCGGAGTGGACTGGCCCTCCTTCAGCACGCAGCGATAGCTGCGACCGCCATCCACGAAGCCGCCGCAGTCATTGGCGAACTCGACCTTGCTGGCTGGCGCCGCGGTGGCGGCGTCAGCGACGGCGGTCGCGCGGATGGGTGCTTGCATGCCTGACGCAGCGTCTTGCGCCGGCGCGTGCGCGGTGGGTGTCGGTGGCGCAGGGTTGGCGTGCAGGACGATGCGGGCCACCGTCAGCAGACCGGCGCACAGTCCGGCGTCGATGGCGTCCTCGCGCAGGACGAACAGTTCTGCCCGCGGGGCCTTGGCGTCCTGTGCCAGCAGCGCGTGCTGCTGGTCGACCAGCGGCGCGAGTGCTGCGTGTACGGCATCCGCCGCGCTGCCCCTGGCGCGGTTCAACACCACTACATCCACTGCAAAATGCTGTTGCTGCCAATAGCGCTGCGCGCGCAGCAGATCGTGCACGGATGTCAGTGCGGCGGAATCGCGCACGCACACCAGCGCGATGGGGCGATCCCCGGAAATGCCCGCCGCCCACAGCGTAGGTGCGCCACCGTGACCGCGCGCGAGATCGGCGGCTGGTGCGCGTTGCGCGGGGTCGTTGCCGAGCAACGCGCCCAGC
>DATCWU010000167.1:0-8545 GCA_036566165.1 Rhodanobacter sp. | reverse complement strand
GGCTCCTGCGCGCTGCCGCAAGCGGCTGGGCGCCGTCAGACGAACGTGGCGTCGACCAGATCGTGCATGGCGCCCACCAGCGTGGCTTCATCGGACAGCGGCGAGACAATGGCTGCGTAGCAGGCCTCGCGCACGGGAATGCCGCTGGCGATCAAGCGTGCCGCGGCGATCAGCAGGCGCGTACTCGGCACCTCGGCCAGGCCGCGATCCTGCAAGGCGCGCAGGCGCTGCCCCAGCGTCACCAACGCATGCGCCGTGGCGTGGTTGGCCGCACCTTCGCGCTCGACGATGGCCACTTCGGTGACCAGCGGCGGGAAGTTGAAATCGAGCGCGACAAAGCGCTGCCGCGTGCTTGGCTTCAGGTCTTTCAGCATGCGCTGGTAACCGGGGTTGTATGAGACCACCAGTTGAAAGCCGGCCGCGGCTTCGAGGGTTTCGCCGGTCTTGTCGATGGGCAGAATACGCCGGTAATCGGTCAGCGGATGCAGCACGACGACGGTGTCCTGCCGCGCCTCGACCACTTCATCGAGATAGCAAATCGCGCCTTCGCGCACGGCCCGGGTCAGTGGCCCGTCCTGCCATGCGGTGCCGTCGTGGCGAATCAGAAAACGCCCGACCAGATCGCTGGCACTGAGATCGTCGTGGCAGGAAATCGTGATCAGCGGCCGCCCAAGCCGCCACGCCATGTACTCGATGAAGCGCGTCTTGCCGCAGCCGGTCGGCCCCTTCAGCAGCACCGCAAGCTGGTGCGCATGGCACTGTTCGAATACCGCGACCTCATTGCCGGACGGCAGGTAGAACGGCGCGGCCGCGATCCTTGCCGCGCTGTCCGTGGCGGCGGCTGTCGGCTCAGGCATCGGACGAGGCGGTGTCGAGCTTGCGTCCAGCTGCGTCGTTGACGACGAAGTTAGGCGGGTAGCGGAAGAAGTCGTAGATGAACAGGATCACGCCGAGGGTGAACACGGTGGCGGTTGCAATCAGCATCACGAAGTGGATCTGGATCTTGATCTGCGTGTCGAGGTAGCCCAGGCCAAGGATGCGCTCCAGGTACACCTGCGCGATGCCGGCGGTGCCGAAGGACAGCGTCATGCCGAACATGCCGCCCAGCTGCATCCAGAATGCCCAGTAGCCAATCGGCGAACCGGCCTCGCGGCGTCCGGAGGCCAGCGACGGCAGCGCGTAGACAATCATCGCCAGCACGATCATCACGTACGCACCGTAGAACGCCGCGTGACCGTGCATGGCAGTGATCAGCGTGCCGTGGGTCCATTTGTTGACGCTGGGGAACGTATGCGCCAGACCCAGCAGGCCTGCCCCGAACAACGTGAACACCGCACTGCCCACGGTCCAGTGCAAGGCCAGCACATTCGGGTGTTGCAGCCCGGAGCGGCGAATCGCGTAATACGCATAGACTGCCATGCCCACCAGTGCGACTGGCTCCAGCGCGCTGAAGATGCCGCCGATCGGCAACCAATAATGCGGCACGCCCACCCAGTAATAGTGATGCGCAGTGCCGATGATGCCGGCAATGAACACCAACCCGACAATCACGTACAGCCACTTTTCCATCACTTCGCGATCGGCGCCAGACAGGCGGATCAGCAGGTAGGCAAGGAAGCCACCCTGGATCATTTCCCATACGCCCTCGACCCACAGGTGGATCGTCCACCAGCGATAAAAGATCGAGACCACGTAGTTTTCGTAGTGCAGCAACGCCGGCAGGTACAGCACCGCCGCCAGGCCGAGGCCGCTCAGCAGCACGCCCTCGGTGGTGGTGAACCGGCCGGAGCGCTTGATCGTCATGAAGATGTTGTAGAGAAACATCAGCATCACGACGACGATGACGATCTTCGAGGGCAGCGGTTGCTCCAGCAGCTTGTTGCCGGTGCCGTAGCGGAACAGGTAGCCGAAAATCGTGGCCAGGCCCATCACCGACCACAGCACCAACTGCCAGAGCGCCAGCTTGACGCTGTACAACTCGGTGCGCGATTCGTCCGGCACCATCCAGTAGGTGGCGCCCATGAAGCCGGTCAGTACCCAGACGATCAGCAAGTTGGTGTGGATGGTCTTGGTGACGTCGAACGGCAGGATGTACAGCAGTGGATCGGGGCCGAGATACTTGGCTGCCGAGAGCAGGCCGAACACCAGTTGCAGGCCGAACAGCACCATGGCGACGGCAAAGTACCAATAGGCCACTGACTGGGATTTGTAGCGCATGTGCCTCTCCGTCGAATCAGTTTGCGGAACTGTCACGTGGATGGCGTCCACCGTCGCGATGCGACAGCGGACAGCGTGTGACTTACTTCAAGCTGGATAGGTAGGCGACGAGCTGGTCGACCTGCTCGGGCGTCAGTGAATTCGCGTAGGTGTCCGGCATGAATGAGGTGCCACCGGCCGAGTACATGTCACCGGGTTCCAGGTAGGCGCTGGGATGCAGGATCGACTCGCGGATGAACCCGGGGACATCCGTGGCTTCACCTTTGTACGTACCTGAAGCCAGCGCTTTTTCCGCCAGGCCAGTGATCCCGGCCAACGTCGGTCCGGCCATGTTCACTCCTGGTGCCGTCGAATGGCAGGCGGAGCAAGGTGGCGCGGCGGAGTGGAAAACAGCCTCACCCAGCGCGACGGGGCTGTCCGCTGGTGTGGAGGGTTGCGCGTTGGCGGCGGCGACGGAGGGTGCCTGCGAAGCGGAAGCCATGCCCGGAAGTGCCGAACCACTGACCAGCAAGGGTCGTGGTGGCCAGCCCTGGTTGTCGACCTTGCTGACCCAGTCGAGGAACGCGATCAGGCCGGTGATGTCGGCATCGCTCAGGTTCTGCTTCGGCATCAGCCGGCGCACCTTCTGCTCGTCGTAGAACTTGGCCGGATCACGCATGTAGGCCCGCAGGTAGGCCGCGCCACGCAGCTGGGTGATCTTGGTCAGGTCCGGTGCGTAGTACGCGCCTTCGCCAAACAAGGTGTGGCAGTTGATGCAGTTGTTCTTGTGCCAGACCTTATTGCCGAGCGTGACCTCCGGGGTGATCTGGTCGCTGTGGGTCAGGGCGGGAAATTGCCGGTGGCTGTCAATCGTCATGCCGAGAAACAGCAGCGCTGCAAGCAATGTCCCGATGATGGCAAACAGCCGGGTTTGGCGCTTGTTCATGGGGCTCTCCGGCTCAGACGGCGATGTATGACCAGTATATGAAAGTGATGTACGCCGCATAGACGATGGCAGCCGCCATCGCCAGCAAGACGACATGACTGAAAACCCGGAACGATTTGCCGATGATCGCGATGCGCATAGCCGTCTCCATTCCCATGGCCTAAAGGCGTGCTCGCAGTGGTGCACTAGCGCAGTGACGAGTTCACCCCGCGCGACACCGCGTACCCGATGTTTGTGTGCTTTGGGTCGGCGTGTCAATGGCCAGCGTGCCACGGCTTGCGTTTGCTCAAGGCCGCCGGCTGGTCTCGGGAAATCCCGAGGCAGGTTGTCGCCGGGCTTCAGCGCCACGGCACGGCAATGTCGAGCTGGTCCCGGCGATGCAGGAATGTTGCGTCAGTCGGCTGGCAGCGCCGTCAGATGCGCGTACGCCGCGACCAGCCACTTGCTGCCGGCGGCTTCAAAGTTCACCTGCAGGCGGGTGTGCGCGCCGCTGCCTTCGGCGCTGATGACCACGCCTTCGCCGAAACTCGGGTGGCTCACGCGTTGGCCAAGTTTCACCGGCAGGTCTTCCTGCAATGCTTCATTGGCGAGGTAATGCGTGGCGCCGGCGTACAGCGGGCGCACGACATGCACGCGCGGGCGCACTTCGTCGATCAGCCCGGCCGGCATCTCGCCGAGGAAACGCGAAGGCCGTGCCAGCATTTCGGTTCCGTGCATACGGCGCGATTCGGCATGGCTGACGAACAGCTTTTCGCGGGCGCGGGTAATGCCGACGTAAGCGAGGCGGCGTTCTTCCTCCAGCCGTCCCTCATCGTCCACCGAGCGCTGGCTGGGGAACAGGCCTTCCTCCATGCCGACCAGGAACACGACCGGAAACTCCAGGCCCTTGGCCGAATGCAGCGTCATCAGTTGCACGCAGTCGTCGGTGGCTTCAGCCTGGTTTTCGCCTGACTCCAGCGTGGCGTGCGCGAGGAACGCCGACAGCTCGCCCAGGCCCAGTTCGATGTCCTCGGCCGTACGCTCGAAACGGCTGGCCACGTTGACCAGTTCGTCGAGGTTCTCCACGCGTGTCTCGGCATGGCCCCGGCTGTCCTTTTCAAAATAGTCGCGCAAGCCGGTGTGGGTGATGGTGTGGTCGATTTGTTCGGCCAGGGTGAGGCTTGCAACCCTGTCCCCCAGGCTTGCCCGGGAAAGCGGATCGGGCGCGGACGGGTCTGGCTGGTCAGGTGGCGGTGCCCCCGCACCCCAGCTTTCGCCCGCAACGGCGGCGGGAGCGATGGGGTTGAAGGTGTGCGCCATTTCGTCAACCAGCGCCAGGAATGCTTTCACTGCGTTCTTCCCGCGCCCGCCGAGCTCGCTGCCGACGGTCAGTTCGCCCACTGCGGCCTCCCACAGTGACGTGTCGCTGGCGCGCGCACGACGGCGCAGGATGTCGATCGTGCGTTCGCCAATGCCGCGCGGCGGCGTATTCACGGCGCGCTCGAACGCCATGTCGTCGTGCCGGTTGGCGGTAAGGCGCAGATACGCCAGCGCGTCCTTCACTTCGGCGCGGTCGAAGAAACGCTGGCCGCCATACACCCGGTACGCAATGTTGCGCTGGGCGAGTTGTTCCTCGAAGTTGCGCGATTGCGCGTTGGAGCGATACAGGATCGCGCAGTCCCGGGCATTGCCGCGCTCGGCGATGAATTCGTGGATCTGCTCGATGACGAACCGCGCTTCATCCTGTTCGTTGTAGGCCGTGTACAACGCGATGCGTTCGCCATCTTCGCCGGCAGTCCACAGTTGCTTGCCCAGGCGGCTGCCGTTGTGGCCGATGACACTGTTGGCAGCTTTGAGGATGATCGAGGTGGAGCGATAGTTTTGTTCCAGCTTGATCGTGCGTGCGCCAGGGAAATCACGCAGGAACTGCGCCATGTTCTCGACTTTCGCGCCCCGCCAGCCATAGATCGACTGGTCGTCGTCGCCCACGGCAAACACGCTCCCGGTGCTGCCGGCGAGTACGCGAATCCACGCGTATTGCAGCGTGTTGGTGTCCTGGAATTCGTCGATCAGCAGATGCCGCCAGCGTTGCTGGTAGTGCTCCAGCACCGCCGGCTGCTTGAGCCACAGCTCGTGCGCACGCAGCAGCAGTTCGCCGAAGTCGACCATGCCGGCGCGTCGGCAAGCGTCTTCATAAGCCTGGTAAATCTGCAGATAGGTCCGCGTGGTCGGATGGTCGCGGTGCTCGATGGTGCCGGGGCGTTTGCCTTCATCCTTCCAGCTGTTGATCTGCCAGGTGGCCTGTCGATGCGGGTAGCGCGCGTCGTCCAGCCCGAGTCCGGCGATGACGCGTTTGACCAGTCGCAACTGGTCATCGCTGTCGAGGATCTGGAAATCCTCCTGCAGACCTGCGTCGCGCCAATGGCGGCGCAGCAATCGGTGCGCAATGCCGTGAAAGGTGCCGACGGTCAGCCCTTGCGTACCGCCTGGAATCAGTGCATCCAGCCGCCCACGCATTTCGCCGGCGGCCTTGTTGGTGAAGGTGACGGCGAGGATGGCCCACGGTGGCACCTGTTCGGCCTGGGTCAGCCAGCCAATGCGATGCGTGAGCACGCGGGTCTTGCCGGAACCGGCGCCGGCAAGGACGAGATAATGGCCCGGTGGGGCACAAACCGCTTCACGTTGGGCATCATTGAGCGGATCGAGCAGGTACGAAACATCCATACCGCCCATTGTAGTGGCAGCCAACCCGAACCGCCGTCGAGGCAGCTCGGGTTAGTGCCAGCCGTGCTCAGCTCTTCTTGCTGGCGATGCCACCTACCAGCAGCAGGCCGCCGATGACGATGCCGCCGATGCCCAGCCATTGCGGCACGGCTTTGTTGTGCGTGGTTTCAATCTTGGCCGGGCCGAGCTGGGCGACGGTGTCGGTTTGCTTGTAGCTGCCGTTGCCGATCGTGACCCAGAGTCCGGCCAGCAACAGAATGGCACCGGCAATGAGAAGTCCTGCACGCATTGAGTGATCCCCTTGTGGAATGTGCAACCACTATGCGGGTGCGTATGTGCATGGAAGGTGGAGGCGGGATGAAACACAAAAAAGAGGCCCCGAAGACAGGGGAGTCTTCGGGGCCGGGGCGGACGTGAGAGCCCAGGGGAGGAGGTTCACGTCCGTGGCAGCTCTTGGGGGAGTTGCCGGGGGATGCCGTTGCGTGCATCCAGTTACTCAGAACACGGAAAGTGCGGAAAGTTGCGTGCTGGCCAAAATAATTTTACCGGTGGCACTTTCACATGGTTTTGACGTAGTGGCCTTGGCGCGGCGCGTGCACGTCGCTCATGCGCCCGCCACAACCGGCGGCGGCCAGGCGAATGCGGGGCTCAGTGCGCCTCGTCCCAGTTTTGCCCGGTACCCACGTCAACCACCAGGGGTACGGCCAGTGCAGCCGCGCCGGACATGCGCTCGATCACGGCGGCGCGGACGTCGTCGACCGCGTCGATGCGCACTTCCAGCACCAATTCATCGTGCACCTGCATCAACATGTGGGCATCGTCGCGCCCCTCCAGCCAGCTGGCCAGGCTGATCATGGCGCGCTTGATGATGTCGGCGGCAGTACCTTGCATGGGCGCATTCACGGCGGCGCGCTCGGCGCCCTGGCGCAACGCGTGATTGCGCGAGGCGAGGTTTTCCAGGTACAGCCGGCGGCCGAACAGGGTTTGCACATAGCCGTCGCGGTGCGCCTGCTCGCGCGTGCTTTCCATGAAGCCATGCACACTCGGGTAGCGGGTGAAATAGCGCGTCATGTACTCGGTCGCTTCGCCGCGATCGACACTCAGCGCACGCGCCAGGCCGAACGCGCTCATGCCATACATCAGCCCGAAGTTGATCGCCTTGGCGGCGCGGCGCTGGTTGGTGGTGATCTCCTCCGGCGGCACGCCAAACACCTCGGCGGCGGTGGCGCGGTGCACGTCGCCACCGGTGTGGAATGCGCGCAACAGGCCTTCGTCGCCCGACAAGTGCGCCATGATGCGCAGCTCGACTTGTGAGTAATCCGCCGCCATTACGACCCAGCCTGGCGGCGCGATGAATGCCTGGCGGATGCGCCGACCTTCTTCGGTGCGCACCGGAATGTTCTGCAGGTTCGGATCCGACGAGGACAGCCGCCCGGTGGCCACCGAGCCTTGGTGATAGCTGGTGTGCACGCGGCCCGTGCGCGGGTTGACGATGCTGGAAAGCTTGTCGGTATAGGTGGAACGCAGCTTGGCCAGCGTGCGGTAGTCGAGGATCACGCGCGGCAGCTCGTGGGTATCGGCAATGGCTTCCAGGGCTTCCTCGTTGGTCGATGGTTGACCGGTCGGCGTCTTCAGTTTTGCCTGCAGGCCCAGCTCGTCAAACAACACTGCTTGCAACTGCTTGGGTGATTCAAGGTTGAACTCGTGCCCGGCCAGTGTCTGGGCCTGCGCCTGCAACTCCAGCATGCGCTTGCCCAGTTGCTGGCTTTGCGTGCGCAGTGCATCGCCATCGATCAGCACGCCGCGGCGCTCCATCCCGGCCAGCACCGGGACCAGCGGCATTTCAATGTCGGTGTACACCTTTTGCAGCGTCGGTATGCTTTGCAGCTTGGGCCACAATGCGGCGTGCAGGCGGAACGTCACATCCGCGTCTTCGGCGGCGTAGCGGCAGGCGGTGTCCAGGTCCACCTGCGAAAACGAAATCTGTTTGGCGCCCTTGCCGGTGACATCGGTGTATTTGACGGTGTCGTAACCGAGATATTTCTTCGCCAGTGAGTCCATGTCGTGGCGCGTGGCCGTCGCGTTCCAGACGTAGGATTCAAGCATTGAATCGTGCTGCACGCCGCGCACGATAATGCCGTAGTGCGCGAGGATGTTGATGTCGTATTTCGCGTTCTGGCCAAGTTTGGGTCGCGCCGGATCCTCGAAGATCGGCTGCAGCGCACGCAGCACGAGATCGCGGTCGAGCTGTGCCGGCACGCCGGGATAGTCATGTCCGAGCGGGATGTAGCACGCAACGCCAAGCTCCACCGAGAAGCTGGCGCCGACGATGTCCGCGCGCATTGCGTCGATGCTGGTGGTTTCGGTATCGAACGCGATCAGCTCGGCGTGGCGTAATTTTTCCAGCCACGCGTCCAGTTGAGCCGTCGTGGTGACGAGTTCGTATTCGCCCGGCGCGGAGAGCGTCGGTGGAGGCTGTAGGAGCGCACCTTGTGCGCGAAAGCTGTTCGCGATGTCAACCGGAAGGGCATCGCGCACAGGGTGCGCTCCTACGGGTTCCGCGCTGTCCAGCTCTTTCAACGCGGTCTTGAATTCATACCGTGTATACAGCGCGCGCAGCAGCGCGGTGTCTTGTTCGCGTTGCGTCAGGTCGGTGGGTGAGAGCGGCAAGCTCACGTCGGTCTTGATGGTCACCAGCGC
>DATCWU010000163.1:0-4986 GCA_036566165.1 Rhodanobacter sp. | reverse complement strand
GTTGTAGCAGTGCGCTATCGTTTGCGCGCACCCGTATGGGGAAGGCAATGGCCAGTCGAGGACCAACACGGCGCGGGCTGCGTGAGCGGTTTTACCGCAGTGTGGCCGAGACGTTGGTACTGCTGCACACCGCGCCCGGATATGACCGTCGCCTGGCGCTGACGCAGGTGGCGGAAACCCTCAGTTCCATTATGGAGTTGCCGCTGGTGTGGATCGGTCGCATCGAGCCGAACAGCCCGCGGGTCGATGTCTTTGCCGCTGCCGGGCCGGCTGCCGAATACGCCGCTACGTTGCGTCTGAGCATGGACCGCAATGAACCGGGCGGGCTCGGGCCGACTGCATTGGCGTTGCGTGAGGGGCACGCCCGGGTCACGGCGGTCGACGCCGCAGAGTTTGCGCCCTGGCGGGACTCGGCAATAGCGTATGGCTTTGGGTGGCACATAGTCGCTGGTGCCAGCACCAGTGATGGTGGCCGCCTGGTGTTGTCGGCGTATGCGCGCGAAGGTGTGCTGCCGCTCGGCGCCGAGTTGCTGGATTGGGCACAGCGCCTGGCCAACGAAATGGTGCGCTTCTGGGACCACCAGACGTTGCTGGAGCACGACATCCGCATGAGTCGGTACCGTGACGCGCAGCGCAGCATTCAGCGCGCCTTGCTGGATCAGCCCGACCCTGCGGCCGTGTATCACACGCTGGCACACGCATTGGTGGAGACTGCCGGCGCAATGGCCGTGGACATCTATCGAGCCGATGTCGGCGAAGCGATACTGGAACGGGTGGCGTTGGCAGGCCCGATGGCCGATGCCATCAAGCATCTGACGGACCAGCCCAGCCACAGTGTGGGGCCGAAAATCTCCACCCCGACCCTTGCGTTCATGCGCGGCGAACCGGTGGTCAGGGTGCACCCGTCCGTGCATCCGGAAACCATCGCCGCGTGGCACCTGGAGGCGCTGGCTGAAGTTGGTGCGATCGGTTGCTGGCCGATGTTTTCCGAACCGCGCAGTGAGATGGCACGGGTACCGGTCGGCGTGTTTTCGGTGGTCACTACCGAGACGGACGCATTTGACACCGAAATGTGTGGTCTGCTGGATGAAATCGCCGATGCGGCGGGTCTGGCGCTGAAGCAGCACGAGCAGCGCCGAGAACTTCGGCAGGAACAAGCGCGACAGACCTACCTGGCGCTGCATGATGATTTGACCCATTTGCCCAATCGACGTGCGCTGGATCGCCATCTGGAGCGCTTGCTGGAGCGCGCCCGGGAGCAGGGGCGCCTGCTCGCGGTAGGCATCCTGGACCTGGATGATCTGAAGCTGTTCAACGATCGCTATGGGCATGCGGCGGGTGACGACGTGTTGCTTGATCTGGCCACCCGTGTGCGTTCGGCGTTGCGTGATGAGGACTATGTCGCGCGCCTGGGTGGGGACGAGTTTGTGCTGGTATTTGAGAACCTGGATCGGGTCGAGGACCTGGATCCATTGTTGGAGCGCGTCTGGCATGCGCTGCAGCAGCCGGCGTCGATCAATGGCAATAGCCACCAGCTTTCGGCCAGCCTGGGCGTGGCGCTGTTTCCGCTGCATGCGCAAACCAGTGGTGCGCAGTTGCTGCGCCGCGCGGATCAGGCGATGTACGCAGTCAAGGCCCGGAAGCGCGCGCGCCCTCGCTGGTGGGCGTTGCCACCGAGTGAGGATGCCGGCATACCGAACGCCCAGGACATGCGTGCACCAAAACCGCACGGCCCCGACGCGGCGGCACTGCTGACGCCAGGTTTCACGCTGTGGTCGTCGCTGCTGCCGGACCTGGTGGAGGATCTTTACACCGCCATGTTGGCGCACGAGGGTATTGCGCGCGTGCTGGAAACGCTGCGCGTGTCGGATGCACGATCAGTCAAACGCCGAATGATGCAGCATCTGCGTTCGTTGTTGAGCCCGCAGCTGGAGTATGCGCGACAGCGCGAGAGTGCCGCACGTTCCGGGGTGTTCAATGCCGCTAGTGGCCTGGAGGAAGTCTGGCTGCTGGAGATTGTCGAGTTGTTGCGTGGGATGCTCAGTGCCAAGCTGGGCGCAAGTACGCACGGCGATCGCCGACCGCTGGAGGTCGTGCTGCAGCGCCTTGCGCTGGAGCGTCAGTGGCAACTGGAGAGCATGCGCGAGTTGCAGCGCCGCCGCGTCGCGGTAATCGGGCGCATCAACGTCCTGGCGTGGTCGGCGGACAGCTACCTGGAACTGATTCAAGGCGTGGTGGACGTTCTGGTCACGCATGAAGAGATCATCGCGTGCGCAGTGGGGCGCCCGAACCATGCCGGTGAGCTGACGTATGAGGCAGTCGCTGGCGCTGCCGTTGCCGATTACTTGCGGGACGCGTCGCGCGGCGAAGTGGTGCCGATTCGAGTCGATCCGAACAGTGCGCACAGGCGCGGGGCAAGCGGTCGCGCGTGGCGTACCGCGACCATCCAGCGTTCAGTGAACCATGCCACCGACCCGACACTGGCCGGCTGGCGCAAGGCGTCGCGGGCGTTGGGTATTGCTTCCAACGTTGCCGTGCCGTTGTGTCCGCTGCCGCTGGCACCCGCAGCCATCCTGGTCATTTACAGCGCATATGTGGGTGGTTTTCAGAGCGAGGACCAGCAGGCGTTTATCGGTCAGATCAAGACGGTGCTTGACCTGGCTTTGTCACGCCTTGCGCCGTCGCGGCCGGGCACTGCGTTGTTGCCGTTCTTCGTGCGCGAGCGCTGGCGGCAGATGGTGGCTGGTGATGCCGTCGAAGTGCATTACCAGCCCGTGGTACGGCTGGCCACCGGCGCCGTCACCGGGCTTGAGGTGTTGGCTCGCCTGCAAGTCGATGACGGCAGCACGTTGTTGCCGGGAACGTTTCTGCCCGCGCTGGGCGAGACCGAGCTGCTGGTGCTGTTTCAACACACGCTGACGCAAGCGATGAAGTGTCGCCAGCGTCTCTTGCATGGTGGGTTTGCGCTGGATGTAGCCGTCAACGTGCCGGCCACCGCGTTGGAGGACGTACGTTACCAACAGGCGGCCGCAGCCGCGTTGGCTTTGTGCAAACCGGCGCCGGGGACATTGTTGCTGGAAATACTGGAATCGCCGATGGGCACCGAACATTCGGTGGCCGAGGCCAAGTCCGGCATGCAGGCGCTCCGGGATCTGGGCTTCCGTTTGGTCGAGGATGATCTCGGCGCTGGGTACAGCTCGCTGATCCGCTTGCGGCAGTGGCCGTTTGATCGGGTCAAGATCGATCAGGCCATCGTGTTGCAGGTGATTGACGACCCGCTGCGTACGTTGCGTTTCATCCGCCAGCTGATCCGCCTTGGTCACGACCTGGACCTTGAGGTGGTGGTGGAAGGGCTGGAGACGCAGGGGATGATCGAGGCGGCGCTCGTGCTCGGCGCGGATTTTGGCCAGGGCTTCGCGTTGGCGCGGCCCATGCCGCAAGTGGCGTTGCTTGGTTGGCTGGCGCAGTTCCACGCCAACTGGAGTATCACGCAGCCGTGTACCGCGCTGGGCGTGCTGGCCGCGGCACTGGTGTGGGAGGAGCAATTTGTCGCGCTGCCGCCAGACCCGTCGTTTTGGCAACGGCACGCCGAGACCGGCTGCGCCACGGTTGGTGGCAACGGCTTCAGCTCGTCCGCCGTCGCCCGGTTCAACGAACGGCGCGATGCCATGTGCGCGGCAGCTGCGACGGGTCCCCGGGACACCACCTATCGTCAATCACGTGAGCGCTACTTCGCAATGTTGGCCGAGCGCGTGCAAATTGACGAGAAACGCGCGGAAGATTGTTGACAACGTACCAAAATAGGTTCAGTCTAGTCGCATGGTTCCCCCGCCAGTCTTGGTTCTGGATGTTCGCTTTTATGCCACCAAGGCCGGCGCTGAGCCAGTCCGCGATTGGCTGCGATCGCTCCCTGTTGAGGCTCGCAAGATCGTCGGCGACGACGTCAAGACGGTGCAGATTGGCTGGCCTGTTGGAATGCCGCTGGTTCGGAACCTTGAACCAGGTCTGTGGGAGGTACGTGTCAATCTGCCCGCTGGCATTGCACGTGTGCTGTTCACGACAGATGGCCCGATCATGGTTCTGGTGCATGGCTTCATCAAGAAAACGCAACAGACACCCAAGCAAGACCTTGAGCTTGCCCGCAAACGCATGAAAGAGGTACGCCACCATGGCCATGAAGAACGTTCACGTCGGTAGTAGCTTCGATGATTTCCTGGCTGAAGATGGTCGGCTTGGGGAAGCGACCGCTATCGCCATCAAACGCGTCATCACCTGGCAGTTCCAGCAGGCCATGAAATCCACGGGCATCACCAAGACCGCCATGGCAGAGCGCATGAACACTAGCCGTGCCTCACTCGGCCGGTTGCTGGACGAGAACGATACGGGCCTTACCTTGGACACTCTGAGCCGTGGCGCCCAAGCTCTCGGCTATCGCGTGAAAGTGGAGCTGGTTGCTGTGTGAGCCAGTCGAGGAGCTGTTGTGGCATCGCAATGGTTCCGTGTAATTTTATCGAGCAGCGGGTCTGGCCTTTGGCGCGACTCGTGATGCGATGAGGCAATTTTACCAGCGCCTGAGAACCTGATCGTGGTGTTGATCCAGCGCCCGCTCGCCCATACTCACAGTGGTGTGGAATCGGATCCAGCCTCCGTGAACTCGCGTACGCTCGCAAGGACGTCCAACCCTTGCGCGCTCGTATCAATTTGAATCCCCGCACCAGCGCCCGTACAACGAAAAAGACCACCGGGAAGGTGGCCTGAATCCTTGATTCCATTGGTGGGCGGTGCAGGGATCGAACCTGCGACAACTGCCGTGTGAAGGCAGTGCTCTACCGCTGAGCTAACCGCCCACTGCGAGCGCACAATTTTAGAGGAGCGCTCGTGACCGGTCAATGGTCACGCCGGACATCGAGCCGCCGTGGTGATGAATGTGCCGGCGGGTGTGGCGTGGTGCAAAGGCTGCGGTTGCTAAACTTGCGCACCTCCCCG
>DATCWU010000159.1:0-6321 GCA_036566165.1 Rhodanobacter sp. | reverse complement strand
GCCCATAGAACGGCAGGCGATGCAGGAAGTCGGCAAACGCTGTCTTTACCCGCGCGAAATCACCGCCGTAGTTCTCCAGATGATCCGCGTCAATATTGGTGATGACCGCGATCACCGGCGACAGCAGCAAGAACGAGCCGTCAGATTCATCGGCCTCGGCCACCAGGTACTGACCGCCGCCCAGCCGGGCATTGGCACCGGCGGCATTGAGCTGGCCCCCGATCACGAACGTGGGATCGAAGCCGGCTTCGGCCAGCACGCTGGCGGTAAGGCTGGTGGTCGTGGTCTTGCCGTGGGTGCCGGCAATCGCCACGCCGCGGCGGAAGCGCATCAGCTCGCCCAGCATTTCCGCGCGCGCGATCACCGGGATGCGCGCCTCGCGCGCGGCCAGCAGCTCCGGGTTGTCCGGCTTGATCGCGCTGGAAGTCACCACGACGTCTACCGCGGCCACGTGCTCGGCCGCGTGCCCGACGCAAACGACGATGCCCAGTTTCTGCAGATGCTGCACGTTCGGCGAATTCGCGCGATCCGACCCGGATACGGCGTAGCCCAGGTTGTGCAGCACCTCGGCGATGCCACTCATGCCGACGCCGCCAATGCCGATGAAATGCACGCGGCGGAACGTGTTCATCAGGTCTTCGTGGGCGAGCAGGCGACGCGGGTTCATGCGCTCACCTCCAGGCAGGCGCGGGCGATGGCCTGCGCGGCATCAGGCTTGGCCAGCGCGCGTGCCGCCTGCGCCATGGCCAGCAACTGCGAGCGGCTGTCGAGCAGCGACTCCAGGCGGTCGGTCAACATCTTCACGTCCAGCGGAAATTCCTCATGCGGGTGTTCACTCAGCAACTGCGCCGCACCGGCAGTCACCAGCACCTGCGCGTTGCGCGTCTGGTGGTCGTCCACCGCATGCGGAAAGGGCACCAGCAGCGCGCCGAGGCCGACGGCCGTCAGCTCGGCCAGGGTCAAGGCACCAGCGCGACACACCGCAAGATCCGCCCAGGCATAACGCGTGGCCATGTCGTCGATGAAGGCCACGACCTGCGCCTCGACACCAGCAGCGGCATACGCCGCGCGCGTTTCGTCCAGCCCGCGCCGACCGCACTGATGCACCACGTCCGGACGCTGCGCCACCGGCATCGCTTCCAGTGCACGCGGCAGCGCCAGATTCAGCGTGCGCGCACCAAGGCTGCCGCCAAGCACCAACAGTCGCGGCCGTCCGCTGCGCGTGGCAAAGCGCTGCGCAGGCTCGGCCACCTGGGCAATTGACGCGCGCACCGGATTGCCCACCCACTGCGCACGCGGCAGTACATCGGCAAATCCGGCCAGCACGCGGCGCGCCCGGTGCGCAAGCAGGCGGTTGGTGAAACCAGCCACGCGGTTCTGCTCGTGCACCAACAGCGGTTTGCGCAGCAACCACGCTGCCAGCCCGCCAGGCCCGGCGACATAGCCGCCCATCGACAACACGCTGCGCGGCCGGCACACGCGCACCACGTGCAGCGCCGCCACCAAAGCCCGCAACAACATCAGCGGCGCCAGCAGTCGCGTAGTCCAACCCTTGCCACGCAGGCCGCCAACGACAATGGTCTGCAGTGGTATCTGGTGTTCCGGCACCACCTGCGTTTCCATCCCGCCGCGCGCACCCAGCCACACCACCGGCACCCCCTGCGCGCGCAGGCATTCGGCCACCGCCAGGCCCGGGAAAATGTGTCCGCCGGTACCGCCGGCCATGATCAGCACGGGTGCGGGCGCGTTCATGCGGTCACCGCTTCGCGCACCGGCGCGCTGACGTTGGCATCGACCGCCGCGACCGCAGCAGGCAGCTGCTCGCGTGCCGCACGGGTGTCGAGCGCGCGATTGATTTCAAAGGTCGCGCGCAACAGCACGCCAGCCATCACGCAGGTCAGCACCATGGACGAACCGCCGTAACTGATCAGTGGCAAGGTCAGGCCCTTGGTCGGCAGGGCACCAAGATTCACGCCAACGGAAACGATCGCCTGCATCGCCAGCATCAACGAGATGCCGAACGCGACATATCCGGCAAACGTGCGGTTGACCTCCACCCCACGCAAACCCATGAGCAACCCGCGCCAGACCACCAGCGCAAACAGGCCCATCACCAGCGCGACGCCAGCCAGGCCGAGTTCCTCCCCGATGACCGCAAAGATGAAGTCGGTGTGCGCCTCGGGCAGGTACGACAGCTTGAGCACGCTGGAGCCGAGACCGACACCGTCCCATTGCCCGCGACCGATCGCCATCAGCGACTGCGTCAACTGGAAGCCGTCATTGAACGGATCCTTCCATGGGTCCATGAACGAGGTCAGGCGCTTGAGGCGATAACTTTCGCCCGTGGCGGCGACGTACAGCAGCGGCATCAGCGGCAAGCCCATGCCAGCCAGGAACACCGGCCGCGCCCCGCCGAGCCAGACCATGGCGATGGTGACCGCGATGACCAGCGTGGCCGAGCCGAAATCCGGCTGTGCCAGCAGCAGCAGCACGACGACGCCGGCCACCAGCACGGGCCTGAACAAACCCCAGAACCTGGTTTCCACGCTCTCGCGGTGACGCACCATGTAGCTGGCGACATACACCACCACAATCAGCTTCACTGCCTCCACCGGCTGGAACGTGGTGACCAGCAGGTTGAGCCAGCGACGCGCGCCGTTGATGCGCAAACCCAGGTGCGGCACAAATACCGCCAGCAACAACACCAACCCCAACAGCAACAACACCAGCGCATGCTTCTCGAACAGCTTCAACTCGGTGCGCAGCACCAGTACGGCGCCGCCAACCCCAAGCAGCAGAAACACCAGGTGCCGCTTGAGGAAATAAAACGCACCCATGTGCTGACTGTCAGCCACGGCAATGGAGCTGGAGGTGACCATCACCACACCCACGCTGGCCAGGCCGATCAGCGCCATCAGCAGCCACGGATCGACGCGACCACGCGGTCCGTCGCGGCGAATGGCTTGAGTGGTGTCGAAGAACATCTCAGCGCACCTTCAACGTGGCCAGACCAACCAGCACCAACACCACGGAGATGATCCAGAAACGCACGATCACGCGCGGCTCCGGCCAGCCCTTCAGCTCAAAGTGGTGATGGATCGGCGCCATGCGGAAGATGCGCTTGCCGGTCAGCTTGAAGCTGCCCACCTGCAACATCACGGAGACGGTCTCCATCACGAACAAGCCGCCCATCACCAGCAGCACGATTTCCTGGCGCACGATCACCGCCACGCAACCAAGCGCGGCACCCATGGCCAGCGCTCCGACATCCCCCATGAACACCTGCGCCGGATAGGTGTTGAACCAGAGAAAGCCCAATCCTGCGCCGGCCAGCGCGCCGCAATAGATCGACAACTCGCCCGCGCCGGGAATCGACGGGATGCCGAGATAAGCGGAAAACACCTTGTTGCCGGCCAGATAGGCAAACACCCCGAGTGCGCCAGCCACCAGCACGGTGGGCATGATCGCCAGACCATCCAGACCATCGGTGAGATTCACCGCGTTGGAGAATCCCACCATCATGAAATAGGCGATCACCACGAAGAACAGGCCCATCGGCAGCGCGACCTGCTTGAACAGCGGGACATACAACGCCGTCTCCGCCACCGGCACGCCGCTGGCCAGTGCCACCGGTGCCGTGTAATACAGGAACAACGCGGCAGCCAGGCCACACACCGATTGCCAGAAATACTTCCAGCGCGCGGGCAGACCACGACTGTCCTTGAGTACCAGCTTGCGGTAGTCGTCGTAGAAACCGATCACGCCAAAGCTCGACATCACCGCCAGCACCACCCACACGTAGCGGTTGTGCAAATCCGCCCACAACAGCGTGGCCACGGTGACCGAAAACAGGATCATCACCCCGCCCATGGTCGGCGTGCCGGTCTTGACCAGGTGCGTCTGCGGCCCGTCGCTGCGCACGACCTGACCGGCCTTCAGCGCGGCCAGCTTGCGGATCAACGCCGGCCCCATCAGCAACGACAGCGCCAGCGCGGTGAGCGCCGCCATGATCGTGCGGAACGTGATGTACTGGAACAGGTGCAGCGCCGTGAAATGGCGTGCCATCCAGTCGGCCAGTTCAAGCAACATGCGGCGCACCTCCATCCTGCGGCACGGCCGGCGTCGATGCATCGTCGTCCAGCGCGGCGAGTACATGCTCCATGCCCGCCGAACGCGAACCCTTGAGCAGACAAGTCACCCCGGCGTGGAGCTGCGGACGCAACGTGGCGATCAGGCTGGCCTGATCGGCAAAGTGTTCGCCACCCACGCCAAACGCCGCCACGGTCGCTGCGCCAAGTGGACCCACGGCAAACAGGCGATCCACCCCACATTCGCGGGCGCGCCGACCCAACGCCGTGTGCAGGGCGCGGGCGTCGCTCCCGAGCTCCGCCATGTCGCCCAGCACCAGCCAGCGCTCGCCACGTGCCAGCAACAACGTATCGATCGCTGCCGCCATCGAGCTGGGGTTGGCGTTGTAGGTGTCATCAATCAAGGTCCAGCCGCCGCGCGTCTGCCGGCGTTGCAGGCGGCCGGGAACGCCTGCGGTGTCGGCCAGGCCGGCGACAATGGTTGCCAGCGGTATATCCAGCGCCAGCGCCACCGATGCTGCGGCCAGGGCATTGAGTACATTGTGGCGACCCGGCAACGGCAGGCTGACTGCGGTCTCGCCTTGCGGGGTGACCAGCACGAACCGCGAGCCATCCTCGGCGACGCGAATGTCACGCGCAGTAACTTCGGCGGGATGCGTCAAACCAAAGTGCACCACCTTGCGCGCGCCGGCCAGACCGGCAAAAAATGCCGCGAACGCATCGTCGGCATTGATGATGGCCACGCCATCGGCAGGTAGCGCCGCGTACAACGCACCCTTGGTTTCCGCCACGCCTTCGACACTGCCCATGCGTTCCAGGTGCGCCGGCGCGATGAGCGTGACCACGCCGATGTCCGGCCGCGCGATACCCGCCAGATACGCAATGTCACCTGGCTTGCCGGCACCCATTTCGAACACTGCAAACTCCGTGTCCCGCGGCATCGCCAGCACGCTCAGCGGCAAACCCAGTTCATTGTTGTGATTGCCGGCACTGACATGCGTGCGGCCATGCCGACGCAGGATGGCTGCCGTCAGCGTCTTCACCGTGGTCTTGCCGTTGGAGCCAGTGATGCCGACCACGCGGACGTCGCGTTGCGCCCGCACCGCACTGGCCAGGTCGCCCAGCGCCAGCGTGGCATCGGCCACCAGCACCTGCGGCAAATCGCTATCCACCTTGCGCGTCACCAGCGCGCCACTGGCGCCCTGCGCCGCTGCCGCGGCGACGTAATCGTGACCATCCACCCGCGCGCCAGCGATGGCGACAAACAAATCACCGGGGCGCACCTGTCGGCTGTCCATGGTCACGCCCACGACCTCGGCGTCGGCGCCCAGCAGATGACCGCGCGTCCACATGGCAATGGCCTCGAGCCGCATCATGCGCGCGGCTCCCGCAGCAGGCGTTCGAGCGCGCCATGCGCAACTGCCATGTCATCGAAGGGATGCTTGCCGCCCGCACCATCCTGATATGTCTCGTGGCCCTTGCCGGCAATCAGCACCACGTCGCCGGGTCGGGCCGCGGCCAGCGCCGTGTAGATGGCCTTGGCGCGATCGCGCTCGACCTGCGGGGGCGTGGACGCAGCCGGCATGCCGGCCACAATTTGCGCGACGATTGCTGTGCCATCCTCGCCACGCGGGTTGTCATCGGTGACGATCGCCACATCGGCCAGGCGGGCGGCGATCTCGCCCATCAACGGCCGCTTGCCGACATCCCGCTCGCCACCGCAACCAAACACGCAAATCAGCCGCCCGGCACAATGCGCGCGCAGCGCGGTCAACACCTGTTCCAGTGCGTCCGGCGTGTGCGCGTAATCCACCACGACCAGGGGCTGGCCGGGTGCGCCGCCAAGCCGGTTCATGCGGCCGTTGACCGGGCGCAGACGGGCCAGCGCGGCGACGACGCGCTCGAACGGTTCACCCAGCGCGCCCAGGCAGGCGACCACGGCGAGCAGGTTGGCGACGTTGAAACGGCCAAGCAGATGGCTGCTCACCGAACGCGTGCCCCATGGCGTGTGCAACACAAACGCCAGTCCTTCGGTCGAAGTGACGATCGCGGTGGCACGCACGCTGGCGCCTTCCGCATCGCTCATGCTGGTCGGCAACGCGGCCACACCGGGTGGCAGTTGCGCCAGCAACTGTGCGCCAAACGCATCGTCGATATTGAGCACCGCGCTTTGCAGCCCGGGCCACGCAAACAGGCGCGCCTTGGCCGCCCCATACGCCTGCATGCTGCCGTG
>DATCWU010000138.1:0-5299 GCA_036566165.1 Rhodanobacter sp. | reverse complement strand
GATGCCGCCGGACCCCAGGCCGAAGCGCTCCACCCCATCGAGAAACTCGCGGCAGGCGCGCCCCGGCAGCAGTTCGCGCTGGCGCTTGAACAACGTGTCCCACACCGCATGTTCGCCGGGGGTGTAGTCCGCCCACGGCTGTTCGACGACACCGGTGGCGTACACCGGCACGTAGCCAAGATCGGTGTGTTGGTGTTCGACCTTGCGGGGGGTGTCCATGGCGCCGCTCCAATGCAATGCAGGTGCCCGGCCAGCATACGGCGAATGCCGCGCACGAAAGTTGCGTTGTCGTGATGGGTAACGGAGCGCTTGCATTATCATTGCCACAATCCATTTATTGACCGTGGTTTCTTGCGTATGACATCGCTTGATCGCACAGACCTGCGGATGTTGGCCATCTTGCAGACCGAGGGCCGCGTGTCCAATGCGGACCTCGCCGAGCGTGTCAGCCTGTCGCCATCCGCGTGTCTGCGGCGCCTGCAGCGCCTGGAGGCGGACAAGGTGATCCTGGGTTATGCCGCGCGCATTGATCCGCAGGCTGTCGGCCTTGGCCTGCAGGCATTCGTGCGCGTGCAGCTGGGCAAGCACGAGAGCGCGGCGGTGGAGGATTTCGCGCAGCAGGTGAACGGGTGGGACGAAGTGACAGCTTGTCATGCATTGACTGGCGACATGGATTACCTGTTGCATGTCTACGTGGCCGACCTGCAGGATTTTTCGCGCTTTCTGCTGGACCACCTGTTGAATGCCGCGGGTGTCGCCGACGTCAACTCCAGCTTCGTGCTGCGCACGGTCAAGCCGCCCGGTTCGCTGCCGCTGACGCGCCTGCCCGTTCGCGGCGGCACTGACTGACGCTAAACTGCCTGACTGATGGCTATCGATTCAACGACTGTGCCCGAGCGCGATCTGTGGCGTCCGCTGCGCTATGTGTGGCGGGTGCCGCTGCTGGTGCTGCATATCGTGTTTGGCATCGGTCTGTGCGTCGTGCTGCTGAACCCGAACCGTGGCGCGATCATGCGTGACGGCCGCGAGCCATTGCCGCATCGGCTGGAACGGGTCTGGGCCCGCTGGCTGCTGGCGATTTTCGGGTTGCGCGCGCGGCGTTTCGGTCAACCCCTGGCCGATCCGGCGTTGTTCGTCGCCAACCACACTTCATGGCTGGATATCGTGTCGATGCACAGCCAGCGCGCCGTGTGCTTTGTGGCCAAGGCGGAGATCGCGCACTGGCCGCTGGTGGGCTGGATGGCCGCCAGTGGCGGCACGATATTCCATCGTCGCGGCAACAATCATTCACTGGCGCTGGTGATGCAGACGATGGTCGAACGCATGCACGCGGGCCGTTCGGTCGCGGTGTTTCCCGAAGGCGGCACGAGCCACGACGGCGTGCCACGGGTATTCCATGCGCGCATCTTCCAGACGGCGCTGGACGCCGAGGTCGCGGTGCAACCCGTGGCGCTGCGTTTTGCCCGTGATGGCCGGCGCGTGCTGGATGGCGGCTTTCGCGAAGGCGAAAGTTTCATGGCCAATCTCGTGCGCCTGCTGGGCGCCGCGCCGATGGATGTCGAGGTGCACTTCCTCAACGTGGTACCGGCCAGTCCGGATGCGCGGCGGCACATGGCCGAGCTGGCACGCGCGCGGATCGCGACGGCGCTGGAGGTGGACACCTCATCTGCTGCCGCCAGTACATGACGTTGCCGCGTGGCGCGGATTTTCGCCCACCGTGGCCGCTGCGCAGCGGCCATATCCAGACCATGTTGTCTTCCAGCGGCATACGCCGTTTCCTGCTGCCACGCTCGGCCAGGACCGTGCTGCAGGATGCGCAGGCCGTCGTGGTCGACGGCGGTGCCGGGGTACGCCTCACTGGCGCCTATACCGCACAGCGCACCGCGTCCCGGTCGCGCGGCTTGGCAGTGCTGTTTCACGGCTGGGAAGGCAGCATCGACTCGACCTATGTGTTGCAGACCGGCAGTCGCCTGCTCGCCGACGGCTGGGATGTGTTTCGCCTCAACTTCCGCGATCACGGCGACAGCTATCCGCTGAACGAAGCGCTGTTTCATTCCTGCCGCATCGACGAGGTCGTGCAGGCCATGGTCGACATTGCCCGGCGCTGGCCGGCGCGGCCCATGTGCCTGGCCGGATTCTCCCTGGGCGGCAACTTTGCGCTGCGCGTGGCACTGCAGACTTCGCGCGTGGGCATTCCGCTGAGCTACGTGCTGGCGGTGTGCCCGATCATCGACCCGAGCGCGGGCCTGTATGCGCTGGAGAAGGGTGCCTCGTGGTTGTACCAGGCGTACTTCATGCACAAATGGCGGCGCTCGCTGCAAGCCAAGCAGAAGGCGTTTCCCGAGCACCATTATTTCGAAATGGCCGAGCTGCGAAAAGATTTGCGCGGCCTGACGGCGGCCATGGTGCTGCGCCATACCGATTTCAAATCGTTGCAGCAGTATCTCGACGGCTATTCGGTGGCCGGCGCCACGTTGCAGGCATTGCAGATTCCGGCCTGCATCCTTACCGCGCGCGATGATCCGGTCATCCCGGTCAGCGGTTTCCAGGCGCTGCAGTTGCCGCCGGGTGTCGAACTGGACGTCGCGCCCTGGGGCGGCCACTGCGGTTTCATCCGCGACTACGGCATGACCAGCTTTACCGACGACTACATTGCCGCACGCTTCAACGCGGTGGCCGCGAGTGGCACCCAACCGCTCCCCGCCAGTCAACTGTCCCGATAATCGCTCAGGGCCAGTTGCAGCAGGTTCTTCATCTCCTCGCGCAGCGGCAGCGGCGCGACGATCTCCGCATCCGGGCCGTACTTGAGCACATCCATCAGCAATTCGCGGGATTTTGCATACGGGACTTTCAGCTCGTAGCGACCATCGGCCAGCCATTCGCCTTTTTGCTGCGAGTGCCAATGCTCGTCGGCCACCCAGCGCGCCGCGTGAGCCGAGAAGCGAATCGTCGCCCAGGCCTTGGGCACGCCGGCGAAAATGCCATAGCTGGAAGCCAGCATCGCGTTGAGGTCGGCTTCGGGCACATCGATGGCGGGCGTTTCCTGCGCCCGCGGCTCGGCGATGCGGTCCACGGCAAAACTGCGCAAGGCCTCGCGATCATGGTCCCAGACATCCAGATACCAGTTGTCGCGGTAATGCGTCAGTCGCTGCGGTGAGACGCGACGGTGGCTGTCGGCGTTGGTTGTGCGTGCGCGATAGCTGAAACGCAGTTGGCGCCGCTCCAGCACTGCACCAGCAACCATGCGGAATACTTGCTGGTCAAGCTTGCGCTCACCCCAGGTGACCACGCGGATGCGCTCGATCGGCAGCGCCTTGCCGCTGCCGCGATCGGACAGCAAGCCTTCGATGCGCGACTTGAACGGTGCCAGCGCCCCGGCCAGCACACCGGGACCGGAGCGGCTGATCAGCTCGTTCAGCGCCAGCAGCGCGGCCAGTTCATCGGAAGTCAGCCACAAGCCGGGCAGTTCGAAACGTTCGCCTTCGCCCGGTACGTAGTGAAACGCCGCTGACTCGGTACCGGCACCTTCCACCGGCGCCCCCAGGGCGTCGCGCAGGAAGGCAATATCGCGATACAAGGTGGCGCGCGAACACTCCAGTTCGCCGAGCAGGCGCGCCAACGGCACCGGGTAATGCGCCGCCTTCAGCAGGCGATGCAGGGTGAGTATGCGTTCGTAACGGTCCATGGGCTTCGCCGATGCACGGGGTCCCGGCCATTGTGCGGCAAGTGCGCCATGAATGCCGCCTCAGGTCAGGCCATAACTTTCCAGCAACGCTTCGGGCTGCGGCTCGCGCCCGCGAAACGCGACGAAACTCTCCAGGGCCGGCCGGCTGGCACCTACCGCCAGAAACTCGCGCCGGAAACGCTCGCCGGTAGCGCGGTCAATCACGCCGTGCTCGGCAAAGGCCGCAAACACGTCGGCGCTGAGCAACTCGGCCCACAGATAGCTGTAATACCCGGCGGCATAGCCACCGGCAAATATGTGGCTGAATCCCTGCGGGAAACGCTGCCACGCCGGCGGATACAGTACCGCCACCTGCTGGCGCACCTCCTCCAGCACCGCCAATGGGCGGGCTCCACGCTCCGGGTCATATTCCAGATGCAGGCGAAAATCGAACAGCGCGAACTCGAGCTGACGCACCAGAAACATGCCCGCATGGAAATGCCGGGCGGCGAGCATGCGTTGAAACAACTCCTCCGGCAGCGGCGCCCCGGTATCGACATGCCGCGCAAACAAATCCAGCGCCTGCCGATTCCAGGCAAAGTTTTCCATGAACTGGCTGGGCAGCTCCACGGCGTCCCACTCCACGCCATCGATACCACCGATGGTCGGCAGGGTGATCACGGTCAGCAAGTGATGCAGTCCATGCCCAAACTCGTGAAACAGCGTCTGCACGTCGTCGTGGCTGAGCAAGGCGGGCTTGCCGGCGGACGGCGGGGCAAAGTTGCAGGTGATGAACGCCACCGGCAGCTGCTCATGCGCGCCATCGACAAAGCGCGCCCGGCAGACATCCATCCACGCCCCGCCACGCTTGCCGTTGCGCGCATACAAATCCAGATACGCACCGGCAAACACGCGGCCGGTGGCATCGAGCAGGTCAACATAGCGCACGTCCGGGTGCCAGACGTCGACACCTTCGCGGGTGGCCACGGTGATGCCGTACAACTTGCCGACCAGCGCAAACAAACCGTCGACGACGGCCGGCAACGGGAAATACGCCTTGAGCTGTTCCTCATCCAGCGTGTATTCGCGTTGGCGCAATTTCTCGGCGGCATAGGCGATATCCCAGGCTTCGAGATTGTCCAGTTGCAACTCGGTACGCGCGAATTCGCGCAGTGCCGCCAGCTCGCGTTGCGCCACTGGTCGGGCGCGCTCGGTCAGATCATGCAAAAACCCCAGCACATCTGCCGGCGAAGTGGCCATCTTCGTCGCCAGTGATTCCTCTGCCGCATTGGCAAAGCCGAGCAAACCGGCGGCTTCATGGCGCAAGGCCATGATCTGCTCGATGCGCGCGCTGTTGTCATATTTGCCCGCGTTCGGCCCCTGGTCGGACGCGCGGGTCTGATAGGCCCAATACACACGCTCGCGCAGGCCGCGGTTGTCGGCATAGGCGAGCACCGCCCGCACACTGGGCTGTTTGAGCGTGATCAGATAGCCCGGCAGATCCTGATCCTGCGCATACTGGCGCAACACGCCGCGACCAGATTCCGGAATGCCGGCCACATCGCGCTCGTCGGTGATGTGCTCGTGCCATGCCTCGCTGGCGTCCAGCACGGCATTGGAAAACTCGGTGGACAA
>DATCWU010000122.1:0-3438 GCA_036566165.1 Rhodanobacter sp. | reverse complement strand
CCAAACAGCTTGTCGGCATATTGCATGTCAAAACCGGCCCCGTTGTCGGACACCGTGAACACATGATCGCCGTTGTCGCCCTGGCTCACACCGACCTCGATGCGTGCCACCGGACGGTGCCCGGTGTACTTGACCGCGTTGCCGAGCAGGTTCTGCCACACGGTGCGCAGCATGTTCTCATCACCAATGACCATGGGCAGCGCGCCCAGCGTCCATACGATGCGCCGCTCGGGCACCTCCGCCTGGAGCAGGTCACGCGCCTCCTCAACCAGCGACTGCATGTCCACGGCCTGCAGCCGCAGCGCGCCACGGCCCAGACGCGAGAACACCAGCAGATCATCAATCAACATCGCCATGCGTTGTGCGGCGTCGGACACCACCTCTATATAATGGAGCGACTTGTCGTCGATGCCGTTGCCCAGGTGGTGCCGCAACTTCTGGGAGAATCCGGAAATGTGCCGCAGTGGCGCACGCAGGTCATGCGATACCGAGTAGCTGAACGCTTCCAGCTCACGATTGACGTCGGAGATCTGCGCGACCTTGCCTTCGAGTTGGCGATTGAGCTCGTTCACCTCCTGCTCGACCATCGCCCGCGCGGTGATGTCACTGACGGTCAGCAGCAATGCCGGCGTTTCCGCCGCACGTTGCTGCAGGCGCCGCGCATTGATTACCACCCGCCGCGTCACGCCATCGGCGGTGCGCTGAGTCATGTCGTAATCCCACAACTCGCGGTCACGCAACAACACATCATTGAGCCGCTGCAACAACGCACTGTCGCTCCACGCACCATCACCCATTTCCGCCAGCGCCTGCGAGCGTTGATCCGGAGCCACGCCATACATTTCGCTGAACGCCGCGTTCACCAGCAGGCTGCGCAAGTTCTCGTCAAACAACCCGATCGGTTCGCGCACCGCCTGCAGGATCAACCGCGAGCGCAGCACGGCGCGCCCCTCGCGGGTTTCTGCCAACTGGCGGCGCCCGATCTGGCGCTCCGAGGTGACGACAATGATGACCAGCAACACCAACTGCGCCAACGCACTCAGCGCGAGCACGACGCGTCCATTGAATGCCTGCCGATCAGCCGCGGCCTGGCGCTCACGCAGCAGCGCCTCCTCGTTGTGCACGATCGCCGTCGTGGTCGCGTTGATCGGGAACAAATCCTCTGCGTCGCGCAGCGATTGTCGGGCTCCGGCGAGGTCGTGCGCACGCACCCGCTCCAGCGCCTGGTTCATCAGCGTGACGCGGCCATTGATGCTGCTTTCAAGTGAAGCAATGAGCTGCTGCTGATCGGCACTGTCACGGGTCATCGCCCGCAGGTTGGCCAGTAATGCTGGTTCCTCGCCCAGGGTACGCTGGATGCGGTCGCGGGTCTTTGTGTCCTCATCGCCGACCAGCCCACGGTAAATCGCCGCCTCGATGTCATGCACGATATACGCGGCACGAAACGTTTGCGCCTGCACCTCGGTGGAGTGGTTGACCCAGGCAATCGCCTCCTGCGTGGAGCGCGTGCTGATGGTCGTGACCATATACGGCAGCCCGACGATGACCAGCACCGCCAACAGCAGGCCCGCCGTGCGCCAGCGGACGATACCGGCCAGTTTCATGAGGCTTCCACCAGGCATGACCTCGACAGTAGTCCCCGGCATTCTTGCATGTTTGACGCAACTCGATGGCGAACCACGCGATACCCCGCCGGACGGCGGATCGGCAAAACGTTCCGGGCCCGGGTTCCGTCCACTTGCCGACGGTGCGCGCCACAGCCAGCAGGCGTGACCACTGGCACGGGAAGTCGGCTGCCGCGAGTGTCACATTCATCCCCTTGACCAGCGTATCGCCGACGCCGCGGTGCTTTTTTCACACCGAGGCCACAGCGTGCCACACCAATTGGTCGGTGCGATCCTTTTCCGAGGTACCCATGAAAAACGCATACTGGTTGCCACTGACCCTCGCCTTCGCCGCGGTATTGGCGTCGTCGCCGGCCGCAGCGGCGACTGCTGCCACGCACAGGTTCGATCCGCAACAGACATTTGCCCCCTTCACGTATCCACAGTCGGCAAGCGCGTTTCGTTCCGCCAGTGGCCAGCCCGGCCCGCTGTTCTGGCAGAACCGTGCCGACTACAAGATCACCGCCACGCTCGACCCGGCCACGCGCCAGCTCAGCGGCAACGAAGTCATCACCTACCGCAACCACAGCCCCGACGCGCTTGCCGTACTGTGGCTGCAACTTGAGCAAAACCGTTACAAACAGGGCGCGCGCGGGGCATTCACCGGCGGCAAGTTCCCTACCGGGTTCACCAGCGGCTATCACATCGTGTCGGTACAGATCGAAGACGCCGCCGGGCGACCACAAAACGTGCCATGGGTCATCGCCGACACGCGCATGCAGGTGCGTCTGCCGGTTGCATTGCCAGCCAAAGACGGCCAGGTGCGCGTGCATATCGCCTGGCAATACACCGTGCCCGGCGAGTTCGGCGGACGCACCGATGTCAACCCGAGCAAGCACGGCGAGATCTTCGAGATCGCCCAGTGGTATCCGCGCCTGGCCGTGTATGACGACCTGCGGGGCTGGGACACGGCGCCCTATCTCAACAGCGAGTTTTATCTGGAATACGGCGACTTCGACTACGCGGTCACCGTCCCGGCCGACATGCTGGTGGTCGGCTCCGGTGAACTGCTGAACCCGCAGGAAGTGCTCACGGCCACGCAGCAGCAACGCCTGCAGCAGGCACGCCACAGCGACGCCACAGTGATGATCCGCACCGCGGACGAAGTCACGCAACCCTCCAGCCGGCCCCGACAAACCGGCACGCTGACCTGGCACTTTCGCATGCGCAACAGCCGCGACGTCGCGTTTGGTGCATCGACGGCGTACGTGTGGGACGCGGCGCGCATCAACCTGCCGGACGGCAAGACCGCACTGGCCATGTCCGCCTATCCCGTGGAAAGTGCTGGCAATGCCGCATGGGGCCGCGCCACCGAATACCTGAAAGCCTCGACCGAATATTTCTCCCGGCAGTGGTTTCCGTACCCGTGGCCGGTGGCGATCAACGAGGCCGGCACCGCTGGCGGCATGGAATACCCCGGCATCACGTTCGATTCCAAGCGCGCCAAGGGCAAGGGTTTGCACGGATTGATCGCCCACGAGATCGGCCACAGCTGGTTCCCGATGATCGTGGGCAGCAACGAGCGCCGCGACGCGTGGATGGATGAAGGTTTCAACACCTTCATCGACATCGGCGAAGCCGACGCCTTCAACCACGGCGAATTCGCACCCAAGCGCGACAATGAATATGCTCCCGGCGGCGGCAACCCGGCCGATGAAATCGCCAAGGTCCTGCAAGACCAGGCAGCCCCGCCGCTAATGATCGGCGCCGACATGGTGGCAGAGAAATACCGCCACCCGATCACCTACTTCAAGGGCGCGTTCGGCCTGGTGCT
>DATCWU010000119.1:0-5254 GCA_036566165.1 Rhodanobacter sp. | reverse complement strand
TTGTACTGGACCGGTCCCCACACTCGTGGTCAGTGACGACCAGGAAGCTCAGGGTTGGAGCAGCACGTTGTGTGCCAAGCGTTGCGGATTCAGCCCCTGCTGCCATGGCAGCCGCGCCGATTGTGCGCAAGGTGGCAGAAGTTCGCAATGGTTATGGCTGTTGCCGCGCGTGAAACTGTGGGCTGCTTCAGGTATTGCCGGTCCACCCTGACCTGTCGCGTCAGCAAGTGACGCAGTAGGGCAGCAATGATGTGAATTGAGGGCCATCGGGTGGCAGCCGCGCAGCTTTATCGACTATGTGCATTGCCTACCTACACCCCGGGTAGGGCAGGCACTGCCCGCCGCTTGTGCTGTGTCGAAGCGAAAACGCCAAAGGCTAACGGGCACTGCCGGCCGGCCCTTGCCGGGCGCCGGCGATGATGGAACCAACGGACCGTGGGCGTCGAGGCGAAGCCATCAACCCGCAGGCGTTTGCTGATCCAGCCAGCGTTCGGCGTCGAGGGCGGCCATGCAGCCGAAGCCGGCGGAGGTCACGGCCTGGCGATACACGTGATCGGCCACGTCGCCGGCGGCAAACACGCCGGGCACCGTGGTCATGGTGGCCATGCCGTCGAGGCCGGTGCGGATCTTGATGTAGCCATCGCGCATGTCGATCTGGCCGGCAAAGATGCCGGTGTTCGGCGTGTGCCCGATGGCGACGAAAAAGCCGGTGGCGGGAATGTCGCGGGTAGTGCCGGAGTTGACGTCTTTCACGCGCACGCCGGTGACGCCGGTGTTGTCGCCAAGCACTTCATCGATGGTGTGGTTCCACACCAGTTCGATCTTGCCGGCGGCGGCTTTGGCGAACAGTTTGTCCTGCATGATTTTCTCGGCGCGCAGCTTGTCGCGGCGATGCACCAGGTAAACCTTGCGCCCGATGTTGGCCAGGTACAGCGCTTCCTCGACAGCGGTGTTGCCACCGCCAATCACCACCACGTCCTGATCGCGGAAGAAAAAGCCGTCGCAGGTGGCGCAGGCGGACACGCCCTTGCCCTTGAATTTTTCCTCGCTTTCGATGCCGAGGTATTTGGCGGTGGCGCCGGTGGCGATGATCAGCGCATCAGCGGTGTATTCACCGGAATCGCCGGTCAGGCGAAACGGGCGTTGTTTCAGATCCGCGGTGTGGATGTGGTCGAAGATCATTTCGGTATGGAAGCGCTCGGCGTGCTCGGCCATGCGCTGCATCAGCGCCGGTCCTTGCAGGCCTTCCACGTCGCCCGGCCAGTTGTCCACATCGGTGGTGGTCATCAGTTGGCCGCCCTGGGCCAGGCCGGTGATCATGGTCGGCTTGAGGTTGGCGCGCGCTGCATACACCGCAGCGGTATAGCCGGCTGGACCCGATCCGAGGATCAGCAGACGACTATGTTTGGTGGGGTTCATGGCTACGATCCTTGAAGTAGGCGATGGCGTGGATCAACACGGCGTTGGCTGCACACAAACGCTGCCTCACGTCTCACGCGACCCCCGAAGGATGGGGAATGTGCCGCATTGATTCAAGGTCGGTGGGCAGTGCCGTCGGCTCTGTGCGCGGATCAATCGAGCGCGCGCGCGGTTGGCAAAGGTATGCTCTAACCTTGGCCGGACGCAGGAGATCCCCCAAGTTGGCCCATAGCGCGAATTCTCGACAACATCCCAAGGCAGGTCTCAACGAGGAGACCAAACGCCGCTTGCGCGAAACCGGCGCGTTGCTGTTGATTCCGCTGGCGGTGTATTTGCTGGTGTGTCTGTTTACCTACAACGATCAGGATCCCAGCTGGGGCCACGCCGGCAATCTTGAGCAGGCGCGCAATTTCGGCGGGGCCGTGGGCGCCAATCTGGCCAACCTGCTGCGCTACATTTTTGGCCTGGCCGCGTATTGTTTCCCGCTGTTGCTGCTGGTGCTGGGCCTGCAGGTGTTGCGTCAGCGCGGCGAGCGCGCCGCGCGGCCCTGGGAGCCGTCGCTGCGGTTGATTGGCTGGGTGTTTTTCTTCATCACCGGGCCGGCGCTGCTGTATCTCAATTTCCACGACGAGCCCATTCTGCCGCAGGGCGTGGGTGGCATCGTTGGCATGTGGGTCGGCCACGGTGTGCTCAGCGCGTTTGGCGAGAAGGGCGCGCCGCTGTTGTTGCTGGCGGTGTTTCTGGTGGCGGTGACGCTTGCCACCGGGTTGTCGTGGTTCAGGGTGATGGACTGGACCGGGCAGGCGGTGTTGCGTTTCACCGTGTGGGTGCGCAGCCGGCTGCGCGAGGCGCCGCAAGTACTGGCTGCCCGGCAGGAGCGGGCACGCCGCGACGTGGTGAAGAAAACCGACGCTGCCCGCCAGGCGGGACGCGAACCGGTGCGCATCGAGGCGCCACCGGCGCCGGTGAAAAAGAGCGAGCGCGCGAAGCTGGAAACCCAGATCCCGTTGTTCGTGGGCGCGGCCACGCCCGGCGAGCGTCCGCCGCTGTCGCTGCTGGACGAAGCGCCGGAGCAGGAGGCGGGCTATTCGGAGGAAACGCTGGAGGTGCTGTCGCGCCAGGTGGAGCTGAAGCTGCGCGATTTCCGCATCGAGACCAAGGTGGTGGGTGTGTATCCGGGGCCGGTGATCACGCGCTTCGAGCTGGAACCGGCGGCTGGCGTGCGCGGATCGCAGGTGTCGAGCCTGGACAAGGACATTGCGCGCGGGCTGTCCGTGGTGAGCGTGCGCGTGGTCGACGTGATTCCGGGCAAGAACGTGATTGGTCTGGAGATCCCCAACACGCGCAAGCAGATTGTGTATCTGTCCGAGATCCTGCGTTCGGACAAGTACGACCAGCACCGGTCACCGCTGGCGCTCGCGCTGGGCAAGGATATTGGCGGGCGACCGGTGGTGGTGGATCTGGCCAAGATGCCGCACTTGCTGGTGGCGGGTACGACGGGTTCGGGCAAATCGGTGGCGGTCAACGCCATGGTGTTGTCGCTGCTGTATAAGTCCAGCGCCAGTGACGTGCGCATGATCATGATCGACCCGAAGATGCTGGAGCTGTCGGTGTACGAGGGCATTCCGCATTTGCTGGCGCCAGTCGTCACCGACATGAAGGAAGCGGCCAACGCACTGCGCTGGTGCGTGGCGGAAATGGAGCGGCGGTACAAGCTGATGGCCGCCGTCGGCGTGCGCAACCTGAGTGGCTTCAACAAGAAAGTGCGCGAAGCGCAGAACGCCGGTCAGCCGCTGCTTGACCCGCTGTTCCGACCCAATCCGGACATGCCGAACCTGGCCGCCGAACCGCTGGAACCGCTGCCGTATATCGTGATCTTCATCGACGAATTTGCCGACATGATGATGATCGTCGGCAAGAAGGTGGAGGAGTTGATCGCCCGCCTGGCGCAAAAGGCGCGTGCCGCCGGCGTGCATCTGATCCTGGCCACGCAACGCCCGTCGGTGGATGTGATCACCGGCCTGATCAAGGCGAACATCCCCACGCGCATCGCGTTCCAGGTATCCAGCAAGATCGATTCGCGCACGATTCTCGACCAGTCCGGCGCGGAAACCCTGCTCGGCAACGGCGACATGCTGTATCTGCCACCGGGCACGGCTACGCCCGAGCGCGTGCATGGCGCGTTTGTCGATGATCACGAGGTGCACAACGTAGTCACCTGGCTCAAGGCGCAGGGCGCGCCGAATTACGTCGCGGGCGTGCTGGAGGAAGAACAGCCCACCAGCGACGGCAAGTTCATCAATGACGCGGGTTTGCCGATGGAGGGCGAGGAGGGTGGCGATGCCGAAACCGTGCTGTACGACAAGGCGGTGGCCATCGTCACGCAAACCCGGCGCGCGTCGATCTCCGGCGTGCAGCGGCATTTGCGCATCGGTTACAACCGCGCCGCGCGGCTGGTCGAGCAGATGGAACAGGATGGCGTGGTCAGCGCCCCGCAACACAACGGCAACCGCGAAGTGCTGGCGCCGCCGCCGCCGCGCAACTGAGCTTCGGCGTGGATCTTGTGGGCGGCCTTGTGGGAGCGGCTGCAGCCGCGCGCCGAGCCTGGTTGTGACAACGGCAAGCGCATCGCGACTGCAGTCGCCCCCACAGAAATCGCTCCCAGGAGTTGCTTCCGCAGAAGTTGCTCCTACAAGCACCATTAAGTCACTGTCTCCCACAATTCGCTGCCATTGCCACGTTTCGAGGAATCCGATGAAGCGCTTCACGTTTGCCCTGTTCACGGTTGCGCTGTTGCTGAGCGCGCCTGCTTTCGCTGCCGCGGACACCGCGCGCGCGCGGCTGGATGCGTTTGCCACCGGGTTGCATTCGCTTACCGGCCATTTTGTGCAGACCCTGACCGACCTCAATGGTCACGGCAGCAAGTCCAGTTCCGGCACGCTGGCATTGCAGGCGCCGCGGCAGTTTCGCTGGGACACGCTGACGCCATACCAGCAGACCATCGTTGCCGATGGCAGCCGGGTGTGGTTGTACGACCCGGAGCTGGAGCAGGTCACCGTGCGCGTGCAAAGCACGGAGGAGGCGCACAGCCCGCTGACCGTGCTCACCGACGTCACGCAACTGGACAAGAATTTCACCGTGGCCGAGCAGGGCAGCCATGATGGTTTGCTCTGGTTGCGCCTCACCTCCACGGCGAAGGACCCGCAGTTTGCGCATGCCGATCTCGGCTTCGATGCACACGGCCTGGCGCGCATGACGTTCCGCGACCAATTGGGTGCCACCACCGACATTCACTTCTCCGACTGGCAGCGCAACGCCGTGATTCCGCCGGTGACGTTCAATTTCGTGCCCCCGCAGGGCGTGGACGTGATTGGCGATGCGCCGGTGTTGTCGGTGATGCCGCTCAAGGATTGACGCCGCGCCGCCAGACGATCCCGAGCGCCGGCGTGCGGGCCTGGCATGGCGCGCGGGTTATCATGCCGGGCATGTCCCGCAGCGCCACCCCAGATCTGTTTGCCGACACCGGCTCCGACGCACTCAAGCCGCTGGCCGAACGCATGCGTCCGCGCAGTCTGGACGAAATCGTCGGTCAGCAGCGCCTGGTCGGTCCGGACCAGGCGCTGCGCCGCGCGCTGGAAGCAGGCAAGATTCACTCAATGGTGTTGTGGGGACCGCCTGGTTGCGGCAAGACCACGTTGGCGTTGCTCGTGGCGCGCTACGCCGACGCGGATTTTCGTGCGATTTCGGCGGTGTTGTCCGGCTTGCCGGAGGTGCGCAAGGCGCTGGCCGAAGCCGAGGTGAATTTCGCCCAAGGTCGGCGCACGGTACTGTTTGT
>DATCWU010000102.1:0-12582 GCA_036566165.1 Rhodanobacter sp. | reverse complement strand
ACCTTGAACGCGGCCGCGAATACCGCCGCCAGCGTGGCCGGGTCGTGGTTGAGCCAGTCGTGCGTGTTGCGGAAGCTGACCACCATATCCGCCGAATTGTCCGCGCCCAGCTGCACCTTGAACGGCGGTGCAAAAGGCACGCTGCCGGCGATGGCGCCGTACACCCGCGGATTCGCCTTGAGCTTTGCGGCAAAAGTTCTGGAGGGTGACGTCGCCTCGATCAAGTGACCATGATCGTGCAGGTACGGCGCGAGGATTTCGGTATACCAGCCGCCACCGGGCGACAGTTCCACGACGGTCATGTCCGGTTGCATGCCGAAAAACTGCAGCGTCTCGATGGGGTGTCGATACTGGTCGCGCGCCTGGTGCCTGGCCGTACGCCAGTTGCCGTTCACGGCAGCCTGCAGTTGGGCGCTGGCGGTCGTGGGTGTGGCGGGGGCCGCGCGTGCGCCCGGCAGCATGAGCAGTGCGCCGGCGGCCAGCGTGGCGAATGTGCAGCGGCGATGGAGCATGGCTATTCCCTCGCGGCAATGAATGCCAAGCGTACCCCAAACTCCGGTGGGCATCGCCTGCAGCGCCAGGCCGCATGCGCTCATGCAGATTGCGTCAGCGCCGTCTGCCGACCACCGCCCAGAGTCCGGGCGGGGCCGGCCCGTTTGTCGGCGTGCACGCAGGCTGGCGGGAGGCTATTGCCGTTGTGCACGTCGTGCCCGTTTGCGCTGTACATAGCGGCGCTCAATACACAACAGGCCGCGCCGGGTCGGGCGACGCAGGAACGGGATGTCCTGTGCCAGCAGCAACAGGCCTACTGGCAGCATCCACAGGCCAAGCACGGGCAGGATGCCGAATACGCCGCCGACCATCAGCAAGGTGCCCACGGGGATGCGCAGCCAGCGCAATCCGGGTGCACGCAGCCAACGCAATGGACGCCCAATCCAGACCGGCAACAGCCGCTCCAGGCGGTCCAGCATGCGGTTCAGGCGGTGCTCTTCGCTGTGGCTCATCGTTGCGTCAGCGTAGCAGCGATGCGGTGATCATGACCGCCACCCGAGCATGCCGATGGGTTGTGTGCATCGCGTGTACCCGCATCTTTCGGTACCCGGTGGCGGCCCGGTGTTTTCCGGGCGCCACAAGATGCAGTAACCAGATACCATCTGCCAACGCAGGTACCAACCGGCATCACCGGCCACGTCCTGAAGTCGTATCAACGTATTCGTCCGCACAAGGAGAATCGCATGCGCAAGCTGTTGCTCGTCGCGGCCCTGGCCGCTTCCTGTCTATTCGCTACAACCTGGGTCGGTGCCGCCGAGCCGGCCACCACGGCGCCACTGATTTCGCGCGCGGCATTGTTCGGCAACCCCAGTCAGGTTGCCGGCCGGCTCAGCCCGGACGGCAAGTGGCTGGCCTGGATCGCCCCGCGCGATGGTGTGATGAATGTGTGGGTGGCGCCCGTGGACCAGCCTGCGCATGGGCGCGCCGTGACCACGGAGAAGACGCGGCCGATCCGCCAGTATTTCTGGTCACCGGATTCCTCGGCCGTGCTGTTCGTCAACGACAAGGGGGGCGACGAGAACTTCCTGCTGTACAAAGTCGACCTGGCCAGCGGCAAGCAGCAGACGCTGACACCGTTTCAGAAAACCCGGGTGCGGCTGGTGGGCGCCAGCGAGCACATCAAGGACCACATCCTGATCGGGGTGAACGATCGCGACCCGCGCTGGCATGACGTCTACAACCTGGATCTGAAGAACGGCGAACTCACCGAGGTGTTCAAGAACACCGGCGGGTATGCGGATTTCGTGGCCGACGACAGCCTGACCCTGCGCCTGGTACAGAAGTCGCGCGATGACGGCGGCAGCGATTTCTACCGGGTCGAGCACGGCAAGGTCGAGCCGAAGCCGTTCACCAGCATTGGCCTGGACGATTCGTTGAGCACCGCGCCGCTGGGCTTCACCACCGACGGCACGACGCTGTACTGGCTCGACTCGCGCGATCGCGATACCGCTGCGCTGGTTGCCTGGAACATGGCTGACGGCAAGGCGACGGTGCTGGCGCAGAATCCCCGCGCCGATATCGGCGACGTACTGCGCGAGCCTCGCAGCGGCAAGGTGCAGGCGTATTCGGTGCAGTATCTGAAGACCGAGTGGCATGCGCTCGATCCGGCGGTGGCCGACGACCTCGCCTTCCTCGATGCGCAGCTCAAGGGCGATGTCGAGGTCACCTCGCGCACTGACGCGGACGACCGCTGGACGGTGACGGTCGATCCGGTCACGGCGCCGGCGACCACTTATCTCTACGCGCGCGGCACGAAGAAACTGACCCGGTTGTTCGTCAACCGCCCCGAGCTGGCCAAGGCCACGCTGGCCCCGATGTACCCCGAAGAGATCCGCAGCCGCGATGGTCTGGTGCAGGTGTCCTACCTGACTCTGCCGGCCGGCAGCGATGGCGCCCATGCCGGGCGTCCCGACCAGCCGCTGCCGCTGGTGCTGTTCGTGCACGGCGGACCGTGGGGTCGCGACACTTACGGCTATAGCAGTTACCACCAGTGGCTGGCCAATCGCGGCTATGCGGTGTTGTCGGTGAACTTCCGCGGCTCCACCGGTTTCGGCAAGAAGTACATTTCGGCCGGCGACCTGGAGTGGGGCCGCAAGATGCACGATGACCTGATCGACGCCGTGCACTGGGCCGTGCAGAACAAGATCACCGCGCCGGACAAGGTGGCCATCATGGGTGGCTCCTACGGCGGCTACGCCACCCTGGCCGGGCTCACCTTCACCCCCGACGCGTTTGCCTGCGGCGTGGATATCGTGGGGCCGTCCAACCTCAGTACCTTGCTCAAGACCATCCCGCCGTACTGGGAGGCGATCAGGCAGCAGTTCTACAAGCGCATGGGCGACCCCACCACCGCAGCGGGCCGGGAACTGCTGCACGATCGTTCGCCGCTGTTCAAGGCTGACGCCATCACCAAGCCGCTGCTGATCGGGCAGGGCGCGAACGATCCCCGGGTCAACCAGGCCGAATCGGACATGATCGTGAAGGCAATGGAGGCCAGGCAGATCCCGGTGACCTATGTGCTGTTTCCCGACGAGGGGCATGGCTTCGCGCGCCCGGAAAACAGCATCGCGTTCAACGCGGTGGCCGAGCAATTCCTCGGTCGCTGCCTCGGCGGGCGGATGGAACCGATCGGCGGCGCGCTCGAGGCGTCCAGCGCCACCGTGCCGCACGGCGCGGAATTCGTACCGGGGTTGGAGCAGGCGCTCGGTACCGGCAAATAGCGATAGCGTGAGGTGACGGGCGAAGAGCCGCCAGGTGCGGCCCTTCGGTTTTTGTCGGGCGGGTCAGGGTGTGGCCGGCTTCAGCACCAGCGTGTGCAGCGTCTTGCCGGGCAATAGCGGCGTGGGGTGACCCGCAACCCAATCGGCGTGACCGGCCCCGAAGAACGGCGACAGCGGGTTGTCGCTTTGGCCGCCGGGCATGCTCAGGGTGCCATGGGCTTCGTCGCCGGGCGCGACGGCGAGTCGTTCGGAGGCACCAAAGGCAGGAGCGGCGACGCGGGGCATGTCGTGGTCACCGGGCAGTGGCTGCCCAGGCATGTCGATGAAGCGCGCCAGCCAGCGCGGCAGCGCTGCCGCCAGCGGGTGGCGGATGGCGCTGCGGTTGCGTTCGCCCCAGGTGCGCGCGGGAAGCCCGCCCGGTTGCTCGCCCAGCGCGGCCACCACGCGTGTTGCACTGGCGACGAGTAGCGCATGCCAGTTCGCGTATTGCGGGTCGAGCAGGTTTGCCGGTTGCGCATGAATCAGCGTCCACACGGCAGCCTCGGCGTTGCTGGCCACCGGCCACGCAAAGTCGGGGTAACGCTGTTTTACCGGTGCGGCAAACGGCGCCAGTGTGGCCGTGGTGACCTGCGTGCGGAAGGCGCGGACCAGGCGGTAGTCGACGCTGTCAATCGCGGCATGGCCACGCCAGCGGGCGGTGAGTTTGCGCAGCTGCTGCAGCGCCGGGTCGGGGGTGCCAGCCAGCGTGTCCTGCAACAGACGCTGCCAGCGGGCCAGGAACACGGCACGGTCGTCAAGCTGGATATCGAGCAGGTTGCCGGCGGTGAAGTTGCCGCGTGCGCGCAGATCATCGCGGATTTGCTGGGCCCGCGCGCCAAGGTCGTGGCCGCCGTTGCCGAGCAGCGCCAGTGCGGCGCCGTCCACGGTGCGATTGTTGGCCGTCCACAGGCGACCGTCGGTCGGGTTCCCTATGCGTGGGTACTGCGCGCGCGTGGCCCAGCCATGCCAGCCGCTGCCGGCGCCGGACCAGTCGGCGGGGAGCAGTGGATTCGCGCTGCCGCGCAGCGGAATGCTGTTGCCGGCGAGGGTCCAGCCAATGTGTCCGGAGCCGTCGGCGACCAGCAGGTTTTGCACCGGGATGCCAAGTTGCGGCCCCAGCTCCAGTGCGGCGCCCACGGTGGCGCTGCGCTCCATGCGCATCAGGTTGAGGTTGTAGCCGCGCGGTTGCGCGCCGGTCCAGGCCAGTGCAAGTGGCGTGCCGTCGGTGTCGGTGCCCATGATCGGACCCCAGCGCGTTTGCGCCACGTCCAGCACCGTGTCGCGCTGGCCTTTCACCTGGATGTGCTCAGCGTGGTGTTCGATGCGTGCCCAGCCCTCTGGCACCCGATAACGCGAGGGGTCCGCCGGGTCGCGCAGCACGCGTACCCAGTCCAGCCAGTCGCCGTAGCTGTTGGTGAACCCCCACGCAACCTGGCCGTTGGCACCGACCACCATGGCCGGTGTGCCGGGCAGGCTGACACCATTGACGTCGCGCAGCCCGTGTGGCGCCGTCGGGTCGGGATAGCGCAGGCGCGTGCGGAACCAGATGTTGGGTACGCCGAGGCCGAGGTGCATGTCATTGGCCAGCATGGCTGCGCCGCTGGTGGTGAGCGCGCCGCTGACCGCAAAGCTGTTGCTGCCCGGGTATTGCGCCTGCGTGGCCGGGGTCAGCGCGACAGCCAGGTCGGCGCCGATACCGCGTGCCGGGTGCGTGCTCAGGTCCATTATCGCGGCACCGGGGAGTACGGGTGGCGGCGACAGGGGACCACGCAATGGCGCTTCCCAGTCGGGATCCGGGGCCAGCAGAAAATTCACCAACGGCGCCGGCAATACGGCATGCATCCGGGCCAGATCCAGTTCGCGCGTGTTGTTGCCGTTGCCGTTCAGCTGCAGATACATCGCGGCGATCATCAGCATGCTGTCGTCGGTATGCCATGGTTGCGGCGTGGCGTGCAGCAGCAGATACGCCCATGGGCGCACGCGCAGGTCGGCCAGGCCTGCATTCACGCCGTCACGATACTCTTGCAGCTCTCGTTGTTGCGATGCTGGCAGTTGCGCATAGGCGGCCCGCGCCGTGGCGCGCAAGCGGTGGCGGCGGTGATCCAGGTCCGCTCCGAGTGCGGCCGGCCCCACCAGCGCGGCCAGCTCCCCGGCGGCCATGCGCCGCATCAGATCCATCTCGAAGAAGCGCTCCTGGGCGTGCACGTAGCCCAGAGCGTAGCTGATGTCACTGCGCTCGCGGCCGTCGATGGTGACGGTGCCGAGTGCGTCACGCTGGATGCTGACGCTGGCCTGCAGGCCGGGCAGCGTACGCGTCCCGGCCAGGCGCGCACGGCCGGCAGCCAGCAGCCAGAGCAGCGTGGCGATGGCGACGAGCAGCACGATCGCCAGCGCGAGCAGCAGACGGCGCACCAACTGCCAGCGGCGCGCGCTCATGGTTTGGCAAATACCGCAAAGATGCCTGCGTACGGTTTGACCATGAAGTTTGGCGCGCCGGCATAGTCCTGACCGTCGACGTACAACCGGGAAATGCTGCCGTCCAGGTACAGCGCATCGCGACAGCCGAGCTCGTCGCGGAACAGGCGCGCGAAGGTATGGAAGTTCACCGGCGCCTCGCTGGCGGCGAATATCACCTCGGTCGGGGTTTTGGCGCACACCCCGCTACGCCATTTCAGGCTGCCGGAATCGTCCAGGAACTGCTCGTTGAGCTGGCCGTCGATCACCAGCATCGGGCCGGATTGCGTCGCCCACAGCGCTTTTTTCCCATCGACCTTGAAGTCGGCACTGGTACGCACGGCGGCGTGTCCATTGGCGTAGATCGCGAACACCCCATTGGGCAGCAGCGAGAAGTTGCCCGCCGCGGGATTGCCGTGCGCGAGGTTCAGGGGCACCAGCGTCTTGCCGTTTTCCACATGCAGCCCGAGCGGGGCGAACTGCCTGTCGTAGATGCCGGCGTTGGCCGCGAACAACAAATGCTGCGCATGCGCCTCGCCCCACTGGCGCAAGGATTCAATGCTGCCGAATGCCTGGCCGGTGTCCGGATTGCGCCAGTGCAGCGACAGTGTTTCGTGCCGCAGGTTGATCTTGACGACGCGATAGTTCTGCCCGGCAAACGCGACCTCGTTGCTGTCCAGGGCATGCGCGCTGCGCGTGCAACCCGACACGGCGGCCAGGGCCAGCAGCGCCAGCAACCAGTACATCGATGGACCCCGGGCATGGCGCAGGACAAAGTGGAAGCCGGATCGGATCATGCGTTGATGGTCGCTTCCCGCGCGCGCATACGCAAGCACGCTGCTGACGCACGACGACCATGCCGGCATCCCTGCGCTGCTGCCATTAAACTGCTGCTTTCCATTGGTGAGCCGATCCATGCCGTACACGCCGATTGTGGCCACGTTGGGCTACGTGTTGTCGCCGGATCGTCGCGAGGTGTTGATGATCAATCGCAACACCCGCCCGGATGACCAGCATCTGGGCAAGTACAACGGCCTGGGTGGCAAGATGGAGCCGGGCGAGGATATTGCCGCCTGCATGCGGCGGGAAATCATGGAAGAGGCCGGCATTGAATGCCTGTCCATGCATTTGCGCGGCACGCTCAACTGGCCGGGGTTTGGCCAGCACGGCGAGGATTGGCTGGGCTTCCTGTTCCTGATCGAGCAGTATCGCGGTACGCCGTTGCGCGGCAATCACGAAGGTACGCTGGAGTGGGTTGCGCGCGACCGCCTGCACGAGCTGCCGATGTGGGATGGCGACCGGCATTTCCTGCCCCTGGTGTTTGACGCTGATCCGCGGCCGTTCCACGGCGTGATGCCGTATCGCGATGGCCACATGCAGTCGTGGTCGGTGACGCGCCTGTAGCGCCGCCTACCAGGTCAGGGTACGTCGGCGGTCCACGCCGCGGTGGAAAATTTGCTGACAGCCAGCGCCTTGGCGTCGGCCACTTCCTGCGGGCGCAGTACGTCATCGTGCAAGCCGTGCAACCGGCGGAAGGTGGCGATCATGCGTTCGATCACGGCGGCGCGCGGCAAGCCAGTCTGGCTGCGCAGCGGGTCGACCCGCTTGGCCGCGCTCAGCGTGCCCTTGTCGGACAGTTTTTCGCGGCCGATGCGCAACACGTCGAGCATTTTCGCGGCGTCGATATCATAGGCCATGGTGACGTGGTGCAACACTGCGCCGGCGCGATGTACCTGGGCCGCGCCGGCAATCTTGCCGCCCTCGGAGGTGATGTCATTGAGTGGCTGATACCACGCCTTGATGCCGAGCTCGGCAAGTGCGGCGAGTACCCATTCGTCCATGAATGCGTAGGCCGCGCGAAACGACAGGTCCCTGATCAGCGACAGCGGTGCGTAGATGGAATAAGTGATGGTGTTGCCGGGTTCGATGAACATCGCCCCGCCGCCGCTTATGCGCCGCACCACCTCGATCTGGTGGCGGTGCGCAGCGTCGGCATCGACCTCGTTGCGCAGCGACTGGAAGCGGCCGATCACCACCGCTGGCGCGGCCCATTCCCAGATGCGCAGCGTGGGCTTGCGCCGCCCGGCGCCAACCTCGTGGGTCAGCACATCATCCAGCGCCATGTGCAGGGTCGGCGACTGGGCGCCGGTGTGGAGCAGTTGCCAATCGTGGTCGCGCCAGTCTGTGCGACTCATGCTTTCTGCCCCCCGTCCAGTGCGCGTTGTACCGCCACGGCAATGGCTTCCGGCGAGATGCCGTACATCATGGCCACGGCGGGCAATGCGGTGCTGATGGCGCCGATCAACGCTGCCTGTGACATGTCGGCATGGCGACCTTCCAGCGCCGCATTGATGGCAATCAATGCACTGTCCGGTTCCAGAAAAAAGTCGCCGCTCAACTGTACGTTGACGAGCTGACCGGCGTGTACATCAAGGTCGATGACCACCAGCTTGCCACCGGGCATCTTGTATTCGCCGTGCATGGGCTGCGTTCCGTATCCTGCCAGGGAGAAGCGCGGATCGACCGTGCTGGGTCGATGGCCGCGTGGCAGCCATGATAGCGGTGGGACCAGGTTGTCTGCCCTGATGTGTGACGCACGGACGCGGGGGCAGACGTATCGAGTTGTTTGCTGCCGGGTGCCGAACGCGGTGTGGCTGACGCCAGTCAGTGATCTCGACCGCCACCGTTGAAGTGCGCGCCGCCGACACTGATCGACATGCTCATGCCGCCACTTGGGTCATCGCAACTGCCGTACTGCTTGGTGACGTTGACGTTGCCGGTGTTGAACGTGCCCGTACCCACATGCCGGCCGCTCATCACCCCGACCCCGACGCTGCCATGGACCTGGGGCTGGTTGTAGGTTGAGTCGTCGCATTCAACGGTGCTGGCAACCGTGTTGCCCATGCGTCCACTGGTGTCGCCGTAGTACGTGCCAGGCGGGTCGGCGGCTGGTTTGGCCGCAGTTGTGCTGGAGGCCGGTGCAGCATTGGCGGGCAATTTGAGATTCAGCGCAGGCGGCGCTTGCGCCAGTGCCGCGCCGGCCAGCAGGCTGGCGGCGCAGGCGAGAAGGTACGATGTGCGGGTCATGGGGTGCGCTCCGGTTACGGTACTCAACGCGCGGCTCGCGTTCGCGTGCACACGCCGGTTTGGTCTGTGGCGCATGACGGGAAAGTTTCCGCCGGCCAGACCGTGGCGCCAGAGTGCGCTGGTGCCGGGCGGTGGGTTGGCCAGGTGAGCAGGTTGGTCGTGGTCAGCGTAGCGGGTGTGACGCCGCGCTGCCTGAACCGTCCCGCAGCCGGTTCCACGGCGCGCGTGGGGTGGTTCCAGGCCGCGCGCCGAATGCATCGGCGCAGCGCTCAGCCGCTGGTGACGATGCGCTCCACCCGGCGCAGACCACGCGGCAGCACGCCGCCGCGACTGGCGCGCGTGCCGCCGTATTCGACCAGGTCGGCCCAACGCAGCGTGAGCTTGCGCTGGCCCGCATGCAGCGTGACCTCGCCCTGGCCTTCGCTGACCACGGCGACACCAGCCACGCGTTCTTCGCCGGACAGCCGTTTCGCGCGCGGAATCTCGATGAGTTTGTTGCCCTTGCCCTTGTCCAGCTCCGGCAGTTCGGCCACGGAGAACATCAACAGGTGGCCCTCGGTGGTGACCACCACGATGCGATCGCGCGCCGGGTCGGCGCTGGTTTGTGGGGCCAGGATGCGCGCGCCGTCGGCGAGGCTGATGATCTGCTTGCCGGCCTTGTTGCGGCTGAGCAGCGCTTCGAAGCGGGTGACGAAGCCGTAGCCGAAATCCGTGGCCAGGATCAGGCGGGTGTCGTTGTCCCCGGCGATTACGGCGTCGAAACTGGCGCCAGCCGCTGGGGTGAAGCGGCCAGTCAGCGGCCCGCCGTTGCCGCGGGCCGAGGGCAGGGTATGGGCTGGGGTGGAATAGCTGCGCCCGGTGGAATCGATGAACGCCACTTGCTGGGTGGTACGCGCGTTGACGGCGGCGCGCAGCCCGTCACCTTCGCGGAAGTTCAGTGCCGCCGCATCGACGTCGTAGCCTTTCGCGGCGCGGGCAAAGCCCTGCTGGCTCAACACCACGGTCAGCGGTTCGCTGACGACCAGTGCGCTTTCGTCCAGCGCCTGCGCCGCTTCGCCCTCGACCAAGGGCGAGCGGCGGGCATCGCCGTACTTCTCGGCGTCGGCGCGCAGCTCGGTCTTGATCAGCGTCTTCAGCTTGGCTGGTGATTTCAGCAACACGTTGATGTGCGCGCGTTCCTCTTCCAGCTGGTCGCGCTCGGTAAGGATCTTCATCTCCTCCAGGCGCGCGAGCTGGCGCAGCCGGGTTTCCAGGATGTAGTCGGTTTGCTCTTCGGAGAGTTTGAAGCGTGCCATCAGCACGTTCCGCGGCTCGTCCTCGGTGCGCACGATGCGGATCACTTCATCGAGATTGAGGTAGGCGATGCGCAGGCCTTCCAGCAGGTGCAGCCGGCGCTCGACTTTGCCCAGCCGGTGGTTGAGCCGGCGGGTGACCGTGGTGGTGCGAAAACTCAACCACTCGGTGAGGATGCGCTTGAGATCCTTCACTTGTGGTCGACCGTCGAGGCCGATCAGGTTGAGGTTGACGCGGAAGCTGCGCTCCATGTCGGTGGTGGCAAACAGGTGCTGCATCGTTTGCGCGACGTCGATGCGGCTGGAGCGCGGCACGATCACCAGCCGGGTCGGGTTCTCATGATCGGACTCGTCGCGCAGGTCTTCGATCATCGGCAGTTTCTTGGCGCGCATCTGTGCCGCAATCTGCTCCAGCACTTTCGATGGGCTGACCTGGTGCGGCAGCGCGGTGATGACAATGTTGCCATCCTCACGCACGTACACCGCACGGGCGCGCAGCGAGCCGCCACCGGTTTCGTAGATGGCCAGCAAATCCTTGCGCGGGGTGATGATTTCCGCGCTCGTCGGGTAGTCCGGGCCGAGCACGTGTTCGCACAAGTCGGCAACGGTCGCCGCCGGGTCGTCGAGCAGACGAATGCACGCGCTCACCAGTTCGCGCAGGTTGTGCGGTGGAATGTCGGTGGCCATGCCCACGGCAATACCCATCGAGCCATTCAGCAAGACATGCGGCAGGCGCGCCGGCAGCCAGCTGGGTTCCTCCAGCGTGCCGTCGAAGTTCGGGATCCAGTCCACCGTGCCATGCCCGAGTTCGCTGAGCAGGGCCTCGGCGATCGGGCTGAGCTTGGACTCGGTGTAGCGCATGGCGGCGAAGCTTTTCGGATCATCCGGCGAACCGAAGTTGCCCTGGCCATCCACCAGCGGATACCGGTACGAGAACGGTTGCGCCATCAGCACCATGGCTTCGTAGCAGGACGTGTCGCCATGCGGGTGGAACTTGCCGATCACGTCACCAATCGTGCGGGCGGATTTTTTTGGCTTGGCACCGGCTGCCAGGCCCAGCTCGCTCATCGCGTAGATGATGCGACGCTGTACCGGCTTCAACCCGTCGCCGACAAACGGCAGCGCGCGGTCCAGCACCACGTACATGGAGTAATCGAGGTATGCGCGCTCGGCATACTCCTTCAGCGGAATTTGTTCGTAATTGGCTTGCAGGTTCATTCGCTTGGGTCGAGGTGATGGCGCGCAACGCGCGGTTAGCCGGACGATGGTGCCAGAAAGCACCCTGCTCTTGCAGGAATGGCGATCGCGCGGGCCTTGGCGGGGCAGTTCGGCGCACGGGTCGCGCCTCCGCTCCGGCCCGGCACGCAACGCGGTCGCGCAGGAAACGCTAACCTGCCGACAGGCGAATCACATGCGCTGTTGGTGGCACGCGACTGCAAGTAGCCTGACCCATATTGACGGTTGTTTGTTGACGAGGTTGTTTGCCCATGACGAGATGGCTGATCGGCGCGCTGCTCCTGCTGTTTGCCGCCTCACCGCCGGCCGTTGACGCTGCTGCCACTGGCGCTTCCGCCCATGCCGCGCCGGCGGCGCGGGTCATCGTGCTGGTGCGCCACGGCAGCTATGTAGCCGACCCCGCCGTCGACCCGCAAGTGGGGCCACCGTTGTCGCCCCTTGGCGTCGCCCAGGCCCATCTCGCAGGGGCCCGGCTGGCCGCGTTGGGCTGGCACTTTGCTGCGCTGTACGTCAGCCCGATGCAGCGGGCGCGGGATACCGCCGCAGTCATCGCCGGCAATTTTCCCGGGCGTTCCTTCCAGGTGGAGGACGATCTTGCCGAGTGTGTGCCACCGACGCGCCGCACCGAGGTCACGCGTGACACCAGCCCCGCGGAGCTCGCCGCGTGCAAGAGCCAACTCGATCGGTTGTTCGCCAGGTATTTCCGGCCGGCGAGCGGTGGCGAACAGGCCGAGTTGTTTGTCTGCCACGGCGATGTGATTCGCTACCTGGTGACCCGGGCCCTGGGAGTCGACCCCACGGCCTGGCTGGAGATGTCGGTGCGCAACGCCAGCATTACGCAAATTCGCGTGGAGGCGGATGGTCGGTTCAAGGTCATCACGGTGGGCGACGATGGGTTCATGCCGGCCAGCCTGCTCACCGGTGCCACCGGTGACCGCGAGCGCAGCCTGGCGGTGCCACGCTTGCCGCTGCAATAGTTGCAGGCAGCTTCGGCGCGGGCTGGCGCGTGGTCGGGGTTGTCCGGACAACGCGCAGGGTCTGCTCACTTCCTGTAGACGCGCGCGCTCTGCGTCGCGGCTATGCTTGGCGCACTGCGGCGGTTGCCGCGTTGTTCCGGAGTGGTGCCATGACCAAGAACTTCGCCCGTTGTGTGCCGGCCCTGGTGCTGGCACTCGCCTTGCCCATGGTTGCGCAGGCGACAG
>DATCWU010000099.1:0-1753 GCA_036566165.1 Rhodanobacter sp. | reverse complement strand
TCTTCATTCGTCGATACCGAGACCACCTCCATGCTGGGCGAGTCGCCGGCGTTCCTGAGCTTGCTGGAACATACGTCGCGCGCGGCCGCGGTGGACAAGCCGGTACTGGTCATCGGCGAGCGGGGTACCGGCAAGGAACTGATTGCTGCCCGACTGCATTACCTGTCACCGCGCTGGGAAGCACCGCTGGTCAAGCTCAACTGCGCGACCCTGACTGAAACGTTGCTCGAATCCGAGTTGTTCGGTCACGAGGCGGGTGCCTTCACTGGTGCCACGCGCCGCCATATCGGCCGTTTCGAGCAGGCTGACAGCGGCACATTGTTTCTCGACGAACTCGCCACGGTCTCGCTGCGCGTGCAGGAAAAAATTCTGCGCGCGGTCGAGTACGGTCAGTTCGAGCGCGTCGGCGGTAACGAGACACTGAAGGTGGATGTGCGCATTGTCGGCGCGACCAACCGGGACCTGCCGGCCGCCGTGCGCGCCGGACAGTTTCGTGCCGACCTGCTCGACCGACTGGCTTTCGACGTGTTGACGGTTCCGCCGCTGCGCGTGCGCACCGGCGACATCCTGAAGCTGGCCGAGCATTTTGCCGTCAACATCAGCCGCGAACTGGGCCGGAAACTGTTCGCCGGCTTCACCGAGCATGCCCGTGCAGCGCTGATGCGCTACGACTGGCCGGGAAATGTACGCGAATTGAAAAACGTCGTCGGTCGCTCGGTGCATCGAGCGAGTGGCGCTGGGCCGGTTGACGTCATCGTTTTCGACCCGTTTGTTTCCGCGTTCCGGCCGCCTGTTGAGCCTGCATCCGCCGCCGTCGCGGTGGCACCGCCTGCAGAGTCGATCCATCTGCCATGCGACCTCAAGGCGGAAACCACCCGCCTTGAAATCGACCTGATCGAGCGGGCACTGGCTGAAGCCCGCTACAACCAGGCCGCAGCCGCGCCGCTGCTCGGGCTCAGCTATCACCAACTGCGCGCGTTGCTGCGCAAGCACCACATGGTGAAATCGCGCGGCCGGCGCGATGGGGCGGCCGCGCCTTGATCAGCGGCGTGCCCGGGAACGCTCACGCCCCCGGCAACGCCCCTCTCAGCATGTGTGGGTACAGTTGGAAAGTGAAACGGCTGCCGACGCACCCGGCGGAGTTCTGTCAGCTGATCGGCCGGCGCAACGGGTACCCCATGCAAAACCACCTGCAGGGGCTGGGACGGGAATCAACGCGGGAACAGCTTCTTGAAACCGTTGTCGGTGAAACCGACCGTGACCGTGCCATCGCCGAGCACGACCACCGGGCGACGGATCAGCGCCGGATACTCCTTCAACAACAACGTCCACTCCGGATCGCTGCCGGGGCCGGGATTCTTGCGCTGCGGCAGCAGATTGCGCCAGGTGGTGGACGACTTGTTCACCAGCTTGTCCCAACCGCCCAGTTTCGCCGCCCAGCGTTTCAACGTGGCCGCGGGCGTCGGGTTGGCGCGGTAGTCGACGAATTGATAGTCGACCTGAAACCGATCCAGCCAGTTGCGCGCCTTCCGGCACGTATCGCAGTTGGGCAATCCATATAACGTCGTCTCGGCCATGCGCAACCTTCTCTCGTAGGAGCCCACTTGTGGGCGATAGGCACACCCGCGCCCGCAATCGGCATGCTACACACTGCGCAGCAACTCGTTGATGCTGGTCTTGCTGCGCGTTTGTGCATCGACCTGCTTGACGATCACCGCCGCGTACAGACTGTGGCTGCCATCTGCCGCCGGCA
>DATCWU010000087.1:0-6819 GCA_036566165.1 Rhodanobacter sp. | reverse complement strand
GGTGTCGCCAACTCCGCAGCCAGTTGTGCCCCGGTCCGTCGTGCGTGTGGACCAGAGCCACCCGCGCACCAGCTTCCAGCCTGCGGCGCGAGATTGGAACACAGCACGTGCGCGCCGGAATACCGGGGTTGATCGGCGTCAGTTGAACGCGGCGCCCGCGTGCCGATGGGGTCGAGGCGGATCAGTTCGGCTGGGCGCGTGTCGCGAGCCACAATATGTCCCATCCAGATGAGATGGGACCAACCTACATTGAGTTGATCGGGCTTTGAGTTGATCGAACTCAAGTCCCGTGCACGTCCACTGCCTCAGGCTGTATTTACCCGGCCACAACGTCGCCGTCCGGGTGTTTAGCCTTGGTGCAGGCGCCGGCGGCAGGCGTGCCGAAGGTGAAATCAACATCCGGCGGCACACGGTGCGGTCGGGCCGCAGGAAGTGCGGCAGGCCCGTGCCTGGCGTAGTGCGCAGACTGGCCACCGTGCATGATGTCAGGGTTGCGCAGGTGCCGTGAGTTTGATCCATCCATCAACGGAGATTGTCCATGAGCTGGAACAACACCACGGACCGCTATGGCTCCCTGTCCATCGGCATGCATTGGCTGATGCTCGCGTTGTTGATCGGCGTGTACGCCTGTATCGAGCTGCGTGGGTTCTTTCCGCGTGGCAGCGACTTGCGCGAAGGGCTGAAGATGTGGCACTTCATGCTGGGCCTGAGCGTATTCGTGCTGGTGTGGTTGCGACTGGCGATCCGTTTCGTCACGCCGGCACCGCAGATGTCACCGCAAGTCCCGGGTTGGCAACGGCATCTGGCCGAGCTGATGCACGCTGTGCTGTATGTGTTTCTGATCAGCATGCCGGTACTTGGGTGGTTGAACTTGAGTGCGGACAGCAAGGTGATTCCGTTCTTCGGCCTGGAGCTGCCCGCGCTGATCGGGCCCGACAAGGCGTTCGCCAGCGCGGTCGAGGAGGTCCACGAGACCATCGGCACGCTCGGTTACTACCTGATCGGTGTGCATGCCGCAGCGGCCCTGTATCACCACTATTTCGTGCGCGACGACACTTTGCAGCGAATGCTGCCGGAGCGTAGCGGGACGCCGTAGTGAACGTCGATTGGGCTATATCAGGGAGTTGCGCATGAGCGATGCTGCGAAATTCAGGCTTGCCCGGGCCCGGCCTCGAATGGCGTTTTCGCATTCCGCTGCAAATCCGGGAAGGTTCTGGCCGTTGTAGGGTGGGCTGCCCGCCTCGGCTGGCACCGTTGCCGCCGTCCTCGCACGGGGACGGCGCGAGGTGTTCGCCCTCTGCTACCTTGGTGACATTGGGTGGGGAGCACGGCATGAAGAAGACGGGAGCGTGGCTGGCACGCTACGCGCTGGAACAACTCGGCATCCGCTACACGTTCGGTATCCCCGGCGTGCAGAACACCGAGCTGTATGACGAGCTCAATACCTCCACCAGCATCACGCCCATACTGGTCAGCCATGAGGGTGGCGGCGCGTTCATGGCCGATGGGCTGAGCCGGCTGTCAGCTACCGTCGGTACGCTGGTCGTGGTGCCGGCGGCGGGGCTGACGCATGCCGCCAGCGGCATCGGCGAGGCGTTTCTGGACGGCGTGCCGATGCTGGTGATCTGTGGCGGGGTACGCACTGATGTGCCGTGGCAATACCAGCTGCACCAGATGGACTTGCGCCAGTTCATGCGCGGTATCACCAAGGCCACCTGGCTGATCGAACGCCACGACCAGGTGGTGCCGATGCTCTTTGACGCTTATCGCACCGCCACCAGTGGTGAGCCGGGTCCGGTCTTCATCGAACTGCCGGCCAACCTGCAATTGTTTGTGGGCGAAGTCGGCGAGCTGCCGCAGTACCGGGCATCGGCGCCACCGCCGCAGGCGAGTGCCGCGGATATTGCGGCCGCCGTGGACTTGCTCAAAGCAGCCAAACGACCGGGCTTGTTTGTGGGCTGGGGGGCCCGCGATTGCCTGCTCGAACTCACCGCGCTGGCCGAACATCTGCAGGCACCAGTGGCCACCACGCTGCAGGGTTTTTCGGTGTTTCCCGCCAGCCATCCGTTGCACGCGGGATTCAGTTTTGGGCCGTCGGCCGTTCCCGCGGCACGCCATGCGTTTGCCGATTGCGATGTGCTGCTGGCCATCGGCACGCGCTTCGCCGAAATTGCCACGGGCAGCTTTGGCGTCAGCGTGCCCAAGCGGCTGATCCACATCGACATCAACCCGCAAGTGTTCAACGCGAACTACCCGGCGCAAGTCGCCATTACCGGCGACGCCCGCGTGGTGTTGCCACAGTTGCTGATCGCCTTGCGTACGGCGATGCCGGCGGCGCCGGTCAATCACACGTTGCGACGGCGCATTGCGGCGGACAAGGCGGCGTATCGCCAAACCTGGTACGACCACGACAGCAGGGGCCGGGTCAATCCGGCGCGCTTCTTCGATGCCTTGCGCGCGGCCAACCCGGACGAAGCCGTTACCGTGGTCGACGATGGCAACCACACGTACCTGACCGCCGAGCTGATGCCGATCCTCAGCGCCAAATCGGCGATTGTACCGACCGACTTCAATGCCATGGGTTACTCGGTGCCTGCCGCCATTGGCGCCAAGCTGGCGCGGCCCGATGTGCCGGTGAACTGCATCGTCGGCGATGGCTGCTTCCGCATGACCTGCATGGAGATCATCACCGCCACGCAGCACCGGCTGGGCGTGGTGTATTACGTGTTTTGCGATGGCGAGCTGTCACAGATCGCGCAGACCCAGGAGATTCCCTACAACCGCAAGCCGTGCACGGTACTGGCGCCGGTGCAGCTGGACGGCGTCGCGCACGCAGTCGGTGCGGCGTATTTCAAGATTGCCAGTGATGCCGATTTGCGTGGGGAAATTGCGGCGGCCAACGCGGCCGCCGCCAAAGGCCAGCCGGTCATCGTGGAAGTGAATGTGGATTACAGCAAACGCACGGCATTCACCGAGGGTGTGGTGAAGACCAATTTCAAACGATTCATCCGGTCTGAGCAAGTGCGGGCGGTGACGCGCGCGTTGCGGCGCAGAATTACCGGTTGATGGCACCCCCGTGGCGGTGGGTTGGCTGTCGGCCAGGGTGTCACGGCACGGCAGAGAGTGCGCTGATCATGACGTAGTACCCGTCGGGGTCGCGCAATGCAAACTCGCTGGTGCCGGTATTGGGATTCACATGCGGCTCTTCCGCCAGCGCCGTGACCAGCGTGCACGCGCGCGACAGCGCCTGGTCAAAGTCATCCACGCGAAAGAACAGCAGCAAGCCGTTGCCAGGTTCCGCGCGGTCGGCATTGGTGAGGAAAGGGTGCGCATGGTCACCCCACCGATGCAGGCAAAGCAGCACGGTGCCGTGGGTTTCAAGCGTGCCGAAATAATCATGGGCAGGCCGGGTGGAGGGCAGACCCAATAGCGACTGATACCACGCAAAGCTGCGGATCACGTCCGCGACGCCGATGATGGTCCACAAGCGGGTCATTGCTGTTCCTGTGGGCTGTGGGGCCTGAATTAGACAAGCGGCGAAGTGGCCTCGGCGTGAGTATGGTCAGGCTGCAATTCATGCCGCGGGGGAGTGCGCCAGAAAGCATGCCTTTGCTGCACTGATCGTCAATCGATCGCTCCGAACGAGCCCGTGCGCACCTCGCCGTTGCGCACGTAGCGGGTAATCAGTACACCGCCGGGCGTGCTGGTCGAGTGCGCCAGCGTGAAGGCAGACGCTTGTGCGTTGTCGCCAAACAAGCGCTTGCCGCGCCCCAGGGCGACGGGATAAATCTGCAGCCGCAGCTCGTCCACCAAGCCGGCGGCGAGCAGTTGGCGCACGAACGTCGCCGCTGCCCTGCGTCAACAGGTTGGCGCCGTCCTGGCGTTTGAGCGTGCGTATCGCGTCGGCAAGGTCGCCCGCCAATGCATGGCTGTTCTGCCAGTCAAGCGTGCCGGAGCGATGCGTGGCCACGTGTTTGGGCACGCGGTTGAACGGGTCGGCGATGGCGCGACTGCCGGCGTTGGCCGGTACGTGTGGCCAGTACGCCGCGAATATTTCATAGGTGCGGCGTCCCAGCAGCAACTCGAACGGCTGCGAGAACAGGTCCCGCACGGCCTGGCTGGTGGTTTCGTCGGCGTAGGGCACTATCCAGCCGCCAAACTTGAAGCCGTTTGCGGGGTCTTCGTCCGGGCCGCCCGGTGCTTGCATGACGCCATCCAGGCTGACGAAAGCGGCAACAATGAGCTTGCGCATGCTGTGTTCCAGGTCGGCGGACCCGATCGGTCCGTAACTACGACGAACGATGCACAGGTGGATCGACAATCAGGCGCACGGCCTGTACATATTGATGCTGGACGTGCCAGTGTGGCGCTCGCATCAAGCCCAGCCATGGAGCGGCTTTGGCTTGGATGAATCGTTGGGCGGTGCCTGCCCGCAGACCCGGACACACCGGCCGCCCTATACAAGACTTTACCGAAGGCACCGCCGGCATGGCGGGTGGTTGCCATGGCTGTGCTGTCCGTTGTAAACGTTCCATCCGCTGGATTGCAGAGGGGACGCAGCATGGACCGGTTCACTGGCAGTTGCCTGTGCGGCAACGTGCGCATCGTGGCGTCGGGACGTCCATACCGGGTCGGCCTTTGTCACTGTCTCGACTGCCGCAAACATCATGGCGCCCTGTTTCACGCCTCCGCGGTGTTCCCGCGGGATGCGGTGACGATCGAAGGCGAAACCCGCGATTACGCCGGGCGGTTTTTCTGTCCCCGTTGCGGCTCCCCCGTTTTCGCGCGTACCGCAGACGAAATCGAAGTGAACCTCGGCTCCCTGGATGCCCCTGACCAACTGGTGCCGACCTACGAAAGCTGGATCGTCCGTCGCGAGTCCTGGCTGCCGCCGTTTCCGCTTGCGCGACGCTACGCCCATGATCGTGACGCCACGAGTCGCTTTGAGGTGTAGGCCGTACGAACGGCGCGACAGCATTGCTTAACGCTTGGGTTAAACGGCGGTGAAGCCGGAGAGTTCCTACGAAAAAGTGGACACCATCGGTCAAATACATTGGACTGCTGCCGGTTTCACAGACACCGAGTTTAGGTGTGATGATGAAACCGGAGGTGGTGCATGGCAACGAGAAGAACATTCGACAGCGAGTTCAAGCGTGAGGCGGTGCGGCTGGTCAAGGAGCGTGGCGTAGCGATCAGCCAGGCAGCCCGCGATTTGGATCTGCATGAGAACGTGTTGCGCAAATGGGTGCGGGAGCTGGCGGTGGATCCGCAGCATGCGTTCCCTGGCCAAGGGCAGATGAAGCCCGAGCAGGCCGAGATCGATCGGCTGAAGAAGGAAAATGCCAAGCTCAGGATGGAGCGTGACATCCTGAAAAAAGCCGCGGCCTATTTCGCCAAGGAGTCGATGTGAAATACGGCTTCGTGGGGAAGCACCGAGGGGCCTGGCCGGTGGCGATGGTATGCGAGGCGCTCGGTGTCTCTCGTAGTGGGTTCTATGCGTGGCTGACGCGGCCGCGGAGCCAACGCAGCTTGGATGACGAGGTTATCGGTCGCCAGGCCCGTCTGAGTTTTGTCGACAGTGATCGCACCTACGGTGCTCGCCGGGTCTGGCGTGACGTGCTGGAAGCCGGTCATCGGTGTGGGTTGCATCGCATCGAGCGACTAATGCGTAGTCAGGCACTGCGCGCACGACCCCGACGGCGCGGGTTGCCGATCGACCGAGGCGACCGATCCAGCAGCGCAATCGCGCCGAACCTTCTTGATCGGCAGTTCCAGGCCAACGCACCGAACCAGAAGTGGGTCGCTGACTTTACCTACCTGTGGACTGCCGAGGGCTGGCTGTATGTGGCGGTGGTGCTGGACCTGTACTCCCGGCGGGTGGTGGGCTGGTCGATGCAACCCCAGATGACCACGCAGCTGGTGACCGATGCCTTGATGATGGCGATCTGGCGACGCGGCCAACCCGATGCACTGCTGCATCACTCCGACCGCGGCAGTCAATACACCAGCGATCGGTTCCAACGGCTGCTGGACGAACTAGGCATCACCTGCAGCATGAGCCGGTCGGGCAACTGCTGGGACAACTCGGCGATGGAAAGCTTCTTCAAGTCGCTCAAGACCGAGCGCACTGACGGCAAGGTCTACCGCACGCGAGCCCACGCCAAGGCAGAGGTGTTCGACTACATCGAGCGCTTCTACAACAACAAACGACGCCACTCGACACTCGGCTATCTCAGCCCGATACAGTTCGAGCAGCAGAGGCAATTAGCTTAGGATGGTGTCTACCAAACCGGCAGCAGTCCACGCCGAGCTGATGCCGTGCTCGCGACACAGCTGCGGTACCGGTGTGCCGGCCTCGGCTTGCTTGAGCACGGCCAGAATCTGGCTGTCGGTAAATCGGGACTTTTTCATGGAACCTCCTCGGGAAAGACTACGAGAAAATTCCACTTCTGGCGTCAGCTAACCTGCGGGGGTATCGCGTCACTCCGGCAAAAGCAGCGATAACAAGATTGAAACCAGGTGATTCAGGTGGCCACAGGTGTCATTGGTTCGGCGACACAGCGGCTGCCTGGGACGCTCTGATCTATTTAGCGCATCCTTGGACTGCCTGCTCCGCTACGAGGTGCCACACCCGCTAGTCTTGGATCAATCCAGCATGAGGTGACCCACCTCGAGCGCTTACCAGCAGTTGCTGCATCACGTGTAGCAAATTGGTGACTATCCAGTAGAGAACCAACCCGGCTGGAAAGGAATAGAAGATGACGAAGAAGGTGAGGGCCATCAACGCGGACACCCAATGCCGTTTTCGAGAGGAAGGGT
>DATCWU010000079.1:0-13937 GCA_036566165.1 Rhodanobacter sp. | reverse complement strand
TAGGCAATATCCTGCCCGGCTTGCGGTTGCAGCTCGGCCAGCACGTGCTGCACATGGCCGCTGCGGTCGCTGGCACGCACCACCGCGCGCGGCTCACGGCTCAGGCAACCGTGGAAAGTGAAGCCGGGGTGCGCCTGCGCGAAGGCGTCGAATTGCTCACCGTACAGCAGCTCGCGCTCGCTGCGCGCGCCATACAGCAGCACCACTTCGCGATTGCCCGCCGCCAGCAATTTCTCCAGCTGCGGCAACATGGCGCGATACGGCGTGACTCCGGTCCCGGTGGCGACGAGCAGGTAGCGCCGGTTGCTGTCCGCCGCTTGCAGACAAAAGCGCCCATACGGACCGCTGGCATCGATCACGCCGCCCACGGGCAAGTTGCCCAGCAGGTGCGTGGCGGCCCCGCCATCGACGTAACTCACCGCAATCTCGACATGCGCAACCGGCGAGGCGCCATCGCCCACGGTCGCCACCGAATAGCTGCGTTTGGTCGCCGTACCGTCCGCATACTGAAAGTGCACCTGCATGAACTGGCCAGGTACCAACGCCAGCGGTTGGCCGTCGACCCGCGCAAACACCAGATGGCGCACGGCGGGCGCCAGCATGTGACTGTCGACGAGACGGAGTTGGAAATGTTCGACCATGGGCTCCCGAAACCTGATGGATGGCGATGCCGTGTCCCGCAACAGCGGGCGACAGCGCAGAGATGGCGGCAATGTGTGCAGCTTCAATCCACGGACACCACAACCGGCAGCGGCCATGACCAGCCAGCTATAATAAGCGGTGCGGAGTGGAACGTCAGCCGGGCCTGAATGGCCGGCGCGCGCAATCGACCAACTTGCGTTGGCCTGACTCCCGCATCCAATGGCTGGCGGTTTCTGTCAACGGCGTATCTTGTCGTCCGTCGATCCAGCGGCCGCTTCTCTCTCCTTTTCGGCATCACCCATGACTTCACCGCCTGCGCTTGCCGTCGACAACCTGCACAAGACCTACAGCAACGGTGTGGAAGCGCTCAAGGGCGTCAGCCTGAACGTGCAACAGGGCGATTTCTTTGCCCTGCTCGGCCCCAACGGTGCAGGCAAATCCACCTTGATCGGGATCCTTTCCTCGCTGGTCAGTGCCACCAGCGGCGACGCCAGGATCTTCGGGGTATCGGTGCAGCAGCAGCGCAGTGCAGCGATGCGCCTGATCGGGCTGGTGCCGCAGGAAGTCAACTTCAACCAGTTTGAAAAGCCTTTCGACATCTGCGTGAACGAGGCCGGTTTCTACGGCATCCCGCGCAAGATCGCCGCACGACGTGCGGAGCAATACCTCACCGAGCTGCGCTTGTGGGACAAGGCGCACATGCAGTCGCGCACCCTGTCCGGGGGCATGAAGCGGCGGTTGATGATCGCGCGGGCGATGATGAACGAACCGCGGCTGCTGATCCTGGATGAACCCACCGCCGGCGTCGACATCGAGATCCGTCGCTCGATGTGGCAGTTTGTCAGTGCCATCAACGCGGCCGGCACCACCGTGATCCTGACCACGCATTACCTGGAGGAAGCGGAAAAGCTGTGCCACAACATCGCGATCATCGACAACGGCACGATCATCGAGAACACCAGCATGCACCGCTTGCTGGCGACGCTGGACGTGGAGACTTTCGTGCTGGATGTCGCAGCCATGCCCGCCGTGCTGCCGGTCCTGCCCGGGGTCACCTTGCGCCAGCGCGACGAGCAGACACTGGAGGCGGAAATGGCGCGCTCGCATGACCTCAACTCCCTGTTTGCGGCACTTTCCACCCACGGCATCATGGTCACCTCCATGCGCAACAAGACCAATCGGCTGGAAGAATTGTTCATGCGTCTGGTGGCCGGCCAACGGCAGAAAATGGCATGAGCAGCACACCCCACAAAACCCTGCAACAGCCCGCGGCACGTGCAGTTGGCGCGGCCGGCAGCGCCGCGCAACCCGCAGTGCAACGCAGTGGCCACGCCACGGCGAACATGGTTGCCCTGCGCACGCTGGTGCGTCGTGAGGTAGCGCGCATCATCCGCATCTGGACGCAGACGCTGATCCCGCCGGCGATCACCATGACGCTGTACTTCGTGATCTTCGGCAAGCTGATTGGCAGCCGCATCGGCTCGATCGAGGGCGGCTTCACCTACATGCAATACATCGTGCCGGGGCTGGTGATGATGAGCATCATCACCAACAGCTACGGCAACATTTCCAGCTCGTTCTTCGGCTTGAAATTCAGCCGCGCGGTGGAGGAAATGCTGGTATCGCCGATGCCCAACTGGGTCATCCTGACCGGCTACGTTGCCGGCGCCGTGGCACGCGGTCTGGTAGTCGGGGTGCTGGTCTTGTGCATTGCACTGTTCTTTACCAGCCTCGATATCCAGCACCCGCTGATCACCTTGGGCTCGGTGCTGCTGGGCGCCGTCATTTTCTCGCTGGCCGGCTTCATCAATGCGGTGTACGCCACCAAGTTTGATGACATTGCGCTGGTGCCGACGTTTATCCTGACCCCGCTGACCTACCTCGGCGGCGTGTTCTATTCAGTCAACATGCTGTCCGAGCCGTGGCAGGGCATTTCCCGCGCCAACCCGATCCTGTACATGGTCAACGCGTTTCGTTACGGCGTGCTGGGCATCAGCGACGTCAATGTACCCATGGCGTTTGCAGTGATGCTGGGTTTTGTCGCAGCGCTGTCGATCTTTGCCCTGCACTTGCTCAAGCGCGGAGTCGGACTGCGCTCCTGAGTCCGACCAAACCACCGCTCAGCCGCTCTTGCCCATGCAGGGGCGGGCAGCGCCGCCCCTGCTGAACGCGGCTTCATTGCGGTGCTTCAGGCGGCTGGCAAGGTTTGCAGATCCCAGCGCGGGTACACCGGCACCGTGGCATCCTGCTGCTGGCCACGTGCCAGGCGGATGGCACCGGCCAGCGCGATCATGGCGCCGTTGTCGGTGCAAAATTGCAGACGTGGAAAGTACACGCGAAAGCCGTCTTTGTCTGCGGCCTCGGCCAACTCGCGGCGCAAGCGATGGTTCGCGCTGACGCCGCCGGCAATGACCAGCCGCGTGGCACCGACAGCTTGCAGCGCGCGGCGGCATTTGATGATCAACGTGGCCACGATCGCTTCCTCGAAGCCGCGGGCCACGTCCTTGCGCGTCTGTTCGCTGTGGTCGCTGGCCTGCCAGGCCAGCAGCACCTGGGTTTTCAGCCCGGAAAAGCTGAAATCCAGCCCTGGTCGGTCGGTCATGGGCCGGGAAAAGTGATACGCACCCGCCGTGCCCTCCTCCGCCAGCTTGGCCAGCATCGGGCCGCCGGGATACGGCAAACCCATCATCTTGGCGGTCTTGTCGAATGCCTCGCCGGCAGCGTCGTCGAGCGTGTCACCGAGAATGGTGTAATCGCCAATGGCCTTCACCTCGACCAGCATGGAGTGCCCGCCCGACACCAGCAGGGCCACGAACGGCGGCGACGGCGGATCATCCTCCAGCAACGGCGCCAGCAAGTGCCCCTCCATGTGATGCACGCCCAACGCGGGCACGCCCAAGCCCCAGGCCAGCGCCCGCCCGGCGCACGCACCCACCAACAGTGCGCCGACCAGACCGGGGCCGGCCGTGTAGGCCACACCGCCCAGATCCTTGACAGTAAGCCCCGCATCGGCCAGCGCGCGGTGGATCAGCGGCAGCAACTTGCGTACGTGGTCGCGGCTGGCCAACTCCGGCACGACACCGCCGTAATCAGCATGCAGTTTGATCTGGCTGTACAGCGTATGGGCCAGCAAACCGCGGCCTGGTGCGTCCGGCTCCCAGCGCAGCAGGGCCACGCCGGTCTCGTCGCACGAGCTTTCGATACCCAGTATTGGCTTGACAAACGATGACTTTGAAAACTCGGTGGTATGCACGGTATAATTCGCAGCTCACTCAATTCGACACTTTCCGTATCCGCGGGAAGATTACCACCTGGAGTTTCCATGCCCAACGTTAAAGTTCGCGAGAACGAGCCGTTCGAGATTGCACTGCGTCGTTTCAAGCGTACCTGCGAAAAGGCCGGCATCCTCGCCGAGACGCGCAAGCGTGAGTTCTACGAAAAGCCGACGCAGGAGCGCAAGCGCAAGCGCGCCGCCGCGGTGAAGCGTCATCTGCGTCGCCTGTCGCGAGACGTTTCACGCAAAGTCCGGATGTACTGAGTTTCCCGCGCTCGCCACGGCGGGCGCACGCGCCACTGGCGCATGACGGGAAACACGGTTGGCGCGGGTTCTCGCTGCCACCATCACACAGTCGGGTTTCACGAGCCGGTGTTGCTGCAAGGCAACGCCGGCTTTGTCGTTTCCGTAATCCCCAAGGACGCTTGCCTACGCAAGTCGACCATCTGCCGAGGCCAGACCATGACGCTCAAACAGCAACTTACCGAAGACATGAAAACCGCCATGCGCAGCGGCGACAAGGCGCGCCTGGGCGTGATCCGGCTGATGCTGGCGGCGATCAAGCAGCACGAAGTGGATGAGCGCGTCGAGCAGACAGACGCGATGGTGCTGGCCACACTGGAGAAAATGCTCAAGCAGCGGCGCGATTCCATCCAGCAATACAGCGCGGCCAAGCGCGAGGATCTGGCTGCCGTCGAGCGCGCGGAAATGACCGTGATTGAAGCCTATTTGCCCGCCAAACTGAGCGACGCAGAAATCGATGCCCTGATCACTGCCGCCATCGCCAGCACCGGTGCAAGCTCGCCGCGCGACATGGGCAAGGTGGTGGGCGCGGTGAAGGAAAAAGCTGCCGGCCGTGCCGACATGGCCGTGGTGTCAGGCAAGATCAAGGCGCGTCTGGCCGGCTGACCGCTCCGGCCGCCAGTAACCGCCCGCCGCAATATGCGGGCTCCGGTGTCGCAGATCGCCCATGCCCACCGTGCGTGTGTCCCAGTCGCCCGTGCTGCGTCGGCGATGCATCGCGTTCACGCTACCTCCGGTACAAGGCGGACACGTCCCTCGATGCCGTCTGGGGGTTGTTATCGCTGCCGGAGACGCACCATGCTCAAGTGGGCCATCATTTTCGCGATCGTGTCGCTGGTAACCGGTTGGCTGGGGTTCGGCAGTTTGTCCGGTGCCACGGCGATGATCGCCAAGGTGCTGTTTGGCATTTTCATCGTGCTGTTTTTGCTTGCCATCCTGGCCATCGTGGGCGTGCTGCACCTGTTTTAGGAATCGCGAAACCGCCCCTCGACTGGTTCGATGCGGGTGGACCACGACTGATTTCGCCAGCCAAGCGCGGCTCAGGCCACGGGCCGAGGCAACTTTCCCCGGCTGGGTCCAGCGCCAGACAGCGTGACACGGCACTCCAGTAGAATAAGCCGCCTATGCGCGGCCTGATTCCCGACAGCTTCATTGATGAACTGCTTGCCCGCGTCGACATTGTCGACGTGATTGAACGCCGGGTGCCGTTGAAGAAGGCCGGCAAGGAGTGGATGGCGTGTTGCCCGTTCCACAACGAGCGCTCGCCATCGTTCTCGGTCAGCCCGGCCAAGCAGTTCTACCACTGCTTCGGTTGCGGCGCGCACGGCAGCGCCATCAAATTCCTGATGGAATACGATCGTCTGGAGTTTCCCGACGCGGTCGACGAACTGGCGCAAACCGTAGGCCTGCGGGTGCCGCGCGAGGCCAGCCGGGAGGCAACGCCACGCGAGGACAAGACCGACCTGTACGCGCTGCTGGACGCCGCCGCGGGCTGGTATGCCAACGAGTTGCCGCACAGTGCCGAAGCCCAGGCGTATTGCAGCAAGCGCGGGCTGGACGCGGAGACCATCGCACGGTTTCGCCTTGGCTGGGCGCCGGGCGGATACGACGGCGTGATCAAGGCACTCGGCCACAACGAGCGGCGCCTGCAGTTATTGACCGAGGCTGGCATGGTCGCCCGCAACGAGCACGGCAACAACTACGATCGTTTCCGCGAACGGCTGATGTTTCCCATCCTCGATCGGCGCGGCCGGGTCATTGCTTTCGGCGGGCGGATATTGCGGGACAAGCCGCCGCACGCCAGCGTGTCGTCCGATCCACCGGAACCACCAGCCACCCAGGGGCATTCGCCCAAATACCTCAATTCTCCCGAGACGCCGCTGTTCCACAAGGGCCGCGAGCTGTTTGCGTTGTGGCAGGTGAAACAGGCCAACAATCACCTCGTGCGCATCGTGGTCGTCGAAGGCTACATGGACGTGATTGCGCTGCATCAGGCGGGGCTGCCGATTGCCGTCGCCACCCTGGGCACGGCGACCACGCCAGAGCACACCGAAGTGCTGTTCCGCGCCGCGCCGGACGTGGTGTTTTGCTTTGACGGCGACCGCGCTGGTCGGGCCGCCGCGTGGAAGGCACTGGATGCGGCACTGCCGAGATTGCGCGACGGACGTCAGGCCTACTTCCTGTTTCTGCCCGACGGTGAAGACCCCGATTCTCTCGTGCGCAAGGAAGGCAAAGCCGGCTTCGAGCAGCGCATCAAGGACGCGACGCCACTGTCGGAGTATTTCTTCAACGAGCTGGCGCATGATGTCGACACCAGCAGCCTCGACGGTCGCGCACGCCTGGCCGAGCGCGCCCGACCGTTGATCGCCAAACTGCCTGATGGCGCATTCCGCGACTTGATGGGGCAGGAACTGGAGAAACGCACGGGCGCGCGCGCACTCCCGCCGGGCAGCGCGACGACGTCCCACCCCGTGCCACGCCCGACGGCGCATCGCAGCTTGGTGCGCAGCGCCATCACGCTACTGCTGGCACAGCCCGGCCTGGCTGATCAAGTGGAGAAACCTTACGCCTTCCTGGCGCTGGAGCAGCCCGGTGTGGCGGTGCTCGCCGAGTTGCTGGACCTGGCCCGTGCGCGACCCGGCATCAACCCGGTCATGCTGACCGAGCATTTCGCCGGGCGTCCCGAGTACGTCATCCTGCAGAAGTTGATGACGGCCAGCATGGCTGGTGACGCGCAGACCCAGGCGCTCGAATTCCACGCCGCGTTGCAGCGCATGCAGGACCAGGCTGTGGCACAACGTCGCGCCACCCTGACGAGCAAGAGCCGATCCGGAGTGCTCGACGCGGCGGAAAAGGCCGAGATGCGCCAACTGCTGGCCGCTCGCGTGCCGCCAACCACGTCCACGTGAACACGACTGTCGCCACGGGGTGCGTCGCCGCCATCGCCACAACCCGCGCACGCTCGTACCATGGGCGGTTGTCGCGGCCGGCGAATGCCGGCGCCAAAACATCGAGATGCCGATGGATTTGCTTGACAGTCTGATCAACCTGTTCGCGCACAACGGTTACGCGGCAGTATTTATCGCGCTGATGATCTGCGGTGCCGGTCTACCGTTGCCGGAAGACATCACGCTGGTCGCCGGTGGGGTGATCGCCGGCCTTGGCTACGCCAACGTGCACGTCATGTGCGCAGTCGCGCTGTTCGGGGTGCTGCTCGGTGACGCCGGGATTTTCCTGCTGGGCCACCACTACGGCGCGCGCATGCTGAAATGGCGCTGGATCGCGTGCGTACTCACGCCCGCGCGTTACGCCAAAGTGCAGGAAAAGTTCGACTGCTACGGCAATCGCATGCTGTTTTTCGCGCGCTTCATTCCCGGGATGCGCACCACCGTCTACATCACAGCCGGCACCACGCACCGCGTATCGTTTCTGCGTTTCCTGTTGATCGACACCCTGGCCGCACTGATCAGTGTGCCGGTCTGGGTGTATCTGGGCTACTTCGGCGCCGACAACCACCAATGGCTGGTGAAATGGATGCATCGCGGCCAGGGCAGTCTGTGGGCGTTGGGCGGCCTCCTGCTGGCGATCCTGTTGTTCATCTGGTGGCGCCATCGGCGCGCCAGCCAAGCCGCGTGTGGCGGCCAGTGAGCCAGCACGCCGCCAGCTGGTGCCCGGTTCCCCTGCCACGGAGCGATTGACCGGCTTGTTGCCGGCAAGCGTTGTGGCTGGGCGAATGAGCCGTATGCGGAGCGCACGGCGCGGGCAATAGTTGCCCACCACCCAACCACTTCTGCACCGCACACCGATACCTACAACCAACGCCCGTACCGGCGGATGTAGACCACTTTCATCAGTTGCGTCAGTGTGCAGTAGCCAAGCACGGTCGCTGCCAGCCAGCCGAAATATACCGGCGGCATTTCCAGCATGCCGAGCTTGGTGCCGATTGCGGTGTAGGGAATCAGCACGCCGATCACGATGATCGCGGTGGTCAGCGCCAGTACCGGTCCCGCGGCCGCACTTTGCAAAAATGGAATCCTGCGCGTGCGGATCATGTGCACCACCAGCGTTTGCGTCAACAAGCTTTCGATGAACCAGCCGGACTGGAACAACGATTGCTGCGCCACGCTGTTGGCGTCAAACACATACCACAACAACGCAAAGGTGGTCAGGTCGAACACCGAACTGGCGGGCCCGATCCACACCATGAAGCGACCGATATCGCCCGCATCCCAGCGCTGCGGTTTTCGCAGATAGTCGTCATCCATGCGGTCAAACGGAATCGACAACTGCGAGATGTCGTACAACAAATTCAGCACCAGAATCTGCAGCGGCAACAACGGCAGAAACGGCAGAAACAGGCTTGCGACCAACATGCTGAGCACGTTGCCGAAGTTCGAGCTGGCGGTCAGCTTGATGTACTTGATGACGTTGCCGAAGGTGACGCGCCCTTTCAGCACGCCCTCTTCCAGCACCATCAGGTTTTTTTCCAGCAGGATGATGTCGGCCGACTCCTTGGCGATGTCGGTAGCCGTGTCGACCGAGATACCCACGTCGGCGTCGTGCAGCGCTGGCGCATCGTTGATGCCGTCGCCCAGAAAGCCCACGGTGTGACCCTGCCGCTGCAACGAGCGCACCACCTGCGCTTTCTGCAATGGCGACATCTTGGTAAACACGGTGGCGCGCGCGACCAGGATATCCAACGCCGCATCGTCCAGTGGCTCGATGTCCTTGCCCTGCACCGAGTGCGCGACGTCGAGTCCAACCTCGCGGCAAATCTTGCGCGTGACTACCTCGTTGTCGCCGGTAATCACTTTGACTTCCACGCCGTGACTGTGCAGTGCACGGATGGCGGTGGCGGCCGAATCCTTCGGCGGGTCGAGAAACGCCAGGCAACCGACTGCGACCAGAGCGTTCTCATCGGCCACGGTGTAGGGCCGCGCATGACCGGGTTCGCGCCGCACCGCCACCACCAGGACGCGCAAGCCGTCCTCGTTGAGGCGGTGCGTCATCGCCTTGATCGCGTTGCGACGTGCATCCGTCAGCAGCACGGTGGCGGCACCGGCTTTCTCGAACGCGCAGATCGCCAGCATCTCCTCGACCGCACCCTTGCAGATCAGCAAGTGCTCGCCATCGCCGCGTGCCACCACCACCGACATGCGCCGGCGCCGAAAGTCGAACGGGATCTCGTCGATGACCTGATAGTCCGCAGCGGCGGACTCCAGCTGGCGATGTGTCAGCACCGCCTTGTCCATCAGGTTTTTCAGGCCGGTCTGGAAGCGACTGTTGAGGTAACCAAACTCCAGCGCCTCCGCGGACTCCTCGCCCCCCATGTCGAGATGCCGCTCCAGCACGATCTTGTCCAGCGTGAGCGTGCCAGTCTTGTCCGTGCACAGCACATCCATCGCGCCGAAGTTCTGGATCGCGTTGAGCTGCTTCACCACGACCTTGCGCCTGGACATGGCCAGCGCGCCCTTGGCCAGGTTTGCCGTGACAATCAGCGGCAACATTTCCGGCGTCAACCCGACCGCGACGGACAGCGCGAACAGGAACGCCTCGGTCCAGTCGTGCTTGCCGAAGCCCTGGATCAGGAACACCACCGGCACCATCACCGCCATGAAGCGGATCAACAGCCAACTGACACTGCTTACGCCGCGATCGAAACTGGTCTGTACGCGCCGGCCGGTCATGCTGCGGGCCAGCGATCCCAGATAGCTGCGCGCCCCGCTGACCACCACGACGGCGCTGGCGGTACCGCTGACGACGTTGGTACCCATGTAGCAAATGCTGGGTAGATCCAGTGGACTGACGTGGCTGTCCGCGCCAAGCGGCGCCCGCAATGCTGCGGATTTTTCCACCGGCAGTGATTCGCCGGTAAGAATCGCCTGGCTGATGAACAGGTCCTTCGCGCCGAGCAGGCGCAGGTCGGCTGGCACCATGTCGCCAGCACCCAGATGCACGATGTCACCGGCTACCAGCTCGATCACCGGCACCTCGATCTGTTCGCTGTGTCCGTCCTCTGCCCGCCGCAACACCGTCGCGGTATTGCGCACCATCGCCTTGAGTTTCTCGGCCGCGCGCGAAGACCGGTACTCCTGACTGAAGCTCAACAACACGCTGATCGCCACCATCACCGCAATGATGATCGGCCCGGCCAGATCGCCACCATCGGTGGCCAGCTGCACGCCAGCCAGTACCAGCAGCACGGCGATGAAAGGGTTCTTGAACGCACGCAGTAACTGGCGGGACCAGTGTGGCGGCTTCTCGTGCGAAACCTCGTTGAGGCCGTCCCGACGCAACCGGGTTTCGATCTGCCCGGCGTCGAGCCCGTCGCCACGCGTATCCAACTTCGCCAGCAACTCGTCGGCAGCTTGAAACGCGTACTGCGCAGCGCGCACGGTCACCACCGGCAACGCACCTCGAACCGCTTTTCCGGTGACCGTAGCCGGCGCGAATAGCTTGTTCATGCGTGGCGTCTTTGCCGTCTGGTTACCGATGCCGCGCGACCCAACGGCTGCAGTCGGAGCTCATGGCGTGCGCCTCAAGCACCGGCGCCGTGCTGCAAACGAAGGGGGTGCCCATCCGCATGGGACAGAGGCCAGCCCTGACCCGGACAGGGGTATGGATCAGCGACCGGAAAGCTGACGCAGATGTCGTGGCGCTTTCAGAAATGACGCCGGTTCGCGCCGCGACCGCGTGATGGGCGCAACCGCAGTCCCCGGCACAGTATCCGGTGCGGCACCGACCGCAGCTGCCCCGGGCAGCGACGCCGGCACGGTCACCCGAAACTCGCGTGGCCCGGCAGTGCCACGCACGGATGCACCGCGCACGCCGGCGGTGCACAAACGCACAACTTCGTGAAGGAGCTTCATGGGCCCATCTCCTCTTGACGGCGCCAGCGGCGTCGTCAGGGGCGGGCCAGGGTTTCCCTAGTGCAGGAAAATACCAGCCGACCGCAAGCGCAGACCGCAAGCGTTCAACACGTGATGCATAGCCGACACCCGAAGCGAGCGGATGCCGACGTTGCGACTAGGGTAAACGTCCATATGCCTTGTTTGATAAGGGCTGGGTGTCAATGTGGCGCGATGCGCTACACAACATGCGTATTTTGCGGCGTGGGACCTGGTTAGTCAAACGCGCGATGCCTTCACGATGAAAACGCAGCCGCCGGTTCAGCCGCCGTTCGTCGGCATCGGCACGCCCGCGCCAAACGCGAGCGTGGATCAGGGATCCGCATCAGATCGGCTGCACCAGCGGATGCACCAGCCAGTGGTCGGTCAACAGAAACGCAAACAGCAACATCAGGTACCAGATGGAATATTTGAACACCTTCATCGCGTACAACTCGTCTGGCGGGTTGAGCAGGCGCACCGCGTACCACAGGAAAACCACGTCAAGACCGGCCGCACCGGCCAGATATATCCAGCCACTCATGCCGGTCAATGCCGGCAGCAAGGTCACCAGCGCCAGCAGGATCGTGTAGAACAAAATATGCCAGCGCGTGAACACCACGCCATGCGTAACCGGCAACATGGGAATCTCGGCGCGCGCGTAATCGTCGCGACGGAAGATCGCCAGGGCCCAGAAGTGCGGCGGTGTCCACACGAAAATGATCAGACACAGCTGCAGTGCGTACGGGTGCAGTGCTCCGGTAACTGCGGTCCAGCCCAGAATCGGCGGGACCGCGCCAGCCAGGCCGCCAATCACGATGTTCTGCGGCGATGCACGCTTGAGGAACGCGGTGTAGATCACCGCGTAACCGATCAACCCGACAAACGTGAGCACCGCCGTGAGCGTATTGACCCACAGTGCCAGCACGACCATCGATGCCATACCCAGGCCCAACGCAAACGCAAACGCCTGACGCGGCGTAAGCGTGCCGGTAGCCAGTGGTCGGTGCAGGGTCCGCACCATCACCTTGTCGATCCGCTGATCAATCAGTTGATTGAACGCTGCAGCAGAAGACGACGCCAGCCAGATGCCCAGCGTACCGATCACCAAAGCCCGCCACGGTGGCAGATACAGCCCCGGACCCGGCACCGCGAGAAACATCCCGATCACCGCACAAAACACCAGCAGCGCAACGATGCGCGGCTTGGTCAACTCGTAATATTCATGCAACAGGTTCATTTCAACGCCGCCCCAGCGACAGAAACATCGCTTCATCACGCCGCCGCTGGGTGCGCGCCAACGTGGCCAGCAGGGTCAGCAACAACACCGCAGCCACACCGTTGTGCGCAGTCGCCACGGGCAACGGCAGACCGAAATACACGTTGCTGATGCCGAGCAACACCTGGGTAACCAACGCCAGCGCCACCAGCATGCCGTACCCGCGCAAGCCATGCGACGCCAAGCGCAATGACAATGCGGCAACGTAGCAAAACACCACCAGCGCGCCGAGGCGATGGGCAAGCTGGATCGCCGTGCGCGCCGCCATGTCCAGTACACCCCCCTCGTAATTGACGCCTATGCCACGCCACAGCACGAAACCCTGGTGGAAATCCGTGTTCGGCATCCACTGTCCGAGGCACTGTGGAAACGACCCGGGTCCATAGCCGCAGGCCAGGGCCGCGTAATTTGCCGAAGTCCAGCCACCCAGCGCAATCTGCCCCACCAGCAACACGATGCCAATCACCGTCATGCGCCGCAGGCCCGCCAGGCGTTCGTCCACCGCGCCAACACCGGCAAAACGCAGCGCGGCATAGGCGAGCAGACCAAACGTGGCCATGCCGCCCAACAAATGTCCCATCACCACCACCGGCTTGAGCAACAACGTCACCGTCCACATACCCAGCATGGCCTGAAAAATGATGACGGCCAAGGCCAACACGCAAATCTTCCACGCATCCGGGCGCCGCAACCTGATCGCGGCGAACAGTGGCAAGGCAATCGCCGCGACTGCCAACGCGGACGACCAGACGTGTTCCCCACGCATGTACAGCGTCACACCTCCAGCCGCAAACGTCGCGCCGGCAAGCACTGCCACTCGCGCCATGCGCGAACGCCAACTTGCCAGCAACGCCAGAACCAGCACCAGCACACCGAGCGTGCCGGCCAGGAAACGATGCACTTGCTCGCGCCAGGCCTTGTGCGTTTCAAACGGGCGATCGGGAAAGGCGGCGTCGGCAAGGGCAATCTCGTGCGCGTGCTCCGGCCAGGTCACCTCGCCATAGCACGTCGGCCAATCCGGGCACGACAAGCCGGCGTTGGACAACCGCACGAAGCCGCCAAACATCACCAGGCCAAGCGCGAACACCGCGGCCAGCACCGCCAACCCGCGCAACATGCCTGCCGGACGCGCGCGCATCAGCGGATCACCTTGCGCATGTCACGCAACAGGCTGGCAGCGTCCATACCTGCCGGATACAACGACAGCGCCGTACCATTGGATTCCACCAGTACGGCGCTGACACTGTCCGCCATGGCGGGTCGATAGACGGCCAGACGGCCATCCACATCTTTGCCGATTTCCCAGTAATTGCGCATGCCACCGGCATCGGCGGACGCCGGCGGTTGCCCGAGATACAGCAGTCGCAAGCGCGATTGGTTGCGATTGAGCATAACGCGCGCCTTGGCCAGATTGGTCAACCCCTGCACACAGCGGGTCGCGCAATCCGGGCCAGCCAGCGCGACCAGGGTGAGTCGCGGTTTGCTGTCGCGCCACAGCCACGGTTGCCCATTCTCCAGCAACACCCGCACGTTCTCCTGCGCAAAATTGCGC
>DATCWU010000070.1:0-2931 GCA_036566165.1 Rhodanobacter sp. | reverse complement strand
GGGAACTAGCCCATAACGGGACATGATAGCGCCAAGAGCGGCTTTGTCAGGCGGGCCGTCTGCGTTGACTATCGCGGCAACGTCCTTGAAGTACTGCGCTCCGATATCGGGAGAATTCACTATTAAAGCCTTTGCAGTGCTTGCGAAAGGATTTGCAAAGGCGTGAACGATGCCCTTTGGGGTTCTCATATGTTGGCCAACCGAGAGGTCTCGCGTCTCCGGGCCAACCGTGTACCGCAAAGTACCCTCGAGAACATAGACAATTTCTTCGTTGTTCGAATGGCTGTGAGGTGGTGGAACGTTAGAACCTGATGGAACCGTGAGTTCAAACATGCCAAGACCCGAACTGCTCGATCCATCAACGATATAGTTGATAAGCATCTGGCCTACTTTTATCACGGACGAATTCACGATTTCTCTCCTTGTGCCGCAGAGGGAGGAAAAACTCGATGAGGCCTAACGCTTAATAGACCCCAAAAGTGAGGTGTTGCGCCGAGTATGCGGCGCGGTCCGTGACCGCACAAGCGGCGAAACCCTGCACAGGATCATGCCCTTGCCCGGTGGCGCGATGCGCCTGGCGAACAAGCTGCCGGTGTTATCCGGCACTTTTGGGGGTGTATCGGTTATGCAGGCGAAGTGCGGGTGTAACGGGAGCGAAAACGTTGCGATTGCTGGATCCGGTACGTGCGCACGGAGCGGACGTAGGTGGGTGTGGTTGCTGCGGTTAATCCTGCGCAACGACGATGGACGTCCGTAAACAAGACAGCGCAACAATTTCTCAGGTTCGTTTGTCCGGCAAAGTGCGCGGTGGCAGCGAGACTGGGAGAATATTGTGCAGAGTCGAGGTCAGGCGTACTGCTGAATGTCGATCGGCGCGGTGCCGAGCATGGTTTCCGGGATGCAGCGACGCCTATGCCGCTGGCAGCCCCGGTGCGAAGCAATGGAAACACGATATCGGTCCAGTGCCAGCTTGGCTTGGCAAGGCCTTGGCCCGGTCGGTTTACTGGCCGGCTCAGCGCAGCGGTTCGGCGGCGGTGTTGCCCTGGCACGCGATGGGTTGCCCGGATTTGCCGACCGCTTGCGTGAAGCTTGATGCGCTGCGGTTGATGACGATGCCGCCGGCACATTGCTGGTTGGGCCCCAGCCGGTAGCTGGCCTTGATGCGCAGCGCTTCCTGTCGCTGCGCTTCCTGTCGTCTGCTCTGCTCGGCCTGATAGTGCGCAGCGCGCTCCCCCACTTCCCGGTAGGTGGTGGCCAGATCATCGCGTCGCCGCTGGAGCGTGGCTGCCAGTTCGGTGCTGCGTTGCTCGGCGCGGGCCTTGGCCAGTTGTGCATCCAGCGCTGCGGTGCGCGCGTAGTCGCGCACCAGTTCGTCCGCGTGGCGTGCCGCGAGGTACCGCGAAAAGCCATGCCAGGCCAACGCCGCGACGGTCAAACCGGCGACCGCGGCTCCCACTTTCCACGACAACGGCATGGTCATGATGCGCAACCCCCAGCAAGACGGTCGAATCCGCGCATGACCCTGTCGCCGGTGCGGCGCGTCGAAAATCGATGCGGCGAGTCTAGCAGCCGGTGGCATCGCTTCCGCCACTGTGCGCCGCGCATGGCCAGCGTGATGCGACCAGGTTCGCTATCGGGTTGCTTGTTCCGCATGGGCGGCGTGATCGCCGCCGCGGCGTTCATGGCAGCCAGGGTTTCAGGGCTTGCTCGGCCAGTATCGGCCAGTCCCGGTTTGCTGCCGGGTTGGCCGGGCTCGGGTGGGGCAGATAACCCACGCCCGCATCGGCGCCGAGCAATGCGGTGGCGCGCTGTTCGGCGTAGCGCCCGATGCCGATCACGGTGGTCGGTGCCAGCGCGCGGATCACGGCGCCAAGTGCGCGATCACAGACGGCCGTCAACGCCGCAGTTTCGGGCCGCGTCAAATGCTGCGGGGTGAGATTGCGACCGTTGGCGATAAACAGCAGCGGGCAGTAATTCCACACGAAGAAGCGCGCAAAGAATGCATCCGGCGTGCCGAGCCGTGCCTTGGCCCAGCCCCAGAGCCGCGCGCCACTGCCTTCATCGCGATGACACGCCATGCCGAGGATCGGATATTTGGGGTGCTGTGCAGGCAAAGGACCACTGAGCCGGGTGGCGATGCCAAACCACTCGCGCACCATCACCACGTCGCCGAACGGCACCCCGGTTTGCGTCATGCCCCACGGTCCGGGGTTCATGCCCAGCAGCAACACGCGGCCGCGCTGCGCACCGTAGCGCTCGAGATATTCCCGATGCGCGACCCACGCATAGGTCAACGGGTTGTAGACATGGCTGGGTGTGTCCAGGGCCAGGCGGCCCACTTCGCGCGCCAACCGGCGCGTGGTGCGCAACACACTGGCTTGCGTGGTGAGAGTCGTCATGGGTGGGGCGAAGCCGCGGCAGGGGGCGGACACACCGCCAACTCGGAGAGTGTAGATGCGTGGGCGCCACCTGTGGGGTGGCCCCCGACGGCTATCTCTGTCCGTCGCGCGCGCTGCGGCAAGAGTGTGCACGAAGCGCACTGGTGTGGGTTGGCGCCTACCCGCTCTGCACGCAGGACGCTGCCTGTTCGGCAGTGGCCGGTGCGCCGCGCACGCGGCCGGAGTTGGAGACCACGACGCTGAGCGTGGGGGCCTGACCATCGACTTGGCAAAACAGCAAGGTGAGATTGCTGCCGCTGGCCGATCCATTGGGTTGGAACCGCACCAGCTGGCGGCCGGTACTGCTGCGTATCAGCAAGTTGCTTGTGCGACTGGCACCGGTATAGCGCGGCGCACCGTCAGGCTGGTTGTCGTGATTGGCGTCGACGCCGAGCACCCATCCGCTCTCCCAGTGCGTGGTGGATGCGCAGTGCGCGCCGTCGGTGCTCGGGCAGAACAGGGTGCGTTTGCCGCTGGTGACTGCGGTCGAGCG
>DATCWU010000066.1:0-7030 GCA_036566165.1 Rhodanobacter sp. | reverse complement strand
CCTGCCGATCCCGGCCAGCCTCGAAGGCAACATCAGTTATTCGTGGTATCCGTCCGGACACATGGTGTATGCGCACGAGCCCTCGTTGAAATTGCTGCACGACAACGTGGCACGCTTCATCGGTGAGACAAACAACCTCGGCCACTGACGCGCGAGTTGGATCAGCTGACCCCGGCGGGCAGTGCCCGCCCGGGCAACGGCGCATGGGCAGGGTGATCGATGCCACCCACAACGGCGCACTGGCAGGACGCACTGCCCACCGCCATGTGTCACGGAAACCCGTTACCCAAGCCGCCAGCGCGCTCAGCGCTTCGGCGCCACCGTGTGGCGTGGTGCGGTCGACCCGCGTACGACCAACTCCGGAGTGAAGCCGTCATTGGTCGTGATGGGCGGCTGGCCGTTGGCCTCGCGCTGCAGGTTGCCGATCAGCCGCTGCGCGGCGTGCCGGGCGATGTCTTCGGTGGCCTGGCGCGCGGTAGTCAACGCCGGCCACGACTGCTTGGAGAACGGGCTGTCCTCGAAGCCGGCAATGGACAGGTCGTACGGCACATTGATGCCACCGGAATGCGCTGCCGCCAGCACGCCTGCGGCAATCTCGTCATTGGAGCCGAAGATGGCGGTGGGCCGGTCCTTCAGCGCGAGCAACTTGCGTGCGCCGCGAAAGCCATCGTCGAAGGTGTAGTCGCCGGGCACGATCAGCTTGCGGTCTGCGCTGATGCCGTAATCCTTCAGTGCGTCGGCGTAGCCCTGGTGGCGCTCGACGCTGGAACGGTGTCCGTGTCCGCCCCACAGAAAGCCGATGCGCTGATGGCCGAGCTGGATCAGGTGTTCGGTGATGGCATAGGCCGCATCATGGTCGTCCACGTACACGCACGGATGGCCATCCTGCGGGTCGCTGCGCGCCGAGATGATGCGCATGCAGGGAATTTTCGCCGCCGCCAGTGCGCGTATCAGCTTCGCTTGCTCGGACATTGGCGGCGTCAGCACCAGGCCGGCGAGGCGCGAGCGCTGCACCAGTGCGCACAGGTCCTCGACCAGCCGGGGCGATGCCGCGTTGCACGGATGAATCTGCAGGCCGAAGCCACTGGCGCGGCACGCCGACAACACGCCGCGCTGCAGGTTGATGATGTAGTGCGCGTTCGGGTTGTCGTAGACCAGACCCAACGCATAAGCGCGAGTGCTGCGCAGGCTGCGTGCGGACGGGTCAGGCTGGTAGCCCAACGCATCGATCTCGCGTTGCACTTTCGCCCGCGTCCGTTCGCGCACGGAAGGCTCGTTGTTGATCACGCGTGAGACCGTCTTCAGCGAGACGCCCGCCCTCTTGGCCACATCGGTGATGGTGACGCTACGCACCAGGAGATCTCACTCAGTTGTGAAAAGATCGCGCCAGGCCAACCACCCCGCGTGCAGCCTGGCGTACCGACAGGTGTTGGAGTAACGGCTGGCGCACGGTGTGTTCATGCCGCCGCGTTTTGGCCGACGCGATGGCCGGCCAGTCCGTAATACAGGATGTACAGGTAGCACGGCACCATCAGCAGCGCGAACGCCAGTTGGAAGTCGACGTATTGTTTCAGGTGCACAAACAGTTGGGGTACCACCGCGCCACCGGCAATGGCCATGATCAGCAGGGCCGAACCGCGCTCGGTGAGGCTGCCCAGGCCTTTGATCGCCAGCGGAAAGATCGCCGGCCACATCATCGCGTTGGCAAACCCGAGCGCGGCCACAAAGCCGACCGAGACGTAGCCGTGGGTGAGATAGGCGCCGAGCGAAAACAACACGCCGAGTACCGCCGAAATCGCCAGGTAGCGCTGCTGCGACACGAAACGCGGTATCAACAACAGGCCGGCGAGATAGCCGATCAGCATGGCCGTCAGCGTGAACGCAGTGAAAAACTTGGTCTGGTCCAGCGGCAACTGGAAGCCGGCGCCGTAGGTGCCGATCGCATCGCCGGCCATCACTTCCACGCCAACGTAGACAAACAGGCACAGCACGCCCAGCCACAGATGCGGGAAGTGGAAGATGCCGCTACGCGCATCGCCGGTGGCGACGTTGGCGCTGGCCGGCTCGATCTCCGGCAGCGAGGAGCGGGCGATCCACACCGCCAGCACCGCCAGCACCGCCGCCATCGCCATGTACGGCATGTGGATTTTCGCGGCGAGCGTGTTGAGCAGCAGCTCCCGCGTCGCCGGGTCGGCCGCCTGCAGCTGCTGGTCCAGATCGCCAATGCCGCTCAGCACCAGGATGCCGAACAACACCGGCGCGAGGACACCTGCTGCCTTGTTGCAGATGCCCATGAACGCAATGCGCTGCGCCGCGCTGTCGATCGGCCCGAGGATGCTGATGTACGGATTGGACGCCGTCTGCAGCAACGACAGCCCGGCGCCGATCACGAACAGGGAAGTCAGCGCGCCGGCAAACACCCGCATGCTGACGAACTGCCCGAACATGGCCGCGCCCACCGCCATCACCAGCAGCCCCAGGGCCATGCCGCGCTTCATGCCGGTGTGGCGCAACACCACCGACGCCGGCAACGACAAACACAGGTAGGACAGATAAAACGCCGATGGCACCAGAAACGCGTAGACGTCTTCGACCTGAAACGCGAGCTTGACGAACGTGATCAGCGGGCCGTTCAGCCAGGTGAAAAAACCGAAGATGAAAAACAGCGTGCCGATGATCAGCATCGGTCCGAGGTTCGAACGTGGTACCGCGACCGCTGTGGTTGCCATGGATAGTCCCCGATGCCCGACGCGCCGTGTCTGCCAGGCGGGTACGACGCGGCAGAATGTCTGCTTATGCCGCATAAGGTTCAACGTTGTCAATCCGACGACGAAAAACTGCCCGCGAGCGCTGCGTCCGACCATGGTTGCACACCGCTCCCGTCGTGGTTTTTTGCGGCATCGCGGCAAGCGCTGGGTGTTGCCCGATGGTGCGCCGATGAGTGTTGCAGCAGGCCTCCGGCGGCGAGTTGCAGTCGAGCTACGAAACGTTCTGGGCGTTTGTGCTGCGACGCGGTAGCGACCATCGACGAGCGTCACTGCAGCGCGTATTGACAACGTTGTCATCTCGCGTGCAGTCTCCGCCCAATCGGCAAGCCAGGGACGGTCTGGTGGCGGTTGGCGGGTCTGCAGGAGAGCGGCGTGGGAGACGCAGTGAACCGACATGCGGATACGCAGGTGACGGCAGATGCCGCGGCACCGGTCGCGTCGCGCGCAGGGTGCACGGTCGACGCCAGCACGAGTGACCCCGCGGCACCATTCATCGCTGCCGACGTGGGCGGCACGCACGCACGGGTTGGCCTGGTGGTGCGCAGCCGCGCCGGTGACCGCGCGGTTCGCATGCTGCATTACCACCGTTATCGCTGCGCGGAATGGGTGAATCTCACCGCATTGCTGCGTGACTTCATTGCGGAACTGGCGGCCATGCCGGCGCTGGCGACCGTGCGGGTCAGGCGTTGCGTCGTGGCCTGTGCCGGTTATGTGCTGGACGACTGCATCGTCAACGGGAATCTGCCCTGGCCGGTATCGATCCGGGATATCCGCGCACGTCTGGGCATCTCCCAGCTCGCGGTGATCAACGATTTTGCCGCGGTGGCGCATGCCGCACCGTGCGTGGGGGCGACCGCAAGCCGCTCGATTGTCGACGCGCCCGCGCCGGAAGCGGGCAGCCCGGTGCTGGTGATGGGACCGGGCACCGGCCTGGGTTCGGCGCTGTTGCTGCCGGGCGTGCCGCGCGTGCGGGTGTTGGCCACCGAAGCGGGGCAGGTTTCCCTGGCGCCAGGCAACGAGCGCGAGATCGCGATTCTGCGGGTGTTGCTGCGTGGTCGCACTTACGTGGCATACGAACATGCATTGTCCGGCCCGGGGTTGCTGAACCTGTATCGCGCCATTGCCGAGCTGGATGGCCGCACGGCGACGTTGACCACGCCAGCGGCGGTCTCCCGGGCGGCGCTGGCCGGGGACGAGGCCAGCGCGCTGGAAGCGGTGCAGGTGTTCTGCGGCCTGCTCGGCAGCTTCGTCGGCGACCTGGTGTTGCTGTACGGCGCACGCGGTGGCGTGTTCCTGGCCGGCGGCATCCTGCCGCAGATCCTGCCGTTGCTGCTGACCAGCACATTTGCCGAGCGTTATTTCAACAAGGGCGTCATGCGCCCTTATCTGCAGCAGGTTCCCGTGCGCCTGATCGAACACGGCCAGCTTGGCGTCATTGGCGCAGCCCTTTGGTATCTGGACGAGCGGCGCGGAGGATGACATGACCCCGATGCAGTGACGCGACGACCTACCGAAATCACCGCCCGCGGTCGTCACCGTGTCGACCGTGTTTCGAACCAGCCTCTCGAGAGGAGGACGTCATGAACTATCGCAAGACATTACTGGCAGCCAGCATCATCACGGGTCTGTGTGTGGGCACGACAGTTTTTGCGCAGGACGGCGCCCCCACGGCAAACGAACAGTCCACCACTGCAACCACCCAAGCGACCGCGGCGCAGCGCCAGGCCGAGGAAAAGAACGCCACGCGGCTTGGCACCGTCATGGTGACCGGCATTCGCGGCAGCCAGGCGGAGTCGCTGAATCTGAAGAAGGCGGCCGATGCGCACGTCGAGGTGGTCACCTCTGAAGACATTGGCAAGCTGCCGGCCAGGAACGTGGCAGATACCTTGCAGCAATTGTCCGGCGTCAACGTAGGTACCTCCAGTGCCGGTGAGGGCGGGTTCGACGAGAACGACCGCATCAGCTTGCGCGGCACCAATCCCAGCATGACCCAGACCCTGATCGAGGGTCACAACGTCGGCACCGGTGACTGGTTCGTGCTCAACCAGACCGCCACGGTGGGTCGCAGCCTCAGCTACAGCTTGCTGCCCGCGGAAATCGTCAGCGAAGTCGTGGTACACAAGACTTCCGAAGCACGCCTGGTCGAGGGCGGTGCGGCCGGCACCGTCAACGTCGTGACGCGCAAGCCGCTGGAGTTCAGCCAGCCCATTACCGCGCAGGCCGCGGTGGGTGGCGAGTATTCCGACCTGCCCGGCACCACCAAGCCGCAGTTCAGTGGCTTGTTCAACTATCGCAACGATGAGAGCACGTTCGGGGTCATGGCGCAGGCGTTCTATCAGGAGCGCAGTTTGCAGCGCAACGGCCAGGAAATTCTCGGCCTCCAGCAGTTGACTGCCGCCGATGCGATCGTGGGCGCCCATCCCGACCTCGACGGCGTGTTCGTCCCGCAGCTGATTGGCAACGTGTTGTTCACCCAGCAGCGGGTGCGCAAGGGCGGCGCGCTGGACGTGCAGTTCAAGCCGGCCGACAACGTGACCGTGAACCTCAGTGGCTTCTACAGCAAGCTGAAAGCCGACAACTTCAACCGCAACTACATGCTGTGGGGTACCCACTTCATTCCCGGCGTGACGACCAGTCTCCAGCCCGGCTATGTCGTCAAGGACAACACCCTGACCCATGCCACGTTTGCGCCAACCAACGATGCCACGAACTACGGCATTTATGACCAGATTTCCCGGAAAGCGTCTTCGTCCACCCGGTTCCTGACCGCCGACATCGACTGGCAAGCCACCAGCAACCTCAACTTCAAGGGCCAGCTCGGTACCACCAAGGGCACCGGCAGCAGCCCGAAACAGGATGTGATCGAACTCAACACGTCACCGGGTACCGGCGCGGCGTGGAACTTCAATGGCACCGGCAGGCCGGTCAGCTGGGCGCTGGGTCCCGACAACAGCACGCCCGCGGCTTCGGGCGTGTCCATGAACTGGATCTTTGGCGAGGGCGGCATCAACGTCAAAGATGACGAGGACTGGGCCAAGGCCGATGGTGAACTGGCCTTCGACGACAGTGCCCTGTCGTCGTTGCAGTTTGGCGCGCGTTACGCCGACCACACCCGCAAGAATGATTTTGCGTTTGCGCAGGGGCCGCAAGGTGACTTTGCCAATCCGGCGAACTTCCCGGCCACGATTGGAGGGCATTACCCTGGCGACTTCGGTAGTTCGCTGGGCGGCTCGGTGCCGGCCAACGTCTGGTATTACTCGCAGGCAGCGCTGGCTGCCTTCGACGACCAGTTCGCCAACCGTGGCCCGGAACGTCTGTATCCGAATGACATCTACAAGGTCAAGGAAAAGGACTCGGCGGCCTACCTGCAGGCCAACTTCAGCGGCGATCGCTGGAGCGGCAACGTGGGCGTGCGCTACGTCCACACCAAGGAGGGCGTGAACTACACCAGTGATGCCACCAGCGCGCCGTTGGAAGAGAAACACTCCGACCCGATCATGGGTTCGGCGTTCTTCCCGAACGGCTACTTCGTCAATACGCACGAGGCCTCGTACAACAAGGTCCTGCCCAGTGCCAATTTACGGTTCAACCTGACTGACGACGTGCTGGCGCGCATTGCCTTTTCGCAAACCCTGACCCGCCCGGACTACTCGGCGCTGGCGGGCTCCACGTCACTGGATGACACCACGCATACCGGTTCCGGCGGCAACCCGCAGCTGAAACCGCTGATCTCGACCAACTTCGACGCAGCTCTGGAATGGTACTTTGCCCCACGCGGCTTGTTGTCCGCTGGCGTGTACCAGATGTCGCTGCAGGACTACGTGACCTTCGGCACCGAGGCGCGCCAGTACAAGGACATGCCAGGCAGCACGGCAGCGGGGCACGACGTGTTTTCGACCTACCTGGTGAATGTGCCGACCAACGTCGACGGCGATGTCCGCGGTGTCGAGTTGAACTACCAGCAGCCGCTGGGTGACAACTTCGGTATTGCAGTCAATTACACGTTTGCCTCGGGTCACGCTGACAACGGACAGGACTTGCAGGGCACCTCGAAAAACACGTTCAACACGTCGGCGTTCTATGAGAACGACAAGTTCAACGCCCGGGTGAATTACACCTACCGGTCGGCGTACTTTGCCGGTCCGGACCGTGCGGGCTTCTTTTACATGCAAGGCACCGGTTATCTGTCGGCGTCGGTGGGCTACAGCATCAACGACTGGATGTCGGTGTCACTGGATGGTCTGAACCTCAACAGCCCGAAG
>DATCWU010000055.1:0-4265 GCA_036566165.1 Rhodanobacter sp. | reverse complement strand
ACTCGATGTTCTGCACCTGTTCGCGCATCTGCTCAATGAGCACTTTCAGTTCAATCGCAGCGTTCGTGCTGCGGGTATCGACCGACTTGGAACCGAGCGTGTTCGCCTCCCGGTTGAACTCCTGCATCAGGAAATCCAGCCGCCGCCCGACCGGCTCCTGCAACGACAGCACGCGGCGAGTCTCGCTGATGTGCGCGCTCAGCCGATCGAGTTCTTCTTCCACGTCGGCGCGCGTGACCTGCAACAGCAACTCCTGTTCCAGCCGGGACGGATCCGTGCCTTGCTTGAGTTCCGCCAGCCTGGCTTCCAGCTTGACGCGCAGCGCGGCGCGAATCTGCGGCACCCAATCGCGCACGTCGGCCACTACATGCTCGATGCAGTCGAGCTTGTCACGCAACACGTCAGCCAGCTTGTCACCCTCGCGAAAGCGCGTGTCCGCCAGCGCCGCAAGCGCGCGATCCACCACGTCCAGCAAGGCGGTTTTTTGCACCTGCGGATCCACCTCCGCTTGCTGCAAAACACCGGGGAAGCGCAGCAGTTCGGTGAATTCCACCTGCAACGCCGGGAAGCGTGCAGACAGGTTCGTATTGAGCTCGGCCAGCCGCGTCAGCAGCGTGTCATCCACTTGCAGCGCATCACTGCGGGCACCAACGCGACGCACTGTCACGTCGACTTTCCCCCGCGACAACACGCCCTCGATGCGTTCGCGCAGCAACGCCTCAAACGCCCGCAATTCCTCGGGCAGGCGCGGGCTGATCTCCAGATAGCGATGATTGACCGAACGCAATTCGCAACTGAGGGTACCGGTCGGCCCGGCGACTTCGGCGCTGGCATAAGCGGTCATGCTGAAAATCATCGTGCGTGGTCCAGACGGCGGTAAAGACCGCAATGGTAAACTCTCCGCCCTCACCCTGCCGCATCCGGCCATTCCATGAATTCCAACGCCCGCCCCAGTGGCCGTGCCAGCGATCAGCTGCGCGCGGTAACCCTTGAACGTCATTACACTCGCCACGCCGAAGGTTCGGTACTGGCAAGTTTTGGCGATACCCGCGTGCTGTGTACCGCCAGCATCGAAGACCGCACGCCGGCGTGGTTGCGCGGCAAGGGCGAAGGCTGGGTCACCGCCGAATACGGCATGCTGCCGCGCTCCACCAACACCCGCATGCAGCGCGAAGCGGCGCGTGGCGGCCAGGGCGGGCGCACCATGGAAATCCAGCGTCTGATTGGTCGCAGCCTGCGCGCGTGCGTCAATCGCCAGGCGCTGGGCGAACGCGTGATCACCCTGGATTGCGACGTGCTACAGGCCGATGGTGGCACGCGCACCGCCGCGATCACTGGCGCCTACGTCGCCCTGGTCGATGCGGTCACGGTGTTGATGCGTCGCGAAAACCTCAAACGCAACCCCATCGTTGGCGCCATCGCCGCGATCTCGGTCGGCATTTACCGCGGTATGCCCGTGCTTGATCTCGATTACGCCGAAGACTCCAGTTGCGACACCGACATGAACGTGGTGATGAACGACGGTGGCGGTTTCATCGAGATCCAGGGCACGGCCGAAGGCCACGCGTTTCGTCGCGGCGAGCTGGACACCCTGCTCGCGCTGGCGGAAAAAGGCATCGGCGAGCTGGTTGCCGTGCAGCGCGCAACGCTGGCACTGGGTAACTGAAACCCCATGCCACGCATCGTGCTGGCCAGCAGCAACCCGGGCAAGCTCGCCGAGTTCAACGCGCTGCTGGCTGCCAGCGGGCTGGACATCGTCGCGCAGGCCAGCCTGGGCATCGATGACGCGGCCGAGACTGGCTGCACGTTTGTCGAGAACGCGCTGCTCAAGGCCCGCCATGCCGCACGCGCCAGCGGCCTACCCGCGCTGGCCGATGATTCGGGCCTGTGCGTCGCCGCGCTCGACGGTGCGCCGGGTGTGTACTCGGCCCGCTACGCCGGCACGCACGGCGACAATGCCGCCAACAATGCAAAACTGCTGCGCGAACTGGCCGCCGTGCCGGATGCGCAACGCAGCGCGTTCTTCATCTGCGTACTGGTGCTGCTACGCCATGCCGACGACCCGACACCGCTCATCGTCGAAGCGCGCTGGCACGGCCGTGTGTTGCGCGAGCTGCGCGGGGTCCAGGGTTTCGGCTACGACCCGCTGTTTCTGCCCGACAGCCAACACGTCAGCTCCGCCGAGCTTGAGCCGGCGCTGAAGAACCACCTCAGCCACCGTGGCCAGGCGCTGGCGCAACTGCGCGCGCGCCTGGAGGCGTGGCGCGCGTGAGCCTGGTCGCCCCACCGCTGTCGCTCTACATCCACATGCCGTGGTGCGTGAAGAAGTGTCCATACTGCGATTTCAATTCGCACGGACTGGGCGGCACGCCGCCGCGCTACGCCGAGTACATTGACGATCTGCTGGCCGACCTGGATGGCGACCGCGCCGATTTCGCGCCGGCGCTGGGCACGCGGCCGATCGTCAGCATCTTCTTTGGCGGCGGCACGCCCAGCCTGTTCGCGCCGGAGCTGATCGACCGCCTGCTCGATGGCGTGCGCGCCCGACTGCCCATCGCCAACACTGCGGAAATCACGCTGGAGACCAACCCGGGTACCGTGGAACACGGTCGCTTTGAGGGTTACCTGGCGGCCGGCGTCAACCGCATCTCGTTTGGCGTGCAGAGTTTCGACGATGACAAGCTGCGTCGGCTCGGACGCATCCACAGCGCGGCGGAAGCCGAAACCGCAGTGAAACTGGCGCAGGACGCCGGCTACACGAATATCAACCTGGACCTGATGTACGCCCTGCCACGGCAGACGCTGGACGGCGCGCTGGACGACGTGCGCCGGGCGGTGGCGCTGGCACCGGCACACATCTCGCATTACCAGCTGACGCTGGAACCCAACACGGTGTTTGCGGCCAACCCACCGCCGTTGCCCGACGACGACCATGCCTGGGAAATGCAGGAGGCCTGTCAGGCGCAACTCGGCGCCGCCGGTTATGCGCAATACGAGATCTCCGCCTACGCCACCGCCGATCGGCGCTGCGTGCACAACCTCAACTATTGGCGCTTCGGCGATTATCTGGGTATCGGCGCCGGCGCGCATGGCAAGCTCAGCGACGCCACCAGCGGTCAGATCCAGCGGCGCTGGAAGGACCGCAACCCCCGCAGTTACATGGCCAGCGCCCACGGCGCCGCACGGATTGGCGGCGACACCGTGGTCGGCCCCGCGGAATTGCCCTTCGAGTACATGCTCAACGCGCTGCGTCTGGTCGACGGCGTGCCATCCGCCGAGTTTGCCCAGCGCACCGGCCTGGACCCGGCGTGCATCGCCGCCGCGCTCGCCAACGGGTGCCAGCGCGGCTGGCTGCGGCAGGACCCGCAACGCCTGCAGACCACCGGACTCGGTCAGCGTTTCCTCAACGACGTGATTACCAGTTTCATGGCCTGACGGCGACCGCCCATGGATGGCACCCACGGCCCATCCAGCATAAACTCGGGTTCCCGGAAACGAGTGAGCCTGACCTATGGCTGTCGGACAAGATCGGCACCGTTCGCCAGCGAGTGTCGGCGCCAGCCGCCAGTTGAGCAAACGCTGGCCGACGCGCGCACAAGGGCTGCTGGATGCCACGCTCATGTTGTGCCTCGACCATCTGCACGGGCCGCTGCGCACCTGCCTCGGCCAATTCGATACGCAGTTGTTTGCACTGGCCAACCACTCCAGCGGCTTCGGCGACCAGCAGCGGCTCCTCACCGTGCGCGAACGGGTGTTGCACCAGCGCCAGGCGCTCGAAGCGCGATTCCTGGATCACCTCACGCACAATTTCGAGCACATCGATGCCGTCGCAGCCGTAGACGACGTCGGCACCTGGCGCACGCTGGAACTGGTGGATCCTGCCGAGCAGGAGCTGGCGACCACTCTCGAACAACTGGGCAGCCGCTGCGAGCGGCGCCACGGCAACGTGCTGCACGAACTGGGTTATCGCCTGGCCGTACTCATTGGTGCGCCACCGCTGGAAGGCGAAGCTCTTCCACTTGGTCCGCATGCGCTGGTACAGGGATTCCAGGCTGCCAGCCAGCCGCTGGAATTGGCGCTGGAGCAACAGCTCCAATTGCTGCGTACGTTCGATCGCTACGTTATCCAGACGCTCATGCCGCTGTACGAGACGGTCAATGCGCAACTGCGCAAGGACGGTATCCTGCCGCAGCTGCGCAGTATCAGCCTGCCGCGTCACCTTCCTGGCCAGGCACAGACACCGCCTTCCGAGCCGGTACCGGCTG
>DATCWU010000041.1:0-6484 GCA_036566165.1 Rhodanobacter sp. | reverse complement strand
TGGCGGCGTTTGGACAAAATTTCCTCGCGCTGCCGGGCCAGTGGCAGGCCGTTGATCTCCACCACGTTGTCCAGCATGCGCGTGAACACCTTGACCACCGCGCGGTATTCGTCCCAGTCAAAGCGCGCCTTGGGGCCGAATGGATCACGCACGAAAGTGGTCAGGTTGATCGAACCGAGCAGGCACGAGCCGTACGGCGGCAGCGGCTGTTCACCGCAGTTGTGCGCGTGCAGGCCATTGCCATCGAATGCGTTGATGCCGGGCACCTGCACGTCGTAGACGTCCTCGATGCCGTCGGCCTGCAGCCAGGCCACGGTAGCGACGAAGCGCTCGCGGTTGAGATGGCGTTGGTAACCGGACAGTGCCGCCTTGAGCCGGGTCGCCTTGTCCGCGTCGGCAAAGCCGACCAGTTCGGCGAAGCGCAGCAGCGACTCACCGGCGATGACCAGCTCGTGCTGGGCCCGGGTCGCATAGGCGCGGATGCCACCGTGACCGTCAGGCAGTTGGCTGGCGCCAGCGACCCGGCGATCGCGATAGATGCGCGAAGGCATGCCCAGACGCAGCAGCATGCGCTGTACCGCTTCCAGGCGCGGCAGATCGGACTGTGCCAAGCGAACGGAAACACCCTTGGCCTGACTGCCCTGCACCGAGCCATCGGCGTCGAAGAAACCACGCAAAAAGCCGCGGTACGCTTCGCTCGACGCCTGCTCCAGCGCAGGGGTGATCGCCTTGTCACCGACCTGCATGCCGAACTCGAAAGCGAGATCGCGCAGCGCGGCAGATTTCATGCGGAATTCGCCGCGACCGGTCACCGCCGACCAGCCGGCGAAGTCGGCGCGATGCGGCAGCGTCTGTGCGCAGCGCGAAACCTCGGCCATCAGCGCACGCGCGCCGCCATCGACGGCGCCGTTGACGACGGCCGACTGCGGCCACACCGAGAGCACCGCAGCTTCGTGCTTGAGCGTGCCATCGCCGATCAGCATGCCCAGCAGATAACCTTGCTCTGCGCTCAGCGGACCAGTCCATTGAGCATTGGCGCGATGGTCATTGAGCAGCACCCGATCGCCCGGCTGCAACGCGCCGGCGGCGCACCATTCGGTATCCAGGCTCCAGCGCGTCATGCGCGAGACACGGCGTACGCGATGGTCCGCAGTCAGGCGCAGACGATGACCTTCTTCGGTCTGCAAGGCCAGCACCGGCTTGGTTGCGGTGCGGAAGAAACCCTCGATACCGGTGGCGTGGTCCTGACCATCCACCCGCGCCATGAAACCGTGGCCGAGCAGATTGCCGACCTGCCGCGGGCCTGCCGAAGTCTGTACCCAGGTATCGGCAGTGACGCACGGATTGGTCGCGCGGATGTGCTCGCACCACCAGTTGTTGTTCATCTCGTTGACCTTGTCGATCAGGATGAACCCGGGCTCGGCGTAGTCATAGGTGGAAACCATGATCAGGTCCCACAGATGCCGCGCGCGCACCGTGCTGTAGATCTTGCACGCGACCAGACCATCCTCGCGGTCAATGTAGTTTTCGTGGGTGGGCCATTCGCGCCACACCACCTTGGCCGGATCGGCCAGGTCGATCTCGTCTTTTTCCTTGACGTGCACCGGGAACACCAGCGGCCAGTCGGTGTCGTTTTCCACCGCCTGCATGAAGCCGTCGGTGATCAGCAGGCTCAGGTTGAACTGGCGCAGGCGGCCGTCTTCGCGCTTGGCGCGGATGAACTCCTTGGCGTCGGGATGGCTGATGTCGAACGTGCCCATCTGCGCGCCGCGCCGGCCACCGGCCGAGGACACGGTGAAACACATCTTGTCGAAGATATCCATGAACGACAGCGGGCCGGAGGTGTACGCGCCGGCACCGGAAACGTACGCACCGCGCGGGCGCAGCGTGCTGAATTCGTAACCGATGCCGCAGCCGGCCTTGAGCGTGAGCCCGGCCTCGTGCACCTTCTCCAGGATGTTGTCCATGGAGTCGTGGATGGTGGCGGACACGGTGCAGTTGATGGTGGAGGTGGCCGGCTTGTGTGCCAGGGCGCCGGCGTTGGAAGTGATGCGGCCAGCCGGGATCGCCCCGCGGCGCAGTGCCCACAGAAACTGCCCGTACCAATGCTCGCGCAGCTCCGGCGTGAGCTCCACGTCGGACAGCGCGCGCGCCACGCGCTGCCAGGTGGCGTCGACGGTGGCGTCCACCGGCACGCCGGATTTGTCCTTCAACCGGTATTTCTTGTCCCAGATGTCGTAGGACGCAGGCTGCAAGGGGATTTCCACGACGGCATCACGGCCCATCAGTGGCGTTACCTCGGAATGTGTGGCTGGCGCACGCACTGTGCTCATCGATGTGTAACCTCCGGGTGCCCGTGAGGCCCCGTTGACGATTCAATAGGAGTTTTGACCAGACGCCGCGGACGGCGTTCGTGGTACCACGCTGACCTTCCCTGAGCCCCTCCAAGCGCTGCGCAACCATCACCAGAGTTTGTTGGAAAGCGTCCACACTTACACAAGATGTTGTGGTCGGTGACGGGTGTCTAGTTAACCCCGGGTGGCGGCCGATGTAAAGTAGCGCGGCAACATTGGGCACCCGCTTGGCCTGCACGGAACCTGTCGGCCCTGGTGCAGTCGAAACCGCGCCCTGTGCATGCAAGTTTGCTGCGCGTGGCGCGCACCCCCTGGCCGCATCGCCGGTGGCGACTAGCGACTGCGGTGAATGGTCCGGCATGGCGGTGGCGGCCCCGCGGTCGCGTCGACCGGCAACCATGCCACCATGACCCCACTACCGTACTGGAGCACCCCATGCCGGTTCACTTTTCGCGTTGGTTACCCGGGCTGGTCACCACCCTGGGTTTGCTGCTAGTCCCTGCCCTGGCCCCGACCCACGCGGCGGCGTTACCCGCAGCCATCGGCGGGCAACCCATGCCCTCGCTGGCGCCGATGCTGGAACGCGTGACGCCGGCCGTGGTGAACATCTCCACCAGGACCCGCGTGCAGGTGCGCGACCCGTATTTCGACGATCCGCTGATGCGCCAGTTTTTCGGCTTGCCGGCAACGCCGCGCGAGCGCGTCGAGCAAAGCCTGGGCTCGGGCGTGATCGTCGATGCCGCCAAGGGCTACATCCTGACCAACAATCACGTGGTTGGCGCCGCCGACGACATCAGCGTGACCCTGCAGGACGGGCGCACGTTCAAGGGCAAGCGCATCGGCAGTGACCCGGAAACCGATGTGGCCGTGGTGCAGATCCCGGCCGAACATCTGCAGGCGTTGCCGCTGGCCGACTCGACGCAGTTGCGCGTGGGTGATTACGTGGTGGCCGTGGGCGAGCCGTTTGGCTTGAGCGAAACCGTCACCGCCGGCATCGTCTCGGCCCTGGGGCGCTCGGGTCTGGGCCAGGACCCGTCCGGCGCCGGCAGCTACCAGAACTTCATCCAGACCGACGCCTCGATCAACCCGGGCAATTCGGGCGGCGCGCTGGTGAACCTGCGCGGCGAACTGGTGGGCATCAATTCCATGATCTTTTCGCCATCGGGCGGCAATGTCGGCATCGGCTTCGCGATTCCCAGCAACCTCGCCAGCGCCGTCATGCGGCAACTGCTGGCCCACGGCAAGGTCGAGCGCGGCAGCCTCGGCGTGCAGACCCAGGCGATCACGCCGCGTATCGCGCAGTTGCTTGCGCTCAAGGACAGCCATGGCGTGGTGGTGACCAGCGTGCAGGATGGTTCCGCCGCGGCACGCGCGGGCTTGCAGCCGGGCGACGTGCTGACCTCCGTCAACGGCAAGCCCTTGCGCAACATGCAGGAGCTGCGCAATGTCGAAGGGCTGTCGCCACTGGGCACCACCCTCACGCTTGGCGTGCTGCGGGCCGGTCACGCCAGCACGGTCAAGGCCACGCTGAGCGCGGAAAAACTCGCCAGCCTCGACGGCGGCGAACTGGATCCACGGCTGCGCGGCGTGCGCTTCACCGAGCTCGGTGCGGCGCGGCGCGGCCAAGGTGTGGCCGTAAGCGCCGTACAGCCCGGCAGCCGTGCGGCGCAGGCCGGCCTGGCCGCCGGCGACGTGGTGATCGGTGTGGGCAGCCAGCGCATACCCAGCTTGCGCACCTTGCGCGGCCTGGCCGGCGTACGACCGCATCAGTTGGTGCTGGTGGTGGCCGACGGCCAGGATGTGCGCTATGTACTGATTGACTGAAGCCGCCGTTACCATGGATTGTGCGCCAGCGCACAAGTCACGACCGCGGTGGCGCAAATCCATGAAAGTGCTTGATGTTTTACGCCCGGCCCGATGAAATACAAGACCCGTCGATGTCTGCTGTCTGATGCAGCATGCGCACGCCCTCCGTCGCCAAGGTCTCCCGCCATCATGTCTGCACGCCTCACCTGTTTGTTGTCGCTGGTTCTGCTTGGCGCCTTCGTGGCCACCCCCGGGTGGGCCAGGACGCACACCAAAGCGCACAGCAAAACCGCAAAAACCAGTGTGCCGGCGCAAGCCTCGCTGATCTGGCGCGGCGATGTGGCCACCGAAGGGGCGATCGTCGTCGAGGCGGCGCGGGCATGGAAAAAATCCGGTCACGGAAGCATCGAGTTGCAGCCGTTCAATACGGCGTCGGGCATCGACGCGATCAGCAACGGCAGCGCCGACATAGCCGGCAGCGCACGCGGCAGCGACGGCAGCAGCCAGAACGCCAGCCTGACCTTCACGCCGGTGGCATGGGACGCGCTGGTGCTGATCACCAACACTGCCAACCCGGTGTCCAACTTGACGCTGAAGCAGGTGCACGACATCTACTACGGCAAGCTCACGCGCTGGAGCGACGTCGGCGGCAGCAACGCGCCGATCGATGTGTACGCGGTGGCCAGTCCGGGCGACGGCGTGGAATACAGCCTGCGCGAGTTGCTGTTTGGCCGCGGCAACCAGCCGGTCGCCGCGCCGCGCCTGTACGTCAACACGCACAAGCTGGAAGAAGGCGTCGCCCTCAATCCGAATGGTCTGGGCGTGAGCACGCTGACCGACATCCGCGACCAACCCAAGCTCAAGGCGATCCGCATTGACGGGGTCGCGCCAAACGTGGCCAACATCGCCGATGGCAGCTATCCGCTGTTCACCCCGCTGTATCTGGTGACCAATCCGCGCAGCGCGAAGGCAGCGCAGGCGCAGGCGTTCGTCGACTTCGTCCAGACCGACCCCGGCAAGGCCGCCATGCGCACACGCGCGGTGTTGCCGTATGCCGACGGCAGCGCATTGCTCGCGATGGACAGCACGCGCCGCGCGCGCATCCTGGCGCAGGTCGGCGCCCGTCCGCGGTCCGCACCCCCACTGGCCGCGCCCGGCGCCACCTACGCCGCCGGCGCGGCGATGGCGCCCACTTCGCCCAAGACACTGGCAGCGAAAGTGGCGTTGGATCAGCGCAACGCCGGCGGCAAGGTGCCGGCAGCGCCTGCCACCACGGCCAACAGCGCGGAAACCAGCTACACCGTGGTCAAGGGCGATACGCTGTCCGGCATTGCCAAGAAACACTCACTGCAAGTCACCCAGCTGCGCGCATGGAATCACCTCAAGAACGACAACCTGCAACTGGGCCAGGTGCTGCGCCTGAGCGGCAATTGATGCCGCGCACGGCGCGGGTCCACGCGCCACGCCGCATCCGCGCGTCGGCCTGCCCGCGTACGCCGTGAACCCCGGCACAGTGACCGCCCGCGTCGCGCCGTTGGCATTGACGTTGGATCTGGATGACACGCTGTGGCCCGTGCAACCAGCACTGGAGCGTGCCGACCAGGCGGTCGATACGTGGTTGCATGCCCACTACCCGCGGGTGGCCGCCGCCTGGCCCATCGCCGCGATGCGCGCACTGCGCGCGCGGATTGCCGAGGAACGACGGGACCTCGCGCATGATTTCACCACCCAGCGCCAGCTCACCATGCAACAAGCGTTCGCTGCCAGCGGCATCCACGACGCGCCGCTGGACACCTTGTGGGAAATCTACTTTGCCGAACGCAATCGCGTCGACCTGTATGCCGACAGTCTGGACGCGCTGCGGCGTATCGCCCGGCGCGTGCCGTTGGCCAGCCTGACCAACGGCAACGCGGACCTGCGACGCATTGGCCTGCACACCCACTTTGCCTGTCACGTCTGCGCCCGCGACATCGGCTTCGCGAAACCCGATCCCCGTATTTTCCTGGCCGCGGCGGCGCAACTGGGGACGGTCCCGGCAAACATCATGCATGTGGGCGATGACCCGCTGCTGGATGTGCTCGGCGCGCGCCACGCCGGCTTGCGTACGGCCTGGATCAACCGCCGCGGCGAAGCGTGGCCGACGGCACTCGGTCCCCCGCCGGAACTGGAAGTACGCGACCTGGGCGTGCTCGCAACCTGGCTCGACGCCATACCCGACACCTTGTAAGTTGCGCCCGGGTCGAACCTTGCACCCAGCACCGGGCGCACGCCGGAGCGCCAATCCCGTTCCTGGCGACCCGCCGAAGCGCAGGCAGCACCTACCC
>DATCWU010000036.1:0-12653 GCA_036566165.1 Rhodanobacter sp. | reverse complement strand
ACCAGCTCGCGTAAATGCAGCCCGCGGCGCTCATCGCAGATCCAGCCAGTGATGCCGATGTGGCAATCCAGCGCGAGATAATCACGCAGTGCTGCGCCGGTGTCGGTGAAGCAATGCACGACCACGCCGGGCACGCGATCTCGGTAGCGCTTCAGCAGCTGCAGGAAGTCCGCGTGGGCGTCGCGCTGGTGCAAAAACAACGGCATGCCCAGGTCGACGGCGATCTGCAACTGCCGCTCGAATACGAGTAGTTGCGTGTCGCGCGGCGACAGGTCGCGATGGTAGTCCAGCCCGGTTTCCCCGATGGCGCGCACCAGCGGGTCGTGCGCCAGTGCGCGCAACGCGGTATCGGTCGTGTCGTCGTAGTCAGCGGCACCGTGCGGGTGTACGCCGGCGGTGGCGTACAAAACGCCGGCATGCCTGCTGCTCAGCGCGAGCGCTGCGACGCTGCTGGCGTGCGACGCACCGGTCACCAGCATGCGAGCGACGCCATGCGCCTGCGCCCGTTGCAGTACAACATCCAGATCCGGCTGGAATGATTCGTGGGTGAGGTTGGCGCCAATGTCGAGCAGTTGCATGGTTTCTTCGCGAATGCAGAATGAATCATTCTGGCAGACGGCGCAGAAGAGTGTCCGTCTGTATCAGGACTGACCATCGGGATGGTGGCCCCGGCCCGGCGGGCAACTGATCGACAGCAATCAGGCCAGCAACTTGCGCGCGGGTGCGCCGGGGACGGCAATGGCGCGAATGTCGTTCAGCACCCATACCGCCAATCGGCTCGGCCTGGGCGTTGGCGGTTACCAGGGGGAAACGGCATTGTCGGCAGGTTATTCCCCGGCATTGTCACCCCGGGCCAGCCTGACGTATGGCGCGGGCACCAGCGGCAGTGCAGCCTCGCGGGCTGGGCGTCGGCTGCGGTGGGTAGAATGGCGACGCTGGCAGGGGGCCAGCGCGACAAGTGCCACGAATCGGCGCCCGGGGCGCCGGTTCTGTCTGACCGGCTGATGTGCTACCAATAGTCTCCCCGGCAGGTGCTGCGGGGTGGACGGTGGTTTGTGCTTTGGCAGCGGGGTGCGTGGATGTCTGCGGTGATCGAGTCGGCGGGACATGACGCGGCAAGTCCGATGGACGACCGCGAGGCTGCTGTGTGCGCGCTGCTGGTGGCCCGGGGGCATTTGAAGGATGGCGATCTGGGCCGGGTGCGCCGGCTGCATGAGGAATCCGCCGAGGGCACGTTGACGACACTGCTGGCGCGGCTCGGGTTGGTTTCCGAACGGGACCTGGCCGCGGCGTGGGCGGAATTGCTGCAGGTGCCGCTGCTGGCCGCGCGCGATGTGCCGGAACTGCCGCCGCCGGACCTGGAGTTGTCGCTGCGCTTTCTGAAACAACAGCATGTGGTCCCGGTGACCCAGGGGGATCAGGGGTTGGCGCTGATCGTGGCTGATCCGGCTGATCCCTATCCCTTGCAGGCCGTGGAACTGGCCGCCGGCCGTCCAGTGGCCCTGCGGATTGGCTTGCGTTCGGAAATCGACGGGTTGATCGAACGCTATTACGGCAGCGGTCGTTCAGCCATGGGCACGATTGTCGAGAATCTCGACGGCACCAGCACCGAAGAGGAGGACGTCGAACACTTGCGTGACCTGGCGTCAGAGGCGCCGGTGATCCGGTTGGTCAACCTGATCGTGCAGCGCGCGGTCGAACAGCGGGCTTCGGACGTCCATATCGAGCCGTTCGAGAATCGCCTGAAGGTACGCTTTCGCATCGACGGCGTGCTGCACGAGGTGGAAGCGCCACCTGCCTCGTCGACCGCCGCCGTGATCTCGCGCGTGAAGATCATGGCGCGCATGAACATTGCCGAGCGTCGTCTGCCACAGGATGGCCGCATTCAGTTGCGCGTGCAGGGCAAGGAACTGGATTTGCGTGTATCCACCGTGCCGACCAGTTTCGGTGAGTCGGTGGTGATGCGCATCCTCGACCGCGAATCGGTGGTATTTGACTTTGCCTCACTGGGCTTCACCGACCATTTCCAGCAGCGTTTTGTCGAAGTGCTGAGTCGTCCGCACGGTATCCTGCTGGTGACCGGTCCGACCGGGTCGGGCAAGACCACCACGCTGTACACCGCGCTGTCGCAGATCAACACCAACGACGTGAAGATCATCACGGTCGAAGACCCGGTGGAATACCAGATCGAGGGCATCAACCAGATCCAGGTGAAGCCGCAGATCGGGCTGGATTTCTCCGGTGCGCTGCGTTCCATCGTGCGCCAGGATCCGGACGTGATCATGATCGGCGAAATGCGCGATCTGGAGACGTGCCGCATCGCCGTCCAGGCGGCGTTGACCGGTCACCTGGTGCTGTCCACACTGCACACCAATTCCGCCGCTGGCGGCATCACCCGCCTGCTTGACATGGGCGTGGAGGATTACCTGCTCGGTTCCACCATCAATGGCATCCTGGCGCAACGCCTGGTGCGCCGGCTCGATCCGGAAACCGCAGTGGCGTACGACGCGTTGCCCGAGGTGATTGCCCAGTTCGAGTTGGAAAAATATACCGACAAGCGCCCGATCCGGTTGTGGAAGCCCGGCACCAGCGCCGCCAATCCCTCTGGTTATCATGGCCGTCGCGCCATCATGGAATTTCTCACCATGAGTGACCCCTTGCGCCGCCTGGTCATGCAGCGCGCCAACGAGGGTGACATTGAACGGCTGGCACGGGCCGAAGGCATGCGCACGATGTACGAAGACGGCATTGCCAAGGCCGTCGCCGGCGTTACCACGCTGGAGGAGGTGCTGCGTGTCACGCAGGAGGGCTGACGTCGGAACATCCCACGTGGGAAGCCCGTTGCGGGATGGCGCCCGGCGTGCGAGCACACCGGGATTCCTGCGCGCGATTTTCCGCAGGCCATGACCCAGTTCAGCTACAAGGCGGTCAGCGCGGCCGGCGAGGTGTTGCACGGACAGATGGACGCCGCCAGTGTCGAGGAGGTCATTGCCCACCTGCAGGATCAGGGCCACACGCCGTTGCAGGCGCAGTTGGCCGAGGGCGTGGGGGCCAGTGGCGGCCTTGCCGGGTGGTTCAAGCGCGGGCCGTTCAGCGGCGACGAGTTGGCGCAGTTCACGCATCAGCTGGCGACGCTGCTCGGTGCCGGTCAACCGCTGGATCGTGCACTTGGCCTGTTGCTGGAGCTACCCGAGGGCGAGCGCGCGAAGAAGCTCGTGGCGCGGGTGCGCGACCGCGTGCGCGGTGGCAGTACGTTGTCCGTGGCGCTGGAGGAGGAACACGGTGTGTTCCCGAAGCTGTACATCAGCCTGGTGCGTGCGGGTGAACTCGGTGGCTCGCTGGAGGAAACCTTGCGCCGCCTCGCCGATTACCTGGAGCGCGCGCAGGCGCTGCGTGGCAGCGTGATCAATGCCCTGATCTATCCGGCGTTCCTGTTGGTGGGCGTGCTTGGTTCGCTGGTGCTGCTGCTGGCCTACGTGGTACCGCAGTTCGTACCGATCTTTGACGATATGCAGGTGCCGATTCCGTGGATTACCGAGGCCGTGCTGCTACTTGGCAACGCACTGCAAGCGTGGTGGTGGCTGATCGTGCTGGTGCTTGGCGGCGGGTTCTTTTACTGGCGTTCGCGGTTGCGTGAACCGTCGGCGCTGCTGGCGTGGCATACGCGCTTGTTGCACATGCGCATGCTTGGCCCGCTGCTGTTGAAGGTGGAAACCGCGCGTATCGCGCGCACGCTTGGCACCTTGCTGAAGAACGGTGTGCCTTTGCTGAGCGCGATCAGCATTGCGCGCCAGGTCACGAGTAATCGGGCACTGGACAGTGCACTGGATGCGGCCCACGAACAGGTCAAGGGTGGTTCAGGTTTGAGCCTCGCGCTGGGCCAGACCAAACTGTTTCCGCGTCTGGCCATGCAGATGGTGCAGGTTGGCGAAGAGGCCGGCCAGCTCGACACCATGTTGCTGAAAGTGGCCGACACCTTTGAACTTGAGTCCAAACGGGCGATCGATCGCCTGTTGGCGGCACTCGTGCCTGCGCTGACCATCGTGATGACGGTGCTGGTGGCCATCATCATGGCGGCGATCCTGCTGCCGTTGCTCAGCCTTACCAGCAATATCCAATGAAGCGAAAGGGGGTGGCGAGATGAGCAGGTTGTTCATGCTGGAACGAAGCAACGGAAATACAGACCGGAGAGGGGTTGGCGTGCTGGGTGGCGGTGGGTTGCGTTCCCGCTGCACGGCGATCGCCAGGGCGCCCGCCGGCCGGGTTCCGCAGCGCTTGCATGCCCTGCGCGCGGCGCGCGTGCGCGGCTTCACGCTGCTGGAAATGCTGGCGGTGATTGTATTGATCGGCATCATCGGCAGTGTGGTGGTGACGCAGGTCGGCAAGAATGTCGACAAGGGCAAGTACGGTGCCGGCAGGGCGCAGTTGATGACGCTGAGCCAGAAAATCGAGAATTACGCGCTGGACAATGGCGCGCCGCCGCAGCAGCTGGAAAGCCTGGTGGCCAGGCCGGCCAATGCACCGAATTGGCAAGGCCCGTATGCCAAGGGATCCGATCTGCTCGATCCGTGGCGGCACGCGTTTGGCTACCAGTACCCCGGTCAGAATGGCAGTTTCGACCTGACTTTTTACGGCCAGGATGGCAAGCCTGGTGGCGATGGTTACAGCAAGGACGTGGGGAACTGGCAGTAAGTCATGCGTAGCGCGCGCGCCAGCGGCTTCACCTTGCTGGAAATGCTGGCAGTGATTCTGCTGATCGGCATTGCCGTCGCGGCGGTATCCATTTCGGTGACACAGGGCCTGGCCAGCGCCCGCGCCCGCGCCGCCAGCGGTGAGCTGGCGGCCGCGCTGCGTGCCACGCGTACGCAGGCGATCGTGCACGCCGACGAGCAGCACTTTGATATGGACACCCGCGGTAATACATACAGCGGAGCGCTGCGTGCCAACGTGGCGTTGCCCAAGGGTATGCGCGCAAGCATCACCAGTGCCGCAGAGGATGCGCCGAACGAACACACCGGGCGCATCCGGTTTTTCCCCGATGGCAGTTCCACCGGTGGGCGCATCACGTTGCGCGCCGGTCAGCGTCAGTGGCACGTCAATGTGTCGTGGCTGACCGGAGAAGTGCGTGTGGTGGATACGGTTGCCGCGCCGTGAATGCGCATGGCGCGAGCCGGATCGGACAACGGGTACTGCGTGCGCCGACGTTGACACCCGCTGCCGGAGGTCACCATGCACCGCTCGTCATGCACAACTCCCGCCATCAGCGTGGCTTCACCCTGCTGGAAGTGATTGCCGCGATCATGCTGCTGGCCATCGCGTTCACCGCGCTGATGAAGGTGGCCGGGGCCTCCATCGCGCTGACGCAGAACGCGGCGACCCGCAGCGCGGCGGCAATGTGGGCACGCAGCAAGCTGGACACCGAGTTTGTCACCACGCCGCTGCAGGTCGGGCACAGCGCCGGCCGGTTTGACCGGCAGTTTGCATGGCAACTCGATGTGACGCCGTGGGCCGGTGCCGGTACAGGTGCAGCGGGCTCATCGCTGCAGCTGTACCAGTTGGATTTGAACGTGTCCTGGGGGCCGTTGGCCCGGCCGCGCTCAGCGCATTTTCGTACCTTGCGGCTGGCGACGACGCAGCCTGCTGCGGGTATGGGATCCGGACAGCAACCGTGACGCGGCGCGGCGCTCGCGGCTTCACCCTGCTGGAGGTGCTGGCTTCGCTGGCGCTGCTGGCGGTGTTGATGGTGGGGGTGTATTCGGGTATCCGCACCGCCACGGTCAGTGTGCGGGCCGGTACGACGTTGATTGAGCGTAGCGATCAGATCCGCTCCGCGCAGCGATTCCTGCGCCATGAGTTGGCGCAAAGCCTGAGTCAGCCGCTCGGGCACACCTCGCGCGGCGAACCCGTGGTGTTTGTGGGTACGGCGCGCGAGATGCGCTACGTCGCGCCGTTGCCTGGGTATCTGGGCCAGCTCGGCCCGCAACTGCAGCGCCTGCGGCTGGTTGACGATGGTGCAGGCGGCGCCCGTCTGGAACTGAGCCTGGCATTGTTGCCACCCGATGGTCGGGCGCCGTTGCCGTTGGGTGAGCCGCAAGTTTTGCTGGATCACATTCTTGACGGCAGTTTCAGTTACACAGGGTTGGATGGGGAAGGTGCGGCGGTGGGTTGGGACCAGACCTGGGAGGACGGCAGGCGGCTACCGAAAGTGGTGCGCGTGGCGCTGCGCGTGGGCGGCACCGAAAGCTGGCCACAGTTGCAGGTGCCGTTGCGTGTCGAGAGTGTGCCGCAATGAGGCTGCGGGCAATGGGTGCCACCCGCAGCGCGCAGGGCGGCGTGGCATTGCTGCTGGTGCTGTGGGCGTCCACGTTGCTGGCGATCCTGCTTGGGGGGTACGCGTTGCAGGCGCGCACCGAAGGCCTGCAGGCGCGCTATCAGTTCGCGCAGACGCAAGCGCATTACGCTGCCGAAGCGGGTCTGATGCGTGCCGTGTACGGGTTGCAGGACCCGCGGCCCGGACAGCGCTGGATCGGCGACGGCCGCACCTACACATTTGAGTTTGAAGGTGCCAAGGTGCAGGTGTCGGCCATCGACGAGGGCGGCAAGGTGGATATCAACGCCGCGACGCCGGAGGTGCTGCGCAACCTGTTTGGCGCCGCAGGCCTCGCGCCGCGGGCGGCACAGCAACTGGAGGAACGGATTCTGGATTGGCGCCGGCCCGACGGGTTTACCGGCGCCGCCGACGGTGCCGGGGATGTCTACGCGGCGGCCGGGCGGCCGTACGGCCCGCGCCACGCACCGTTCGCCAGCATTGAGGAACTGCAAATGGTACTGGGCATGACCCCCGCGTTGTATCGACGGCTGGCGCCAGTGGTGACGATCTGGTCGGGTAATGCCACGCCGGACCCGAACACGGCCCCGCCGCTCGCCTTGCAGTCGATCCCCGGGTTGACCCCGGCGCAAATCCAGACGCTACGTGAAGCGCGGCTGAAAAATGCGGGTGATCCGAGTCTGGTTCTCAACAACGGAACAACGCATAGTATCGAGTCGGCAGCTACGCTGGCCGGCGGCACCCGTGCCGTGTTGCGCGCCACCATCCGGATGCGTGCGCAGCAGGTCGGGACGCAACCGTATGCAGTGCTGCGCTGGCAGGAAGGGGTGGCGGAATGAATGGCGCGACGCAAGCGTGGCGACCAAGGGTGGAGAGTATGCGCCGCGCCTGGCTGGCGTCCCCGTTGCCGGGCTTTTTGCGCTGGTGGGCCGGGGAGTTGCTGGCGTTGTTGCCGCCGCGCTGGCGCAACTGGTTTCGCAGCGGCGCGGAGTGGTATCTGCTGCAGCCGGTGGGTGCGGGGTGGACGTTGCGCCGCGCTGGCACGAATACACCGCTGTTGTCCTGGGATGATGCGGCCGAAGCGCCGGCGCAGGTAGCGCAGTTGCAGCATACGCTGGGCGCAGTCGATCCGGCGGACCGCCGTCTCGCCCTGTTGTTGCCGGCGACCTCGGTGTTGCGGCGCAAGCTGACTTTGCCACTCGCCGCGCGCACCAACCTGCGCCAGGTGCTGGCCTTTGAGATGGACCGACAGACGCCGTTTACCGCTGCGCAGGTGTATTGGGCGCCGCATGCGGTGGCGACGGCAGCCACTGCCGGCCATTTTCACACTGAGCTGGTGGTCGTCACGCACGCGACGCTCGATCCTTTGCTTGCGCACCTGGGCGACCAGGGCTTGTCGGTGGATGCGGTAGATGTGGACAGCGACGGTGGTCGACTTGGCGTCAATCTGCTGCCGCCGGCGCAGACGCCGCGTCACGTGCGTCCGCGGCGGCGGCTGAATCTGCTGCTGGCTGCGGTGTGCGTTGTGCTGTTGACGCTCGCGCTTGGGCAATGGCTGCACAATCAGCGCGTGGCGTTGGCGCAGATGCAGGCGACAGTGGCGAGCATGCATGGCGAGGCGCAACAAGTCGCGGCATTGCGCCAGCAGCTGCAGGACAACGCCGGTGCGGCGGGCTTCCTGGCGCAGCGCAAGCGGCACACCGTGACCATGCTTGGTCTGCTGCAGGAAGTCACCGCGCGCTTGCCGGACAATGCGTGGCTGGAACGATTCAGCGTGGACAATACGGGGCAGATCGGCTTGCAGGGGCAAAGTCAGCAGGCGGCCAAACTGCTGGACGCGTTGAAAGACTCGCCATTGATCCGTGATGCCGGTTTCCAGGGCAGCATCCAGCCCGACCCGACGACTGGCAAGGAGCGCTTCTACCTTGTGGCGCATGTGCGCGAGCCGACGGTGGACACACCCAGGAAGTCCGCAACACCGGATGCGACAGCCGCAGCCGACGAGCGCACGCCATGAACATGACCACACTCCAACCGCGCGACCGCCGCTTGTTGGCGGTTGGCTTGCTGCTGCTGGTGTTGCTGCTGGGCTACTTCGTGTTGCTGCACTGGTGGTTTGTCGTGCCGCTGCAGCATATCCGCGGTGAGATGGATGACTTGCGTGACACGCACAGTCGCTATGCGGCAGCGGTGGCGGAAAAGCCGATGTTGCAGCAACGCATTGCCGCGCTCGGTGCCGGGCAGGCGGCGAGCAGCGCGTTCCTCGCGGGGGATGATCCGAATGCCGCTGCCGCCGATTTGATGCAGCGCGTGGTCGACGCAGTTGTCGCCAACACGGTCGGCGGCAGTTGCGCGGTCAGTCAGAAAATGCCGTTGCCCAATCCGCCGGTCACGGCCGGTGAGCCGTACCGCAAGGCGGCGGTGAGCATCAGCCTGAGTTGCGACATGGAGCCGCTGGCCGCGGTGCTGCAGGCGCTGGAGCAGGGCACGCCGTATCTGTTTGTCGACGATCTGAGCATTTACCGCAACCCGGTTGCCGTGCAGCAAAACAGTGCGGCACCACTGGAAGTGCAATTCGCCCTGTCCGGTTATGTGCGGCCGGCGCGCAATGCGCCGCCCGCGACTGACGGGGAGACGCCATGAACGCCGCCGATCAACGGCGCCTGACGCCGCCGCTGATTGCACTCACCACCGCCCTGGCGGCCGGTGGGTTGGTGCTGCTGTCCGGCGTCGGCAGTGGTGCGCATTGGGCTCCGCCTCGTGCCGTGGCAGCGCTGCCGGCACCGACCAGCCCGGCCAACCTGCCGCAGGCCATCCCCTTGCAGCAGTTTGCACTGGTATGGACCAAGCCGTTGTTCAGTCCAAATCGCAAACCGATTGCGCATGTCACCGATGGTGGCAGCACCCTGGGGGATCTGACGCTGACCGGTGTTGTCCTCACGCCGGAGCTGCACATGGCTTTGCTGCAGGATCGCAAGGGCGAAAAGCAGCTGCGCCTGCGTGAAGGCCAGACGCTGCCCGACGGGAGTGTGACGCTGGTGGAAGTGCGCGCACGATCGGCGCTATTCGATTCCGCCACCGGCCGTACCGAACTGACACTGGCCTCCGGCGCACCGATTGATACGGTCACCTCCGACTCCGCTGCGGATGGCTCCGGGACCGCATCGCCGGGTGCCGCTGCCGTTGGCGCAACCAGATCACCGGATTCCGTACCTGCACGGCCGGGCGCATCATCTGCACGGGGCGCTGCGGAGCGTCCTGCGACCGGTACCCCTGCCACGCCGTTACCAACGCCGGCAGTGACCCGGCCGGCGACCGACGGGCCGCCGCCCCGGTCGGCCATGAAGCGCATGCAGGAAGAAATCAAGAAACGTCGTGCCGCAAAGGCCGCTGCGGAAAACGAAGGAGTACGCTGACCCATGTCGCACACACTCACTCAGCACGTTCTGCGCAGTGGCGCGCTGGCCATCGCCGTCACTCTGGCGGGCTGTGCCAGCCTGCCGCAGGCGCCGGATGACGGTGCACTGCAGCGCGAAGCGATGGCCGGCACGCATGCTCCGGTACCGCCACCCATGCCGCTGAACGCCAGCAGCGGAGCCGCGGCGCAAACGCCGTCAGCATCGACGATCAGTCGTGGTAGCGGCGAGTTCATCCGGCCGCAGGCACTGGCCACGCCGCGTCCGGCGGCTACGGGCGACGGTGCGGTAACCTTCAATTTCGAAAACCAGCCAGTGCAGGCGGTGGTCAAGGTGATCCTTGGCGACCTGCTCAAACAAAACTACACGATCGTGCCGGGCGTGCAGGGCAACATTTCGTTTTCCACCTCCGAGCCAGTGGATTCCAGCCAGGCGTTGCCAATTCTGGAGACGTTGCTGGGCTGGACCAATAACGCGCTGGTACGCCGCGATGGTGGCTACGTTGTACTGCCGCGCAAGGATGCCGTGGCCGGGACTTTGGTGCCCAGCCTGGGTGCAGCCGCACCGCGTGACGGCATGCAGGCACGCCTGTTTCCGTTGCGCTTCATCTCCGCTACCGAGATGCAGAAACTGGTCAAGCCATTTGCGCGCCCCGATGCCATCTTGCTGGTCGATCCGGCGCGCAACTTGCTGGTGATGTCCGGCACGCCGCAGGAGCTTGCCAACTACCAGAGCATGGTGCGCACGTTTGACGTGGACTGGCTGCGTGGCATGTCGGTGGGGGTGTTCAACCTGCAGTACGCCACGGTTGGGGAGTTGATGCCCAAACTCGACGCCATGTTCGGGGCCAATGGTGGCACGCCGCTGGCGGGCATGCTGCGCTTCCTGCCCCTCGAGCGCACCAACGCGCTGGTGGTGATCAGCACGCAACCGCAGTACCTGCAGGAGGTGGGCGAGTGGATCACGCGCATCGATCAGGGTGGTGGCAACCAGCCGCAACTGTTTGTCTACGACGTGCGCAATATCAAGGCGTCGGATCTGGCGCGCTATCTCGCGCAGATTTACACCAATGGCGCTAGCGGCGGCGGTGCGGACACCGGGGGCATGGTCGGGCCGGGACTGACCAGCAGCACGCTGGGCAGTGCCGACAACATCAACGCCGCCAACAGCATGGGCAGCACGGCCGGCAGCTTCGGCAGTACGCTTGGCGGCAATGATGTCGGCGGCACGGGCTCGGGCAATACCTCCGGCTTTGGCGGAAGCGGCGCTGGCGGGTTGGATACCGGTGGTCGCGCGGGCAGTGGTGGGCTGAGTGGTTCTTCCAGTTTTGGCGGCGGCAATGCGGGTGGCAGCCTCGGCACGACCGGTAGCAGCGGCGCCAGCGACCGGCAATACACGTCCAGTGACGGCAGTGTGCGCATCAGTTCGGTCGATGGCAGCAACCAGTTGCTGGTGCGCGCACGGGCGTCGCAATGGGAGGAGATCAAGACCGCCATTACCAAGCTCGACAACGTGCCGCTGCAAGTGCAGATTGAAACGCGCATCCTGGAAGTCAGCCTCACCGGCGAGTTCCAGTTTGGGGTGCAGTGGTATCTGCAAGGGCTGGCCGGCAGTACCACAGATAGCAGCGGCAACCTCATTCCCGGGAACCCGACCAATCCGCGCCAGGGCGCGTTGGGGCAAGGTGGCAATGCGTTCGGCGGCGAGCCTTTCTTCTATTCGTTCCTCAACAGCAATCTGCAGGTTGCCGTGCGTGCGATGGAAACCAGCGGCAACACCAAGACCCTGTCGGCACCATCAATGGTGGTGATGAACAACCAGACCGCGACGATCCAGGTCGGCGATCGGATACCGGTCAACCAGACCAGCATCAACACCGGCCTGGGCACCACCGCCAGTTTCAACCAGGTGACCTATCTGGATACCGGCGTCATCCTCAACGTCCAGCCGCGCATCAATCCCGGCGGCCTGGTCTACATGGACATCAGCCAGCAGGTCAGCCAGCCGAACCGTGCCGTGCCTGCGGTGAATGGCAACTTTGCCATTTCCGAGCGCAGACTGGCGACGCAGGTGGCGGTGCAGAGCGGCCAGACCGTGTTGCTCGGTGGTTTGATCCAGCAGGCCGAGGCGAACACCGATACCGGTATTCCCGGTCTCAACCGGGTGCCGGTGCTTGGTCGGCTGTTTGGCAATACCAATCGCAATCGCAACCGCACCGAGCTGATCGTGCTGATCACCCCGCGCGTGATTCGCGGCGGCGAGGATGCCAAGCGCATTACCGATGATTACCAGGAAAAATTCGAGTCGTTGGCGCCGCTGCGCGCGAAGGCCGCCATGCCGGCGCCGGCCACCGCCACCGCGGCAGCAGTCACCATGCCGTTGGCGACTGGGGACGTGACCCGGCCAGCAGCGGCAAGCCCCGAGCAATTGCAACAACAGGCGGTGGCGGCCCTGGCGCAAACTGACTACGTGGCGGCGCAGACCCTGGCCTTGCGCTCGTGGCGTCAGGGCACCCGCCACGGCAGCTTGTGTGCGGAGAACTGGCGGGTGATTGGCGAAGCCCGCGGCCATCTGCAAGACCCGGGGGGGGTGGAGACCGCGCAAAAGTGGGTCATGCAGTGCGTCGCGCCGGTCAAGCCCTAGCGAGGCCTGCCGCCTTGTCTTCCTCCCGACGCAAGCCGGGATGGCGGGTAGCGTGGTGACGCGCTCGTTGACGTAGGCGCCGGCGTGCTGACGGGCGCCGCCGCCTGCGTCTGCGCCTGGCGCGCCATGGGTCGCGCCAGGGAGTGCGAGCCCGAGTCCAACCACGAGCCCGAGTCCAACCACAATCACAACCATGTACGCACATGAACGCGGCATTGCCTGATTTGCCCATTACCGCGTTGTTGCCGCAGATTTGTGCGTCGTTG
>DATCWU010000006.1:0-4520 GCA_036566165.1 Rhodanobacter sp. | reverse complement strand
GTCGTCGTTGGCAACTATGAGTTTGCTGCTGGATTAACGAGGAAAGCTGCCCCCTCGGCATGCACCAAGTCATCTCACTACCCCCGTCGAAGCCAGGACACCCCCGGGGAAAACGATATGACCACGCCAGTATATGGGGGCAATGGTCGCCACAGCAATGTCGCCCGATGCAGTCAGCGCGAAAACAGCGATACCGGATGCACGCTGCGCAAACATTGATCATTCCTGAGCGCAGTGTTGTTCACGCGTTGAAGCAACGTCTATACTTGGTGGCTTACATGACCCTGTACCCGTCGCACTCGTGGGAATGATCTCGATGACTCGACTGCAATTGCTTGGCCTGGCTGTGGCCACTGCCCTCTTCGCTGCCACCAGTGTTCATGCTGAAGGCGACAAGGCTGCCGGACGCAAACTCATTTATACGTGCGCTGGTTGCCATGGGATACCTGGCTACACCAACGCCTATCCGCAGTATCCGGTGCCGAAGATCGCCGGCCAGAACGAGCAGTACATCATCAATGCACTGCAGGGTTACCAGAGCGGTGGCCGCAAGCATCCGACCATGGATGCACAGGCGCAGAGCCTGTCCACGGCGGACATCCAGAATATTGCCGCCTATCTTTCCAGCCTCGCCAAGTAAGTTGCCAAGGACTTTCCGCATGAAACGTGCGATCACCCTGCTTTCATTCGGCGCCGTGCTGGCGTTCGCTTCCACCCAACTGTTCGCCACCGGCAACGCCGAGAACGGCAAGCAGAAGGCGGCCACCTGCTTCGCCTGCCACGGCGTCGACGGCAATTCGATCGACCCGCAGTACCCGCGCCTCGCCGGCCAGTACAACCTGTATCTGCAGCACGTGCTGCACGAGTACAAGAACGGCCAGCGCGACAACCCGATCATGAAGGGTATGGTGGCCACGCTGTCCGACCAGGACATCGAGGACGTCGCCACGTACTTCTCCAGCCTGCCGAGCAAGCTCGATACGCTGAAGGGCCATATCAGCGGCGACAAGTAAACCTGCTGCCGCGTTGCAGGAAAACAAAGGCCCGCTTCGGCGGGCCTTATGCTTTTGCGCGATCCGGACTTGGTTCAGGCAATCGCCGACTTGCCTTCGGCCTTGCTGTAGTAAGGCTTTTCGCCGGCGGCATGGTTGGTGGCGTCGCGTACCGCGGTGATTTCCGGCACCCGCTCGCGCAAGGTCTTTTCCACGCCCTGCTTCAGCGTTACGTCGACCATGCCGCAGCCATGGCAGCCGCCACCGAATTGCAGCAGCACCGCACCGTCGGCATCGATCTCCAGCAGACTGACCCGGCCGCCGTGCGAGGCCAGCTTCGGATTGATTTCCGCCTCCAGCACGTAACGCACACGCTCGATCAAACCTGCTTCCGCACCCGGTACGTTGCCCTTGATCTTCGGCGCGCGGATGTTGAGCTGGCCGCCGGTGGCATTCGGCTCGAAATCGATGCTGGCGTGGTCCAGCCAGCTGGCGCTGTCGCCGTCGACATGGAAGTCGAAGCCGGCGCACTCGATCGTCCACTCGCCACCGGCCAGGTCCGCGGGTTCGCAGAATTCCAGCTCGCAGTTGGCCGCAGGCGTGCCCGGCGAGGTCACCCGCAGGCGGATGCCCAGCCCGTCGATGCCCTGTTGTGAGAGAAGCCGCAGAAAGTGTTGCTGCGCGCGTTCCGAAATGTCGATCATGCCTGCTCCAGTGTCACCAAACGGGCGCCCGTAAACTTTACCGGCGATACAGCACCATTTTAGTCCTGTTTCAAGTTCCATGCGCGCTTTGACATTTGCGTGCACAACTTCGACGCTTCGCATCCCCAAGACTTTCAGCCCTGACGGAGATCCCCATGAACGCGAACGACCTGGCCACCCAGCACTGCCAATCGCTCAAGGGCAAGGAACACATGCTGGGCGCCGCGCAAGTGGCCGAGTTGTTGCAGCTACTGCCGTCGGGCTGGCAACTGCGTGGTGACGGCGCGGCCATCGTCAAGGACTTCAAGTTTGCCGACTTTCACCACACGCTGGGCTTCATCAACGCGGTGGGCTTCATGGCCAATCAGGAAGACCACCACCCGGACCTCGAAGCTGGTTACGGTCATTGCCAGGTGTTGTGGTCGACCCACGACGTCGGTGGGCTGTCGCTGAACGACTTCATCTGCGCCGCGCGGGTCGAGACCCTGCTGGCGCGCTGATCAGAAGTCGGTACGCGACTTTTCCTTCATCCACAGCAGCCGCTTGCCTTTTACCGACAGCACGTCGAGGAAATCCTTCAGATCGTCCGGCAGCGGCGCGGAAAAGCTGTAGGAGCGCCCGTCCAGGTCGAAGCTCATGTGCGCGGCGTGCAGGAACATGCGGTTCAGACCCATCTCGCGGAAGCGCTTGTTCATCTCGCGATCGCCGTATTTCGGGTCGCCAGCCAGCGGATGGCCAATATGTGCCGCATGCACGCGGATCTGGTGGGTGCGACCGGTACCCAACGTGGCCTGCATCAGACGGGCGCTGGGGTACTGCTCCATTTCCCGGAAAAACGTCAGTGACGGTTTGCCGTTGTCGGCCACCCGTACCATCCGTTCGCCGCCCTGCATGACCGATTTCAGCAATGGCGCGTTGACGTCGAACTTCGCCTTGGACGGGTGACCGAGCATCAGGCACAGGTATTGTTTGGTGACTTCGCCGGCGCGGATCGCCGCCTGCAGACCGGTCAGCCCGGCCCGGGTGCGGGCAAACACCAGCACGCCGCTGGTATCGCGATCCAGCCGGTGCACCAGCTCCAGGTGTTCCTGTGGCCGGGCCGCGCGCAGCAGCTCGATTGCGCCATGGCTGACACCGCTGCCACCGTGGCTGGCGACGCCGGACGGCTTGTCGATGACCAGGAAATGCTTGTCCTCGAAAATGATCGAATCGGCGACTGATGCCACCAGACCGCTGGCCGGCGCACGCCCTTCCGGCCGTTCCGCCACCCGCACAGGTGGAATACGCAGCGTATCACCATCAGCGAGACGGGTATCCGGTTTGGCCCGCTTGCCGTTAACGCGCACCTGGCCGGTGCGCAAAAGCCGATAAATCATGCTCTTGGGCACGCCCTTGAGCAGGGTCACCAGGGCATTGTCGATGCGCTGGCCGTCCCGCTCGGGACCGATCGCGACTTGACGTACACCGTGAGGTGCGTCAGGGGAAGTTGCCGTCTGCATTGAAAAAAACCTGCTTAAATAGGATACTCGGCGGGCGCTACATTCTGCCCATCGAAGTCTGGATCGGGTCGAGTGCCCGCCCGTAACGTCGGCGAGGATTGCCCCGGTTGCCTTCTGGCCACTGGTGGCGACTCCCTTTCATCGTAACGGTTTGGGCCGCTGTTTGTCCGATGCCATTGCGGGATCGGGGCGGCAGGCGCAGCTGACCGAATCATCCCGACGCCGGAAACGGTGCCGTTTTTTTTGCCGCTTAACCGCAGCGGCGCGATCCCCGGCAGGCCGCCATTGTGGCGCCACCGTGGCGCGCGACGCGCGGCCAAGCCGAGGATTACCACCATGAAACGTATGTTGATCAACGCGACTCAGCGTGAAGAGTTGCGCGTGGCCATTGTCGACGGCCAGAACCTGTACGACCTGGACATCGAAATCCCTTCACGGGAACAAAAAAAGTCCAATATTTACAAGGGTCGAATCACTCGAGTTGAGGCTTCACTCGAAGCCTGCTTCGTCGAGTATGGCGCCGAACGCCACGGCTTCCTGCCGCTGAAGGAAATCTCCCGCGATTACTTCACCGCGGGCATGGATCCGCACAAGGCGAACATCCGCGAACTGATCAAGGAAGGTCAGGAAGTCGTCGTTCAGGTGGAAAAGGAAGAACGCGGCAACAAGGGCGCTGCCCTGACCACGTTCATCAGCCTGGCCGGCCGCTACATGGTGCTGATGCCGAACAACCCGAAAGCCGGCGGCGTCTCGCGCCGGATCGAGGGCGAGGACCGGCAGGCGCTGAAGGAAGCGCTCGACCACGTCACCGTGCCTGACGACGTCGGCCTGATTGTGCGCACCGCCGGCCTCGGCCGCGACGCCGAAGAGCTGCAGTGGGACCTGGACTACCTGCTGCAGTTGTGGAAGTCGATCTCCGAAGCGGCTAACAAGCAGAAAGCGCCGTTCCTGATCTATCAGGAGTCGAAGCTGTTCATCCGCGCCCTGCGCGACTACCTGCGCAGCGACATCGGCGAGATCCTGATCGACGACGAGTCGCTGTACAACGACGCCCGCGACTTCATGCAGCAGGTGATGCCGAACGCGCTGCGCAAGCTCAAGTTGTACCGCGATGACACCCCGTTGTTCACCCGCTACCAGATCGAGACGCAGATCGAGAGCGCGTTCGATCGCCAGGTGCGTCTGCCGTCGGGCGGTTCGATCGTGATCGACCAGACCGAAGCGCTGACCGCGATCGACGTCAACTCGTCCAAGGCGACCAAGGGCAGCGACATCGAGGAAACGGCGTTCAACACCAATTGCGAGGCCGCGGTGGAAATCGCCCG
>DATCWU010000492.1:0-6745 GCA_036566165.1 Rhodanobacter sp. | reverse complement strand
CGCCCAGCGTGCGCAGCAGCGCGGCCTCGTGCTGACGCTCGGCCGCGCTGGCGGCGAGTGCGGCGGCCAGCACCAATGCGCCGGCAAGCAGGCTGAAGCCGAGGATCCAGCGCACGGCGCTGCCGGCCCGGTCGACGATCTCGCGCACACGGTCAAGCAGCGAGTCCACATCAACCAGACTGAGGTTGCTGTAGTCGCGCGACAGTTGCGCGAGGGCGTTGGCGTGGCCCGGCGGCAGATGGAAGCTGGCCAGCCAGGTGTGCGGCAGGTTGCCCGCGTGCGCTGGATCCAGCAGCAGGAAAAAGTTGACCCGGAATGAGCTCCAGTCCACTTCGCGAATGCTGCTCACGCGCGCGTCGATGCGGCCTTCGCCCACGTCGAAACCCAGCGTGTCGCCAAGCTGCAACGCAAACATGTCACGCCACATCGTGTCGATGGATACCTCCGCGCGCGCTGGCTGCGCTCCGGCCCAGCGTCCGGCAATGATCTGGTTGGACGGCGGCAGGGTGTCGGTCCACGACAGCCGCAGTTGGCGGTCGGCCCAGTCTGGCGCACGTTCATCGGCAAAGTGCATGCGGTCGATCGGCTGGCCATTGATCGTGCTCAGCTTGCCTACGGCCAATGGCAGCATGTTGAGCTGATCGCCGCCGATGCGGGTCAAGGCGCTGGCAAAATCGCTGCGCTGGTTGTCCTGCAGGTTCAGCGCGAACCAGTTGGGGGTATCTGGCGGCAGTTCCTGCCGCCAGCCTTGCAACAGCGCCGGGGCGACGATCGCCAGCAACAACAGCGCACACAAGCCCAAGCTGAGTGCCGTGGCCTGGATCAGGCTCAACGTGCGGCGGCGCGCCAGCGCGGCCAGCCCGAGGCGCAGCGCCGGATGCACGCCGGGAGCCACGCGTCGTGCGAGCCACAGCAGCAACAGCGCCAGCAACGCGGCCGCCACCGCGACGGCGGCAAGGCTGCCAGCGAGAATGGCCGCCAGCTGCAGCGAGTTGCTCTGGCTCCAGATCAGCGCCAACGCCACCACGACGGGAACCACGTACCAGAGGTCAAAGCGGCGCAGACGTGGTGTCGCGCTCTGGCGAAAAATCGCCACTGGTGGCACTTCGGACAAGCGCGCCAGCGGCGGCAGCGCAAAACCGATCAGCACGGCCAGGCCAAGCAACGCGGCCGCCAACGCCGGGCCCAGTGGCAGCGCCGTGGGTAATGCCCCAAACAACGCGCTGGCGAAATGCCATGCCAGTTGTGCTGCGCCCAGTGCCAACCCCATGCCGAGTGCCACCGTAGGCAGCGCCAGTGCACCCAGCGTGCCAAGCAACAAACCGAGCACGCGACGGCGCGAGGTACCGAGAGCGCGCAGCAGCGCGATTTCCGTTGTCTTGCGCCGCGCATAACGCTGTGCCGACAGGGCGATGGCGACGCCGGCCAGCAACGCCGACAGCAGTGCGGTCAGGCGCAGGAACGCGCCGGCGCGGTCGAACGCATTGCGCATGCGTTCCTGGGTTTGCTCCGGGGTGATCAGTTTGGCGCCTTGCGGCAACGGGGTCGATTGCGCCCACTCACGCCACAGGTGTACCGCTGCCGGCGTACCGGCCAGCAGCAGGTGGTGGCGCGCGCGACTGCCTGCGCCCAGCAACCCGGCTTGCGTGGCGTCGTGCAGACTCATCAGGGCGCGCGGTGCCAATGCAAACAACTGACCACCATCGGGTTGGCGGACCAACTCCGCGGCGATGACCAGCTCGCGTCCGCCGACCTGCAGCGACTGCCCCACCCGCAGGTTGAGCGCGACCAGCGCGCGGTGATCGAGATAGACCTCACCGCTTGCCGGTGCCTGGCCGGTGCGCACCCGGCCCGCTGCACCGGCGAGTTCCAGCGTGCCGCGCAGCGGGTAACGGGCGTCGGTCGCCTGCACGTCAAGCAGTTGGGTTTGCCCGTGGGCGAAGGCGACACTGGGAAAACTTGCCGTGTGCGTGACAAGCAAGCCATCCCGCGTGGCCGTATCGGCAAATACCGCGGGCAATGCCTGGGGGGCGGAGATGCCGACATCGCCGCCGATGAGTTCCGCGGCGCTGGCGAGCATGCCGCGCTCGATACGCGTGGCCAGCGTTGCCACCACGCCGAGCGCGACCACCGCCAGCAACAGCGATGCGGCCAGGGTGCGCAGCTCGGGCAAATGCCATTCGCGGCGCAGGGTGCGCAGTGCCAGCAACAGCATCGTCATGCGCGTGCGGCAGACACGGCATGCATGACGCGTCCGGCTTCCAGTTCAACTTGCCGCGCGCAGCGGGCGGCGAGATGCGGGTCGTGGGTCACCAGCACCAGGGTGGTGTGGTGGTCGCGGTTGAGTGCAAACAGCAGGTCGCAGACGTGCTGGCCCGTGCGCTGATCGAGATTGCCGGTGGGTTCATCGGCAAACAGGACGCGTGGCTCGTGCACGAACGCGCGCGCGATGGCCACCCGCTGCTGTTCGCCGCCAGACAGTTGGGCGGGATAGTGCCGACGCCGTGGCGTCAGGCCGACCGCATCCAGCGCCGCCCGCGCACGGCTGCGCGCATCGCTGCTGCCTTCAAGTTCCAGCGGCAGCATCACGTTTTCCTCTGCAGTGAGCGCAGGCAACAGGTGAAACGACTGGAACACAAAGCCGACCAGGCGCCGGCGCAGGTCAGCCCGCGCTTCTTCGTCCAGTTGCTGCAGCGCGTGACCGTCAAGCGCAATGCTGCCGGCGCTGGGCGTGTCCAGCCCGGCGAGCAGGCCGAGCAGCGTGGTCTTGCCTGACCCGGACGCGCCGACAATGGCAAAACTCTCGCCGCGCCGGATCTGCAGGCTCACGTCGCACAGGATCTCCAGCTTGCCTTCGGGACCGCTGACTGACTTGCTAACATCGCTGGCTACGAGCAGCGGTCGGGAAGAATCACTCATGCGTCGAGCCCTTGGCTGGTTGTTGTGGATCGGGTTGATAGTACTGGGCAGCGCTGCTGGCGCTCGGACGGCTGCACCGGGAGCCGTCCTGGTGCTGGGAGATTCGCTGGCTGCCGCGCACAACATCCCGGTGGAATCGGGCTGGGTGCATCTGCTCGGTGCGCGTCTGGGCAAGATGGTGCCGAAGTGGACGGTGGTCAATGCCAGTGTCAGCGGCGAAACCTCATTGAGCGGACGCAATCGCCTGCCGACGCTGCTCGGGAAATACCAGCCACGCGTGCTGGTGCTTGAGCTGGGTGCCAATGACGGTTTGCGTGGACTGCCGTTGAACAGCCTGCGCGCCAATCTGGCGGCAATGCTCGATGTGGCGCGACAAGCCCACGTGCGCGTGCTGCTGGTGGGCATTGAATTGCCGGTGAACTACGGCCCGGCGTACCGCGACGGGTTGCGGGCGGTGTACGCGGACCTGGCGCGAAGTCACCGGGTTGCCCTGGTGCCATTCCTGCTCGATGGGGTGGCGTTGGATCCCGGCTTGATGCAGGACGATGGCCTGCACCCGCGCGCGCAGGCGCAGCCCCGGGTGTTGCAGAATGTGTGGCCGGAATTGCAACCATTGCTGAATTGACAGGGCTGGTTAGCGGTCCGACTTCACACGCTCGTCACGGATGCGCCCGTACCGTTTCACAAATGTGAAGAGTCTGCTGGAGGACACCATGACCGTACATGAAGAGCAAGCCGGATTGATTCTACTGGTTGAAGACAACCGCCAGATTGCGGAAATGGTCGGCGAGTTCCTGGAGCGTCTGGGGTACTCGGTGGACTATGCGGCCGATGGCGTGGGCGGCCTGCATCTGGCTGTGTCCAACAGTTATGACGTCATTGTGCTCGACCTGATGCTGCCAGGCCTGGACGGACTGGAAGTGTGTCGCAAGTTGCGCCGGGAGGCAAAGAGCGCCACGCCGGTGCTGATGTTGACGGCGCGCGACACGCTGGAGGACAAACTCGTCGGTCTCGAAGCGGGCGCCGATGATTATCTGGTGAAACCGTTTGAAGTCCGTGAACTGGAAGCACGTCTGCGTGCGCTGATCCGCCGTGATCGTCGCCAGGTTTCCACTGAAGTGCTGACCGTCGGTGACATGACGCTGGATACCGCGACGTTGCGGCTGACGCGTGCCGGACAGGAGCTGACGGTTTCGCCCATTGGCTTGAAGTTGCTCGCGATTCTCATGCGCGAGTCGCCGCGCGTGGTCAGTCGGCGCGATATAGAGCGCGAAATCTGGGGTGACATGCTGCCGGATTCCGACACCTTGCGCTCGCATCTCTACAACTTGCGCCGGGTCATTGACAAACCCTTCCCACGCCCTTTGTTACATACCATCCATTCCGCAGGTTATCGCCTCGCAGATCTCGACGTCGAGGTGGCGGCAGCCGCCGAGACCGCCTGACTTTCGACGAGAAGTTCAATGGATAGCAGGGTTGTTGGGTCGCCGGCGTCCGCTCGCACAGGTCTGCGGCACCGTATCCGGTGGGTGTTTGCGTTGCATGTCGTGGTTGTCGCCGCCATCAGTGTGATGGGTGTCTATCAGCTGGTGCCGGTACTGGTGGTGGTAGCCGTCGTCATCCTTGCGACGGTGCTGGCGTGGCTGGTGGTGCGCCAGGAGTGGCGCTCGGTACGCCGCCTGGCGCAACTGGTTGAACACTGGGACGGTGACCAGCCCTACCTGACTTCGTTGCGTCTGGATCGATTGTCGATGCTGACGAATGCCGACGTTGCCGCCTTGGCACATGGGCTGCATGGCTTCGCCGCGCGCATTGCCGATTACACCCAACGTGAGCGCAACTTTACCCGCGACGCCAGCCATGAACTGCGCAGCCCACTCACCGTGATCAAGATGTCCGTGGACATGCTGGGCGATGAGCAGGGCCTGAGTGATTTTGGCGTGCGTTCCGTGCGTCGCATCCGTCGCGCCGGACTCGAAATGGAGGCGTTGGTGGAGGCGCTGCTGGTACTCGCGCGCGAACCGGATGCACTTGGTGCGGACGAGCGCTTCACCGTCAATGACGTGCTGCTCAGACAGCTGGACTCTGCACGTGAATTGGTATCCGGCTGCCCGATTGAGTTGCGGTTCGAGGAGTCAACGCGTTTTGCCCTGAGCGGTTCCGCGCGTGGATTTTCCGCATTGTGCTGGCAGTTGATTCGCAATGCGTGTCAGCAGACCGATGAAGGGCAGGTACTGGTCCAGGTGATGCCTGGAATGGTCAGTGTGAGCAGTGTCACAGACGCATCCACGGCGAATGCAGCAGGGTTGTACCACGCGAGCAGTGTCTCCCGGCATGGCTTCGAGCTGGCGATCGCACAGCGCATCAGCGATCGCTTCGCCTGGCCGCTTGAATTGGAGGTGCTGGATGACCGCAACAGCGTGGCGCGTATCCGCTTCAGTGATCCATTGCCACCGGATGCAGCGCCAAGGCAGCTGGCACAACTGTAGCGATCGCCGCCGCTGGTCTGGCGCGCCAGAACCAGCGGCAGCCAACTGCTGCAATGTCCGCCGTCAATCGTCCAGCGCGGGGTCCAGGGCAAACGCGCAGCCGGTTTTGGCTTTCACGTCGGCCACGCTCACACCGTCATTGAGCTCGATCAAGGTCAGACCCTGTCCCTTGCTGACCTTGAATACGCACAGGTCGGTGATGACCAGGTCCACCACCTGTTTGCCGGTCAGCGGCAGGTCGCAGGTGGTCTTGATCTTCGGGCTGCCGTCTTTGGCGCAGTGCTCCATCAGCACGACCACGCGCTTGACGCCGCTGACCAGATCCATCGCACCGCCCGGGCCCTTCACCATCTTGCCCGGCACCATCCAGTTCGCCAGGTCGCCGGTGGCGGAGACTTCCAGGCCACCGAGGATCGACAGGTCAATGTGGCCGCCGCGGATCATCGCAAACGAGTCCGCACTGGAGAAGAACGCCGAGCCGGGCAACGTGGTGATGGTCTGCTTGCCGGCGTTGATCAGGTCCGGGTCAAGCTGCGCTTCGGTCGGAAACGGGCCGATGCCGAGCAGGCCGTTTTCCGACTGCAGCGTGACGTTGACGCCAGGCGGGATGTAGTTCGCCACCATGGTCGGAATGCCGATACCCAGGTTCACGTAGAAGCCATCCTGCAGCTCCTTGGCTGCGCGTTTGGCCATCGCCACGCGCGTCGGGTTTTCCTTACCGGCCACCACGCCGGCGATGGTGCGGAACTCGATGCGTTTCTCGTAGCGCTCGCCCTGCACGATGCGATCGACGTAGATGCCCGGCACGTGGATATTGTTCGGGTCCAGTTCGCCAACCGGCACCAAATGTTCCACCTCAGCCACGCAGACCTTGCCGCAGGTGGCGATCATCGGGTTGAAATTGCGCGCGGTTTCACGGAACACCAGGTTGCCATGGGCGTCGCCTTTCCACGCCTTGACGATGGAAAGGTCCGCATGGATCGCTTCTTCCAGCACGTATTCCTTGCCGTCGAATACCTTGGTCTCCTTGCCTTCGGCCAGCTTGGTGCCAAACGCGGTGCGGGTGTAGAAGCCCGGGATGCCGGCGCCACCGGCGCGCAGCTTCTCGGCCAGCGTGCCCTGTGGGGTCAGGTGCAGTTCGAGTTCACCGGCCAGCGTCTGTCGCTCGAACTCCTTGTTCTCGCCCACGTAGGATGCGAACACGCGCTTGACCTGGTGGGTCTTGAGCAGCGGTCCCATGCCGAAATCATCGACGCCCGCGTTGTTGCCGACAATCGTCAGGTTTTTGGTCCCCGCCTCCAGCAGTGCGCTGATCAGATTCTCCGGGATGCCGCACA
>DATCWU010000490.1:0-5436 GCA_036566165.1 Rhodanobacter sp. | reverse complement strand
GCGCAGCTTTTCCACGAGCGTGGTGCGTTGCATGTGCAGCAAGCGCGCGGCATGCGCGACCACGCCGCCGGTGGCATCAAGCGCCTGACGGATCAAGCCAACCTCGATGTCGGCCAGGTGGTCTTTCAGATCGAGCCCGTTCTCAGGCAGGATGCCAAGGCTGTCGAGCGGCCCCAACGCCATGGCGGCAGCCGGGACGACCTGATCGTCCATCAGCGCCAGCAACGCGGTGCCCCGCACTTCGTCGCTGACGCGCTGACCGCGGTATTTTTCCGGCAGATCTCCCGCGCGCACTTCACCGTGCGGAAACAGGATCGCCATGCGCTCGACCAGGTTCGACAATTCGCGTACATTGCCCGGCCACGCATACACATGCAGCGCCTGCAAAGCCGAGGCACTGAAACGCACCTGGCCCAGGCCGCGCCACGCCAGGCGCTGATTGAATTCGGCGATCAGCTGCGACATGTCGTCCAGGCGCTCGCGCAACGCGGGCAGTTCCAGCGGGAACACGCTCAGGCGGTAGAACAAATCTTCGCGGAACTGGCCATCATGGATGGATTGCTCCAGATTGCGATGCGTGGCGGCAACGATGCGTACGTCACAGCGCTGCGTCTTGTTGCCGCCGACACGCTCGAACACGCGCTCCTGCAGCACCCGCAACAACTTCACTTGCATCGGCATGCTCATGTCGCCGATTTCATCGAGAAACAAGGTGCCACCTTCAGCCATCTCGAACCGGCCCTTGCGGGCACTGATGGCACCCGTAAACGCGCCCTTCTCGTGACCAAACAATTCGCTCTCAAGCAATTCGGCAGGGATCGCGCCGCAGTTGATTGCCACAAATGGTTTGTCACGGCGCGGTGACCGCTGATGAATCGCCCGCGCCACCATTTCCTTGCCGGTACCGGACTCACCCAACACCAACACGGTGGAATCAAATGGAGCCACCTGGCGGATCAGGCCATTGACGCGCGTCATTGCGACCGAGTCGCCGATCAGGCGCATGGCACCGCGTACACGGCCGGACAAGCGTGCATACCCGCTGCGCAACGCGTCGGCCATCTGCTCGTAATTCAAGGGGAAGTCGACCGTGGCCAAGTGTGTGGCAAAGGGCGATGCGGAGCTGGCGAAGCGCGGCATCCACGCCGAGTCGTTGGCTGCCAGCATCGGCACGTGCGCAGCATCGTCACCCAGCAAGGCCAGCTGGCGCTCGGCTTCCGCCGCATCCTCAATGCTGCCGACAAACACGCCGCGCCAGGCGTGCGTGGCCTCGTCCGCGACGGCGCACAAGGCGCCATCCTGTGGCCGATAGCCGAGAAACTGGAGCGCCGACAGCACCGAGGTCATCCGTGCGTGATCCGACTCAATCACCAGAAAATCGTACTTTTGCAACCCCATTCTCCTTGTGTTTCACCGCTGTCGTCAGGCAAAACCCGCACGTCTCGCGGGCCAGTCCGTTGTCTGTCGGCTTTACGTCGCCGGCTCGGTGAAACCAGGAGCAATATCAGGGCCAGTTTTGACGCCATTGCGGCAAGGAAGGCACCACTTGCGGGCGTCGTTATGACCGTGGAGCGCGAGCACCGCGTGCGACAACGCGCAAACCCACGTGCCAAGTGCATGAAGCTGCGGCACTTTGCTGAATCATGGTCAAGCGGTGCCGGAAACTTTCGTGCGCTTTCCGACGCGTCAAGAAAACTTCACGCCATGTGCACAAATGCGACGTGCGTCACACGACCGCTAAGGTGCTTATCCGGCGAGCTGACGCGCCTCTGCCACCCTGCGTCGGTGATGGCGAAAAACGAGCCGCTCAATCGCGTCACTCAGCACATCACCCAGCGGTGCAAAGGCGACAAACACCTGACCGTCAGGGAATCGCCGCTCCACCCGCGCTGCCAGCTCCAGCGGCAAGCTCGGACATACATCGAAGCGCGGGCGCAACAACAATGCGTCCCCAGGGGGCATCAGTACGTCCGGTAGCACCGCGCCAATCACATTGAAGCGCACCACTTGACGCGGCGGCAGCGAACTCGCCGGTACCAACAGCTGATTGACGACATCCATCAGCGCGGTGAGCTTTGCGTCCAGGCGCAACATCTCCTGCATCACCGGACTGTCCTCATCCCCGGTTTCGACCGCGCGTTCCTCCAGCGCAGCAATCGCCGCCAACGTATTCGCGTTGCGTTCCATCGTGCGCAATTGCTGCGCCGGTGACGGCGGCCAGACCAGCGGCTCGGCGTCCACATGCAGGCATTCTTCGCAACTCACGCGTTGATCGAAATCATCCCAATTGCTGGCGATCATCGTGCAACTCCGATGGCAGAAAACAAGCAACCCGGCCCAACGCGAGGGTCCGCTGATGAGCCTGAACCACACCGTGCGATGGGCAGCGTCGACACTGCGTACGCAAGCACCAGTCCACCGCGCACGAGAATAACCCACCGCCCACCACTACGTGTGCGCCGCGCCCCTTCTGCAAAGCCGAAAACATCGGGGTGGAAGCCCCACCACGAGACGCCCCCAGACCGCTGTCGCGGCCGCGACTCCTGTGAGGGCGACTGCTGTGGGAGCGACTTCAGTCGCGATGCCATTGCCTACAGTCGGTAAGACAGCTCCAGACACACAACGACGAAGCCGCCGGTACCGGCACTCATTGCATCGCCATCGGTCGCTCCGGCCCGCGGCCTTGAGCCGCCTCATCCCGGGCCACATGTCGATCTGCTGCCGCTAGCCGGCGGAGCTCAAGCCTGCGTGTAGGCGGCGACAGCCTGCAGGCGAGTATTCTCGCGTTGCCATTGCACGGCGACAGCATCGCGGGCGTGGGCAACCTGTGCCCCGATTTCACGATTGCAGGCGAGGATCTGCGCCAGTTGGGCGCGGGTGGTGGCGTCGGGGGCATGGGCGTCAAGCAGCAGGGGATCGCGTTCGACGTCGAGTGCGGTCACGGTATCCCATGCCCGCGCTTGCGCGGCGGCCAGCATTTGCTGGCTCAGTTGCAGCGCGCGAGTGAGTGTGCCGCTCATACGCTGACGGCGTGTTGCGGCGCCTCGACATTGCCGGGAGACACCTTGACCCAACTGTCGCGCACTTGGCGCAGCAGGTTGCTCACTTCATCCAGAATCGTCGTGTCGTCGCGCACATTGGCTTGCAGCAGGCGGCGACTCATGTATTCGTAGAGCGAATCCAGCCGATCGACCAGTTCCGGATCGACCTTGCGCTCCAGACTGTCGCGCAGGCCGCCAATGATCTTGATGCAACGGGAGATGGCTTCGCCCTTGGCGGCAATTTCGCTGCGCTGCATGTGTCCGCGGGCTTGCACGATACGCTCCAGCGCACCATCCATCAGCAAGGTGATCAGGCCATGCGGATTGGCCGACTCCACGCCGCCGCGTGAACGAACCTGTTGATAGGCGCCTGCACCATAGCCGAATCCCATGATCGTCTCCTGTCCGAATGTGTACGGGCTGCTTACTTCTTGTTGAGGTTGTTCAGCGCATCAAACTGCTGCTGCAGGTAGCTGCTGGTGCTGTTGAGCTTGCTCATCAGCGTGTCCAGCGCGCTGAACTGTGCCTGGTAGCGCGCGGTGAGGCTGGCCATGCTGTTGTCCAATGCCGTCTGCCGCGAGCCCAGAGCCTTCAGCTGCTGGCTGATGCTGTTGGTACGGCTGCTCAGCACGCCCGTAGCGCTGACCCACTGGTTCAACTGCGTATTGAGCTGTGCCGCAAAGCCGCTGGCGCCACCAAATACATTGGCAGCCTGCTTGCCGCCATCTTTCAACGCCGTGCTCAACTGGGCGCTGTCAAGCTTGAGCGTGCCGTCAACCTGCAACGAGATGCCGAGGGAAGCCAACGTCGTGCCATTGGCAGTGCCGCCAACAATTCGCGACAGGGTGCTGTTGATGCTATTGAGTGTGGCATCGCCAAGCATGGCGCCAGCCGTATTGCTGGCCGGGTCGTACTTGGTCAGGTTCTGGTAGATGCGCACAAAGCTGTTGTAGGTGTTGACCAGATTGGTCAAGGCCGAGGTCGCCTTGGAGCTGTCATTGACCACGCTCAACGTGGTGTTGCCGGCCTCGACCAAGGTCAGTGTGATGCCGTCAATGGCCGTACTTACCATGTTGCCGGCGCTGTGCCCGGCCAGGCCGTCGACGCTGTACTGCGCGTCCTGCGCGGCAGTGATCACGTCGAGGGCATTACCACTGCTGGCATTGACGTCGTAACTCAATGCGGCCAAGCCGCCATCGCCGCCACTGCTGGATACTGTGAAGCCGTTCGCTGCGCCGGTGCGCATGCCGCTCAACACCAGATGCGCGCCATCCGTGCCGTTGACAATAGTGGCGCTGATGCCCGGGTTGTCGCTGGCCCGATTGATCGCGTCGCGAATCGCGGCCAACGAACTGTTGCTGGCATCCAGCGTGATGCGCATCGCCTGATTGCCCACCGCCAAGGTGAGTGTGCCGGTACCGACCGCCACGCTGGAACTGGCGAATGCGCCGGATGAAACCTTGAGCGAGGTGGCCAACTGGCTGACCACTACGTCGTAGCTGCCGCTGACCGGGTTGCCATTGCTGCTGGCGCCAAGCACGGTTGCGTCGTCAGTGCTCACGGCGCGGGCGCTGAACACGCTGCCGTCAGTGAGAGGCGCCATGGCCGATTGCAACGCGGAAAGCGCGGCGTTGACCTGGCCCAGGGCAGACAGCTGGGTGTTGGCCGTTGCGGCCTGGTTGTTGATCTGGTTTTGCTGCGGCGCCTTTCTGGCAGCCACCAGCTTGTCGACCAACGAGCCGACGTCAATGCCGGAACCCACGCCCATGGAAGTGAGCAAACCCGTGGTTGGTGTCGTGGAGCCAACGGTGATTGCCATGAGCGCGGGTCCTGAAAAATGAGGGAAACGGCCGCAATGTTCCGCGGCCGTTTCGGGTCAAGCAGTTACTGCAGGAGCTTCAACACGCTCTGCGTGGCAGCGTTGGCCTGCGCCAGGACCGAGACACCGGCCTGTTGCAGGATGTTCGCGCTGGACATGTTCGCGGTCTCCGCGGCGAAGTCGGCATCCATGATCTGGCTACGCGAGGAGCTGAGGTTCTGCGAAATCGTCTGCAGGTTGGCGATGGTGGACTCGAAGCGGTTCTGCACCGCGCCGAGGTCGCTGCGCATGCCGCTGACCGTGCCCAAGGCCGCGTCGATGCGGCTGATGGTGTCGTTGGCGCCGCTTACCGTCTTTACGTTGGCGCTGGACAGATCGCCGCCGGCCGCATTCACCGTGGCGGCGAAGCCCAAATCGCCAGTGCCCACACCGCCCTTGGTGCCGCCCACGGTGAGCGCGTTCTGCGATGTCAGCTGCAGATTGCCGCTGACGCTGTCGATGTAGGCCGATACACCGGTGATGCCCTTGGCATTGATCCCATCGGCCAGCGCCTGCTTGTCCTTGAACGTGCCGGTG
>DATCWU010000478.1:0-1196 GCA_036566165.1 Rhodanobacter sp. | reverse complement strand
TACATCGAAATCAGCAAGGCGCAGGCGGACAAGGCGCCGCTGCATTACACGCGCCGACAAACCACCAAGAACGCCGAGCGCTACATCACCGAAGAGTTGAAGACGTTCGAAGACAAGGTGTTGTCGGCCAGGGAACGTGCGTTGATGCGCGAACGCACGCTGTACGAAGACCTGCTCGACACCCTGACGGCCCGACTCGAACCGCTCAAGGCCGCCGCCACCGCGATGGCCGAACTTGATGTATTGGCCACGCTGGCCGAGCGTGCCGAAGCACTGGACTGGAGCGCGCCGCAGCTCACTGACGAGCCCGGGATCGTGATCGAGCGCGGTCGCCACCCGGTCGTGGAGAAAGTCCGCGACGAGCCGTTCGAGCCAAACGATCTGCTGCTTGATGACAGCCGCCGCATGTTGGTGATCACCGGTCCGAACATGGGCGGCAAATCCACCTACATGCGCCAGTGCGCGCTGATCGTGCTGCTGGCACATATCGGCAGTTACGTGCCGGCAAGCCGGGCGGTCATCGGGCCGATCGATCGCATCTTCACCCGCATCGGCGCCGGTGACGACTTGTCGCGCGGCCAGTCCACCTTCATGGTGGAAATGAGCGAGACGGCGAACATCCTGCACAACGCGACGGAAAACAGCCTGGTGTTGATGGATGAGGTAGGCCGTGGCACCAGCACCTACGATGGCTTGTCGCTGGCGCGTGCCACCGCCGTGCACCTGGCGCGCCACAGTCGCGCATATACGTTGTTCGCCACCCACTATTTCGAGCTGACCGGGTTGGCCAACGAACATCCCGGCATCGCCAACGTGCACCTGGACGCCATCGAGTACGACGAGCAGCTGGTGTTCATGCATGCGTTGAAGGACGGCCCGGCCAATCGCAGCTACGGCCTGCAAGTGGCTGCGCTGGCCGGACTGCCCAAAGCAGTGATTGCCGAGGCAAAACGCACGCTGGCCGACCTGGAACGCGGCGTGCACGAACCGGCGACAACCGCCTCCGACACATCGCCGCAACTGGGTTTGTTCAGCGCCGTGCAACCGTCCGCCACGGAGCAGGCGCTGGATGAGCTGGATCCCGACGCCCTGACTCCACGCGAAGCACTGGACGCACTGTATCGGCTCAAAGCGTTGCGCTGACCGCTACGCATGGCGCCGCGCGCACACCGACCATACCTGCGTATGGCGAGCAA
>DATCWU010000476.1:0-17143 GCA_036566165.1 Rhodanobacter sp. | reverse complement strand
CGACGCGCATCCGATGGCCATGCTGGCCGCGTCGGTGGCTTCGCTGTCGGCGTTCTACCACGACGACTTGAGTGTCGATGATCCGGCCGATCGCAAGCTGGCGGCGATACGCCTGATTGCCAAGATGCCGACGATCGCCGCAGCCTGCTATCGCTACTCGATTGGCTGGCCACTGCGCTATCCGCGCAACAACCTGGGTTACGTCGATCGCTTCCTGCACATGATGTTCGAAGTACCCAGCGAGCCGCTGGAGTTGAACCCGGTCGCGGCCAAGGCGCTGGATCTGCTGTTCATTCTGCACGCCGATCACGAGCAGAACGCGTCCACCTCCACGGTGCGGCTGGTCGGTTCCACCGGTGCCAACCCCTACGCCTCCATCGCCGCCGGAATCACCGCGCTGTGGGGCCCGGCCCACGGTGGCGCAAACGAAGCAGTGCTCAAGCAGCTGACCGAGATCGGCACGCCCGACAATGTCGAGTCTGCCGTGCTGCGGGCCAAGGACAAGAACGACAACTTCCGCCTGATGGGCTTTGGCCATCGCGTGTACAAGAACTTCGATCCGCGTGCGCAGATCATCCGCAAGATGTGCCATGCCGTGCTGGACGAACTCGGCGTCAACGACCCGCTGCTGGAAGTGGCGTTGAAGTTGGAAGAAGCGGCGCTGAAGGACGATTACTTCATCAGCCACAAGCTGTATCCGAACGTCGACTTCTATTCCGGCCTGATCTACAAGGCGCTTGGAATTCCCACCGAGATGTTCACCGTGATGTTTGCCATTGCGCGCACCGCGGGCTGGATCGCGAACTGGATCGAGCAGCATGAAACCCCCGGATCGCGCATCGGGCGTCCGCGGCAGGTGTACACCGGTGCGGCGCAGCGCGATTACAAACCGGCGTCTGCGCGTTGAACTGATGGTTGTGGCGTGGTGCCGTAGTTGCCCGGGCGCACAGGACGTGCGCTCAGCGCGCAGCGGATACGGGTGTCGGTAATGCCGCAGCCGCGTCCTCTTCGCGTAGCAGCGTTTGCAACTGCGACAACGAGGCGCGGCGCATCGGGCGGTCGCCGGTTCGGTCCAGCGGTGCCTGGCGCAGCGACCGGCGCGGCAACACGGTCAAATCAAATGCAAGTCCGTCAGCACTGAACAACAGCACGGGATAGTCACCTTGCGTGCTGTGGCTGTCACGCATGCGCCGGCTTTGCATTTCCAGCGGCACGCCGTGCTCGTGCAGAAACCGGCTCGGCGCGTCGGCATCGTCGCTGAACACGTGCAGGCATACGGCCGAATGGGCATCTGCCGTGCCGTCCAGCACGGCACCGACCAGCCGCGGGTCGTAGGCAGCGAGAAACGTCATGGCCGCCGCTGCCGCTTCGCGGCGTTCACGTAGCCACTGGGGCTGGCTGTTGGCCAGAAACAACCGTTGATGTTCGCGCAGCGCCTGTTCGATCTCGGCGTTGCGTGGCAACGACTGGGTGTCGGCGATGCCAAGCCGCTCGGCAGCCTTGCGCTTGGCGTGGTGAAAGTCGCGGATGCCGTGTTCACTCATCAAGCGCGCCGCTTCCTGGGCGATGCGCAAGCGATTGCGCCGCGCCTTGTCCACGGCGTACATGGAATGGTCCTGGATTCGGGACATGGCTCGCTCCTGGTCGTGTGCGGCGGTGCCGCGGTCGTCCGCCATCAGAAGATATCGTAAGCGTGTTGCTGATCCTGTTGTTGTTGGGCCGCTTGAGTGCGCAGGCGGTCGACGTCTTCCACCTTGAGTATCTCATTCATGGCGTTCGGGTCACCGGCAGTAGCGGGCAGTCCGCTGTCGCGATTGATCAGCAGCGTGCTGATGCCTGGCGGCATGGGCAGCGATTTCGGCGGCAAGCCCTGCAGCGCGTTGCGCATGAAATCCATCCAGATCGGCAACGCGGCCTTGGCGCCAAACTCACCACGACCGAGCGAGCCGTAGTCGTCAAAACCGACCCACACCGCGGTGGCCAGGTCGCCGTTGAAACCGACGAACCAGGCGTCGCGATGGTCGTTGGTGGAACCGGTCTTGCCGGCCAGATCATCGCGGTCCAGCGCGCGCGCGGCGGAGCCGGTACCGCGCAGGATCACATCCTTCATCAGCGAGGTGATCAGGTAATCGTTGCGGGTGTCGAGGACGCGCGGCGCCAGCACCGGCAGGTGCTGGCTCTCGGCGTGCACGTCAGCCGGCAACACGGCGTCGCCGACGCCGCTGACGCTGTCGGGTACTGCTGGGGCGCTGCCCGCGTGGGCGACCTGGTTGGCCGGAGTCGCGTTCATTTCTGCCGGCGGCGGGCCGGGTGGCGTGGTGTCCAGCAGGCGTTCCTGGCAGTCGCCGCATGCACGTGCGGGGTTGGCCACATATACCGCGGCGCCGCTGCGATCGTCGATCTCGCTGATGAAATAGGGAGTGATCAGATAGCCGCCGTTGGCGAACACGGCATAACCGCGCGCCATGCCCATCGGTGATACCGACGCGGTGCCCAGCGCCATCGAGAGGTTGGCGGGTATCGCGTCCTTGGAAAAGCCGAAGCGGGTCATGTAGTCGCGTGCGTAGCGCACGCCGATAGCATCAAGCAGGCGCACGGACACCAGATTCTTCGACTGCACGAGCGCTTCGCGCAGGCGCATCGGGCCGGCGAATTTTCCGTCGTCATTGGATGGGGTCCACAGGCCGCCGGGGCGCGACGGGTCGGGCAGCGCCAGCGGTGCGTCGTTGACAATCGATGCCGGGGTGAAACCGTGCTCGAACGCGGCCGAGTACAGGTAAGGCTTGAAGCTGGAACCCGGCTGGCGTGCTGCCATCACCGCGCGGTTGAATTTGCTGCGGCTGAAGTTGAAGCCGCCGACCAGTGCCTGGATTGAACCGTCCTCCGGGTTGATCGAGGTCAATGCACCCTGGGCGGCCGGAATCTGCGCAAGCTGCCACGCGCCATCCTTGTCGCGCAGCACGCGGATGATGTCGCCGCGCGCAAGGAGCTTGCTGACGTTCGTGGGGGCCGCACCCACGCGGTCCGCGCTCAGCTGCGGGCGCGCCCAGCTCACGGCGGCGAGATTCAGCACCGCGTTGTCGCCGGTGGCGAGATACACGCTGGCTTGTCTGGCGTCGCTGCTGGTCACGAGACCCGGTTGCAAGCCGGAGACCAGCGTGTAGTTGGCCAGTGTCCGTGCGTAGGCAGCCGCATCGGCGTCCGCCGGCAGGTCGATATGTGCCTCCGGCCCGCGCCAGCCATGGCGATGATCGTAGGCCATCAGTCCATCGCGCAGCGCGTTCACCGCGGCCTGCTGGCGCGCGCTCTGCACCGTGGTGTGCACCACGTAACCTTCAGTCAGCGCTTCGTTGCCGAAACGGTCGAGTACCTGTCGGCGCACCATTTCCGCCAGATAAGGTGCATCCACCTCGATCGGCTGCTCGTGCGGGAAGGCGTGATTGGGCTCCGCCAGCGCCTGCTGGTAGACGGCTTGGGTGATGTACTTGTGGCGAGCCATCTCCCCCAGCACCCAGTCGCGGCGCGCAATCGCCCGACGCGGGTTGTTGATTGGATTGACCACCGACGGCAGCTGGAACGTGGCGGCGATCAGCGCGCATTCGGCCACGGTCAACTGGTCCAGGGATTTGCCGTAATAGTACGCAGCGGCCGCGCCCACACCGTAAGAGCGGTGGCCGAGGAACATCTTGTTGAGGTAAAGCTCGAGAATCTGGTCCTTGTCCAGCTCGTGTTCGATGCTCAGCGCGATGAAAATTTCGGTGAGCTTGCGCGAGTAGAGTTTCTCCGGGCTGAGGAAAAAGTTGCGTGCCACTTGCTGGGTGATCGTCGAACCGCCCGGGCCCTTGTCGCCACCGGTGATCACGACGTGCCATCCGGCGCGCACGATGCCGTGCCAGTCCACGCCGGGATGGCGGTAGAAATCAGCGTCCTCGGCGGCCAGTACGGCGTCCTTCAGGCGCTCCGGCACATTGGCAATGGCCACCGGTATGCGCCGGGTTTCGCCAAAGGTGGCGATCAACTTGCCATCGGCGCTCAAGACGCGCAGCGGTACCTGCATGTGATAGTCCTTGAGCTCGGCCACATCCGGGAGCCGTGGCGCTATCAACCAATACGCCACGCCGACGGCAACGACTGCCAACAGCAGACCGGAGAGCGCCAGAATGGACGCCCAACGCAGAAAACGTTTGAAAATGCGCATAGTGTGGGGATGGTGAGACCTGAGCCCGAGCAGGGCAGAGTATACGGGGCGCGGTATTCGACAGCCGGGATGCGCGTCCGGCAACCACGCCAACGGCTCGACGCTGATAATGTGGTGGACATCACGTCATTACTTGAGAAAGTTTCCGTAGACCGTTGCTATTGCGTTAAATTTTCGATTTAATGCCCTTGCGCACCCCGCCAGACGTGTGGTTCCGGGCGCTAGTGGCAAAGGGGAGACATATCGTGGGGCTCTTTACACCGAAGAAGCCGGCATTGATTGGTGTCGACATCAGCTCGACCGCTGTCAAACTGCTGCAGCTCAGCCAGGCTGGCGGGCGCTACCGCGTAGAGCATTACGCCGTGGAGCCATTGCCACCAAACGCCGTGGTTGAGAAAAATATCGTCGAGGTGGATGCCGTGGGCGATGCGATCCGTCGCGCGCTGGCGCGTTCGGGGTCCAAGCTCAAGCACGCGGTGGCGGCGGTAGCCGGGTCGGCAGTGATCACGCGGGTCATCCCCATGTCCAGCGAACTCTCCGAGGATGACTTGGAAGGTCAGATCCAGGTGGAGGCCAACCAGTACATTCCGTATCCGATCGACGAGATCAGTCTCGATTACGAGGTGGTTGGCCCGGTGCGCGACAACGCGGACATGAACAACGTGCTGCTCGCCGCCTCGCGCACTGAAAACGTCGACATGCGGGTGGCGGCACTCGATCTGGGCGGCCTCACCGCCGGCGTGATTGATGTCGAGGCATTCGCCATGGAGAACGCTTTCGCCATGGTGGCCGATCAGCTCAATGTCGGCCGGGACGCCCTGGTGGCGGTCGTCGACGTTGGTGCGACCATGACCACGCTGTCGGTACTGCGCAATCAACGCACCATTTACTCACGCGAGCAGGTGTTTGGCGGCAAGCAGTTGACCGATGAAATCATGCGTCGCTACGGCCTGTCCTACGAAGAGGCCGGTCGGGCCAAGCGCAAGGGCGGGCTGCCGGAGTCGTACGCAAGCGAGGCGCTGGAACCGTTCAAGGAATCACTGGTGCAGCAAATTGGCCGCCTGTTGCAATTCTTCTTTGCCGGTAGTGAGTACAGCAAGGTCGATCAGGTTGTACTGGCCGGCGGTTGTGCATCCATCGATGGCCTTTGCCCGATGCTCGAGGAACAGCTTGGCGTGCCGTGCATCGTCGCCAACCCGCTGGCGCGGATGACGCTGTCACCGCGCGTGCAGGCGCAGGTATTGGCGCAAGACGCGCCGGCACTGATGATCGCGGTCGGCCTCGCGTTGAGGAGCTTCGACTGATGGCACATGTCAACTTACTTCCCTGGCGCGCCGAGCGACGCAAGCAACGTGAGCGCGAGTTCTACATGCAGCTCGTCACCGCGTTCGTCGCCGGGGTGGGCGTGTTGTTGCTGTGGATGTTCTGGATGAACCAGCGCATCGACAACCAGAACCAGCGCAATACGTACCTGCAGAACGAAATCAAGCAACTCGACGTGCGTATTGCCAAGATCAAGGATCTGGAAAAGGTGCGCGAGCACCTGCTGGCGCGCAAGCAGATCATCGAACAGCTGCAGGCTGACCGCTCGCAGATGGTGCATTTGTTTGACGAGCTGGTGAAAACCATCCCGTCCAGCTCGCGCCTGACCGGACTCAAGCAAAGCGGGCAGGCGCTGTCGCTGGATGGCGTTGCCCAGTCCAACGCCAGCGTTGCCGAGTACATGCGCAACATTGAAAGCTCGCCGTGGATGGGCCATGCCGATTTGCGCAAGACCGAAAACACGCATGATGCGAGTCGCATGCCCTACGCGTTTGGTCTGAATGTTTCCTTGAGCCGACCGAAGGCCGATGAGACCGGGGCAGTCGACGCGGCGCCAGCTGGAGCGTCCTCTGTGCTGGCCGGGCCCGCCGCAGCGCCAGCGCAGGCCGCGGTGGCGGCGCCTGCCAACGCGGGGAGCACGCCATGAAATTTTTCGACGAACTGCGCAGTCTCGATCGCAACAACGTTGGCGGCTGGACACCATCCATCAAGATCTTTTTCACCGCGCTGGTGTTTGCCGTGGTGTTGCTGATCGGGTGGTATTTCTTTGTCAACAGCCAGCAGGACGAGTTGACCACGCTGGCGGGGCAGGAAGAAACGCTCAAGGCCGACTTTTCCACCAAGCAGGCCAAGTCGGTCAATCTTGAGGCTCTGCAGCAACAGCTTGACGAGATGCAGGACATGTTGCGCCAGCTGTTGCGGCAACTGCCGAGCAAGACCGAAATGCCGGAGCTGCTGGTGGACATTTCGCAAACCGCGTTATCTGCCGGCCTGGAGTCCGATCTGTTCCAGCCAGGTCCCGAGACGCTCAAGGACTTTTACGCTGAGAAGCCGATCACGTTGCACATGAGCGGCACTTACCATCAGTTCGGTACGTTCATCAGCGGCGTCGCCTCGTTGCCGCGCGTGGTCATCCTTACCATGCATGACGTTTCACTGACGCCCAAGCCGGCGGCCAAGGACGCCAAGGGCAGCGCGGCGTCCGGTGGCAGTGGCCAGTTGATTTTGCAGGGGACGGTGAAGACCTACCGTTATCTGGATGACGAGGAAACCGCTGCCGGGGCGAAGGAACAGGGTGCCAAGGGCGCTGCGGGGGTGGCGAAATGAACAGGCTTTCCGCCATTACCCGCATGCGTGCGCTGCAGTGGTTGCTGCTGTTGGCAACTGCGGTGTTCCTCAGCGGTTGTACGCGCGGCATGTCCGACTTGCGCGGTTGGGTGGCGCAGGAAAAGGCCAAGAAGGGCGCGCCGATTCAGCCATTGCCGGTGATCAAGACGTTCGAGACATTTACCTACGCCGATCAGGACCAACGCGACCCGTTCAGTCCAAGTACTACCGAGTTGCAGCCGGATGGTGGCAGTGCCGCGAGCGGCCCGCGGCCGGATGCCAACCGTGCAAAGCAACCGTTGGAGATGTTTGCGCTGGACAGCTTGAAGATGGTCGGTACGGTCGGCGCGAGTGGCAGCACACAGGCGTTGATCAAGGATCCGGGCGGCGTGATCCATCGCGTTCGTGCCGGTGAGTATCTGGGACAGAACTACGGGCACGTCACCGTGGTCAGCGACGACCACATCGAGCTGGTCGAAATGGTGTCCAACGGTAGTGGTGGCTGGATGGAACGTCCTGCCAGCATCGCGCTCGGCGAGAAATAGGAATACAGGGGCTGCTGCAATGACCAACCAAATTCAATCCGTTCAGGGCCGTGTTATGCGCCATGTGAGCCGCACCGTGTTGCTGGGGTTGCTGTTGCTGGGCGCCACGTGGGCCAGCTCGGCCGCAGCGGCCACCAACACGCTGAAGAACATCACTGTCGATCCACTGCCCGGCGGCACCGTCGAGTTGCACATGGATTTCGCGAATGCTCCGGTGCCGCAACCGCGGATCTTCACCACGGAGAATCCGGCACGCATCGCGGTGGATTTTGCGGATACCGACAACGCCGCCGCGCGGCACCTGGTGATCGGTAAAGGCTCGACTTCCGGCGTTTCCGCCGTGGCCGCCGGTGGTCGTACCCGGGTGGTGGTGGAGCTGATGCGCGAGTCGACCTATCGCTCCCGCGTGCAGGGCAATCAATTGATCCTCACGATCAACAACGGTACTGCCAGTCGGACGGTTACCACGGCTGCCACCATTGACCCCAGCAAGGCACTGCCGTCAGCGGCAAGCGGGCCGGAGATTTCCAACATTGATTTCCGTCGTGGTCCCAACGGCGAAGGCCGGGTGCTGATCAACTTCAGCGGTGCTGGCGCGAACGCCAACATGCGTCACAGCGGCAACAAGATCGTGGTCGACATCACCCATGCCAACTTGCCGGCAAGTCAGGCGCAGCGTCTGGATACGCTCGACTTCGCCACGCCGGTGCAGTCCATCGTGACTCGTGCCGGTATTGGCGGTGGTGCGCAGATGGAGATTGCGGTCAAGGGCGCGGTGGAGACATCGGCTTATCAGACCGCGAGACAGTACGTGGTCGAAGTCGCGCCGAAGAAAGCGGATGCAGCTGCCAGCAATGTGGCCAAGGCCGGGCAGGAGCCGAGCTACAACGGCAAGCGCGTCACTTTCAACTTCCAGGATATCCCGGTGCGCTCCGCGTTGCAGCTGGTCGCCGACATCTCCGGGCTCAACCTGGTGGCCTCGGACAGCGTGGGCGGCAGTGTCACCTTGCGCCTGGTCAATGTGCCGTGGGATCAGGCGCTGGACGTGATCTTGCGGGCCAAGAGCCTGGACAAACGGCGCAATGGCAACGTCATCTGGATTGCACCACAGGCTGAGCTTGCCAAGTACGAACAAGACATTGCCAATGCCAAGCTGAAGGCCCAAGACACGGCCGAGTTGGTGACCGACTACGTGCCGATCAGTTACGGCAAGGCGGCGGACATCGCCAAGTTGCTGACCACCGGCAGCATGCAGGGCACAGGCGGCAGCGCCGGTGGGGCCAGCGGTGCCAACAATGCGCGCGGATTCCTTTCCACCCGCGGCAGCGTTTCGTTTGATGAGCGCACCAACACCCTGTTGCTCAACGACACGCCGGAGAAGATCAAGCAGTTGCGGGATCTGATCGCAGTGCTCGACAAGCCGGTGCAGCAGGTGCTCATCGAGTCGCGGATCGTGGTGGCAACCGATGACTTCACCCGCGAGCTTGGCGTGAAGTGGGGCGTGCAGGCCAATCACACCATGGACGGCGGCAACGTCATCAGCACCGCCCCGCAGGGCGGCCAGAACGGCGCGGCCGATCTGGCTATCGAGCGCCACAACAACAATGTCGGCGCAAGCAACGCCACCGGGTTGACCACATATCAAACCGGTAGTGGTGGCTTCAACGTCAACTTGCCCGTATCTACTCCGGCCGGTCAGCTTGGCCTGGCGATCCTGGGCAGGAACTACCTGGTTGATCTGGAGCTGTCCGCGGCGCAGACCGAGGGCCGTGGCGAGGTCATCTCCAGCCCGCGCGTCATTACCGCCAACCAGCAGGAAGCGGTCATCCGGCAAGGCCAGGAAATCGGCTATGTCACGTTCCAGAACTCCGGTGGTCAGGGCGTGGGCAGCGGCACGGCCACCGTGCAGTTCAAGGATGCGGTGCTCGAGCTCAAGGTGACACCGACGATCACGGCCGACAATCGTGTGTATCTCATGATCAACGTCAAGAAGGATGCGTTGGCGGGTTATGTGGACGCACCCGGAAGTGGCAAGATCCCGACCATCGACACGCGCGAGATCAACACTTCGGTGCTGGTCGATAATGGACAGACAGTGGTGCTTGGCGGTATCTACGAGGTCAACAAGAGCAACACGACCACCAAGGTGCCGGGCCTGGGTGACATTCCGGGTATTGGTGCATTGTTCCGCTCCACCACGCGCAACGACACCAAGGCTGAGCTGCTGATTTTCGTGACGCCACGTATCCTCAGTGACTCCGTCCAGTGATGTGATCCATGAACAGGAAAAAGACGGCTTCGGCCGTCTTTTTTTTGTGGCGCAGTGCATGCGGATAGGCCGGCTGTATACGGTTGATTAAACTTCTGGCGCCCGGCATGGTCTGTAGCAGGCCGCCGCGTTGCGCCGCTGGTGTTCCGTGGCCCGCCACACTCCCATCACATCGAGAATTCGCTTGATCATGGATATGCCCGAACAGCCCGCGTTGACCCGTCTGCAAGCGGATTTCGCGCGGCTGCGTGACGACCTGCAACGTTGCATCATTGGCCAGCCACGGCTCATTGATTGCCTGCTGATTGCGCTGCTGGCGGATGGCCACTTGCTCGTGGAAGGGGCACCGGGTCTGGCCAAGACCACCGCGGTGAAGGCGCTGGCCGCGCGCATCGATGCCGACTTCCACCGCGTGCAATTCACCCCCGACTTGCTGCCCGCCGATCTCACCGGCACCGATGTATTTCGTCCGCAGACCGGCAGCTTCGAGTTTCAGCGCGGCCCGTTGTTCCACAACATCGTCCTGGCCGACGAGATCAACCGCGCTCCCGCCAAGGTGCAATCCGCGCTGCTGGAGGCGATGGGCGAGCAGCAGATCACCGTGGGCCGCAGTACGTGGCCCCTGCCGCGTCTGTTCATGGTGATGGCCACGCAGAATCCGATCGAGCACGAAGGCACCTTTGCGTTGCCCGAGGCGCAACTGGATCGCTTCCTGATGCACGTGACGATTGGCTATCCGGACGCGGTGGCCGAGCTGGCCATTCTCAAGCTGGCACGCGAACAGGCCGGTGCGCGTGCGCATCCACAACCGGCACCACCGGCGCTGTTGAGCCAGGCCGACGTGTTTGCCGCGCGGCAGGCGGCGATGGCCGTGCATATGTCGCCCGCACTGGAGGAGTACCTGACCCAGCTGGTGCTGGCCACGCGCAATGCGGAACGCTACGGATTGGAACTCAAGCGCTGGATCGCTTGGGGTGGCAGTCCGCGCGCCACCATTGCGCTGGATCGTTGCGCACGTGCTGCCGCGTGGCTGGCTGGACGCGATTACGTGTTGCCCGAGGACGTGCATGCGATCGCGCATGAGGTGCTGCGCCACCGCGTACTGCTTGGTTACGAGGCAGAGGCGGAGGGGATCAAACCGGATCAGGTGATTGACCGCCTGCTGGATCTCGTACCGCTGCCGTGAACGCCATGCGCGATGAACGGGTAGCTGGTGATGATCGCACCACGGTTTCGTTGCGGGCGTTGATCGCCTTGCGCGAACGTATCGGGCGGGTACGGCTGCAGCCGTTGGTCAGTCGGGCGGCGCATGCGGGCCAGCAGTCCAGCCGTCTGTATGGGCGTGGCATGGACTACGCGGAGTCGCGTGCCTATCAAGCTGGTGACGATGTGCGCCGGCTGGATTGGCGGCTCACCGCACGCAGCGGAAAACTGCATACCAAGCTGTTTCAGGAAGATCGCGAAGGCAGCGTGCTGATCGTGCTCGACACCCATGCCAGCATGCGCTTTGGCACGCGCGCACGGTTCAAGTCGGTGCAGGCGGCGCGTGCGGCAGCGACGCTGGCGTGGTGTGCGGCGCATGCCGGTGAGCGCGTCGGCATCGTCGGGTTCGGGCCGGTCAACCGCATGTTGCGACCGCAGGGCGGCGTACGCGGGGCGCTGGCAGTGTGTGGCGCACTGGCGCAGTGGGACGCGTTGCCGGTGCGCGCTGGCGACGAACCGCTCTCGGCCGCCTTGCTGCGCGCACGTCGTCTGGCGCACGGCGCGAGCCGCGTCGTGCTGATCAGCGATGGTTTCAGTTGCGACGTGGCGGCACGGGCACTGCTTCACGAATTGGCGCAACGCGCGGCTGTGGGTGTGCTGCTGGTGGCCGATGCACTGGAGCTGCAGCTGCCACCGAGCGGGAGCTACCCGCTGGAATACAACGGCAAGCGCGAGCTGTTGGTATTGCGCTCCGAGCGTCAGCGGCGCGACTTCCTGCGCGTGCTGGGCACGGGCGCTGCGCGTCTGCACGCGCTCGCCGAGGCGCTGCACCTGCGCTGGGCGCAAGTGGATACCGCGGGTGACGCATGCGCCGCGGGTGTGCGTTTGCTCGCGCCCAAGTGGGCGGCGCCGACATGACGTCGAGCACGCCTGGCGTGTCGCCGCCGGACGCAACAGCGGGTCCGGTCCTGCGCGATATCCATTTGCCGCCGGAGCCGTCCTGGTGGCCGCCGGCGCCCGGTTGGTGGCTACTGCTCGGACTGGTGCTTGGGCTGCTGGGCGTCGCGGTATGGTGGTGGCGCCGTCGGCGTCGCACGGTACGCGAACGGCAGCGCGTGCTGGAGGAAGTGGCGCAGTTGCGCAGCCGCCATCAACGCGATGCGGATGGCGCCCGGCTGGCCAGTGACCTGCATCAATTGCTGCGCCGGGTGGCGCGCGTACATGACCCGCAGGTCACGCAGCAGCAAGGCGCCGCCTGGCGGGCGACGCTGGCGCGGGTCCCGGTGGATGTGGCTACGCTGCAGCAGCTGGTGGCACTGGAGCAGTCGATGTATCGCGCAGACGCACCGTTTGATGCAGCGCCCGCGCTGACCGCCGTTGAAACCTGGTTGCGCCTGGCGTTGCGTCGGCGCAAATGGAAATCCGCGGAGACCACCCGTGCCTGAGTTCGCATGGCCCTGGGTTGCCCTGCTGTTGCCGCTGCCGTGGCTGCTGCGGCGGTGGCTGCCACCGGCTGCGCCCGGTCAGGCACTGCGTCTGCCGCATCCGGGGTTGACCTTGTCGACGGCGCCGGGCACCCGGCCGCGCGGTACCACGCTATGGCTGCTGCTGGCCTGGCTGTGCCTGCTGGCTGCAGCCGCGCGACCGCAATGGATCGGGCCGCCGCAGGCGCAGCAACGCAGTGGCCGCGCCATGATGCTGGCGGTGGATTTGTCCGGCAGCATGCAGACCCCGGACATGGACTTGGGCGGGCAGACCATCGATCGCTTTGCTGCCGTCGAGGCCATTGCCGGCGATTTCATCAGTCGTCGTGGCGGCGACGAGCTGGGCCTGATCCTGTTTGGCAGCCAGGCCTTCCTGGTGACGCCGCTGACCTACGATCTGTCTGCCGTACGCGCCCAACTGGACGGCGCCGTGGTTGGTCTGGCCGGAACCGAAACGGCGATCGGCGATGCCATTGCCGTGGCGGTCAAGCGCCTGGCTGCGCTGCCGCAGCAGGCGCGGGTCCTCGTGCTGCTGACCGATGGCGTCAACAACGCAGGCAGCATTGCGCCGCGGGACGCGGCGCGGGCGGCCGCGGCCGCGGGGGTGCGCATCTACACCATCGGTATCGGGGCGACGCGCATGCGCGTGCCGGGATTTTTCGGCAGCCAGTTGGTCAATCCGTCCGCCGACCTGGATGCGGACATGTTGAAAAGTATCGCCACCGAAACCGGGGGGCGCTTTTTCCGCGCCACCGACAGCGAGGAACTGGCCGCTGCGTATCGCGCAGTCGACGCGCTGGAGCCGATGCCGCAACGCGCGCCAGCTTTGCGCCCGCGGCATGAGCTGTTTCGCTGGCCGTTGCTGGTTGCCGCGCTGGTGCTGTTGCTGGTCATCGTGCCGCGACAGTTTGCGGTGCGGGTGCGGAGTGGGACATGAGCGCCGCGTTGCAGCAGTTGCACTTCCTGCAGCCGTGGTGGTTGCTGGCGTTGTGCGTGCTGCCGCTGGCATGGTGGGTCGGCCGGCGCCGCGACGCTGCGAGCGTGGCCTTGTCGCGTTTGGTGGATGCCGAACTGTTGCCGCATCTGTTGCGTGGCCAGCAGGCGAACCGGTCCCTGGCACCATGGCTGTTTCTGGGGGCGTGGACGCTTGGCACCCTGGCGCTGGCCGGCCCCACCTGGAATCGGCAGGCGCAGCCGCTGTACGCCGATCGCGCGGCGCAAGTGGTGGCGGTTTCGTTGTCGCAGCACATGCTGGCGCGAGACGTGGCGCCAAGCCGGCTCGATCGTGCGCGCTTCAAGGCGCGCGATCTGCTGGCCGCCAATCGCGACGGCCTGAACGCGTTGCTCGCCTATGCCGGCGAGACGTTTGTGGTGGCACCGTTGACCTCCGACGCCAGCAGTTTGAATGATCTGCTGGCTGCACTCGCGCCGGACACGATGCCGGTGGATGGCAACGACGCAGCGTCGGCAATCCAGCGTGCCGTGACTCTGGCGCGCGACGGCAAGGTGGATGCGGCGTCGCTGGTGCTGATCACCGATCAGGCGGACGCGGCGGCAGTGACTGCTGCGGCGAAGGCGCGGGCGGCCGGGGTGCGGGTTTCAGTGCTTGGCGTGGGCACCCCACGGGGCGGTCCGGTGCCGCAAGCCGACGGCGGCTTGTTGCACGATGCGCAAGGCAATCTGGTGCTGGCTCGCCGTGCTGATCGCGACCTGGCGGCGGTGGCCGCTGCCGGTGGCGGGCGCTATGTACCGATGAGTGCGGATCAGCGTGACATCGAGGCTCTGCACGGCCAATTGCGCATGGGCACGAGCGCGAAAGTGTCTGCGCAGGTTGGCGCTACGTGGCAAGACCGCGGCCCGTGGTTGCTGTTGCCGTTGTTGCTGCTCGTCGCACTGGCATTTCGTCGCGGTTGGCTGTGCCTGCTCGCGTTGATGTTGCTGCCAGCAGTGCCCGGCACCGCCAGCGCCAGCACCTGGAATGACCTGTGGCAGCGCCGCGATCAGCAAGCGGTTTCGGCGCTGCGTCAAGGCGACGCCGGGCGTGCGCAGCAACTCGCGCATGATCCGGCATGGCGTGGCGCAGCCGCTTATCGTGCCGGTGATTACGCCGCAGCGGCGACGGCACTCAAGCCGGTGCCAGGTGCCACTGCCGCCTACAACCGTGGCAATGCGCTGGCCCGGCAGGGCAAATACGCCGCCGCGATAAGCGCATATGACCAGGCACTGCAGCTCGATCCGGCGTTCGCTGATGCCAAGGCCAATCGCCAGAGCGTGGAAGACTGGCTGCGGCAGAACAAGCCGCCGCCGTCAAAATCCGGGCAGGCACAGGATAAGAAGTCGCAGGAGCAGAATTCGCCGCAGCAGCAGTCACGAGAGTCGACACAGCAAGGTCAAGGCGCGCAGCAGCAGGAGTCAAAATCAGCGGGGTCCGGCGACGGTTCCGGCAAGGACGCGTCTGACGCCAATGGCCAGGACGAGAAACAACAGGCTGACTCCGCCGATCACGACGCGCAGTCAGCGAACTCTGCCGATCATCCGCAAAGTACGTCCAGCGCGGCGGCACCCCCTGCACCAGCGCCGGGTAGCGACGTTGACCGCACGCAACTGCCGCCGACCACGCCGCAACAGCAAGCCGCGCAACAAGCCAAGGCCGCGCAGGCGCAGCAGGCAGTGCAGGAACAAATGGACAAGGCGCTGGCGGGCAAGCCGGCGACCTCGCCGCCCACCACACACGAGCTGGGGACTGCCGCTGCGGACGATCCGCAATCCAAGTTGCCCGCCGATGTGCGGCGTGCCTTGCAGAGTGTGCCGGATGATCCGGGGGCACTGCTGCGGCGCAAATTTGAACTGGAATATCAGCAGCGTCACGGCGGTGTGCCGGGCACGCAGGAGCAACCATGATGCGTTGTGCAGGATTCGCCGCGTGGTGTCTGTGCTTGCTGCTACTGCCGCTTGCTGCGCACGCGGCCGATGTGCACGCGACGCTGGATCGCAACACCGTGCAACTTGGCGAAACTGTCACCTTGAACGTGCGCGTCGAGGGGGCGGTGAGCGGCGTCGATGCTCCCGATTTCAGCGTGTTGAGCCAGGATTTCGAGGTACTCGGCAGCTCGCAGAATCGCAGCGTGAGCATCGTCAATGGTGTGCGCCACGCCGAGTTGACGTTTGGTGTGGCGCTGCGCGCCAAACATGCGGGCACGCTGCAGATTCCCGCCTTGCCGGTTGCCGGTGGGCAGACCGCACCGCTGCAACTGCAGGTCAACGCGCCGGACGCCACCGGCAGCGCGGCGACTGCAGTGCCGGACCAGGACGTGTTTCTGGAAGCGCAAGTCGAGCCGACGCACGCCTACGTCGGGCAACAGTTCAGCTATGTCGTGCGCCTGTATTACGCGGTCAACCTTGGTGGCTCGCTGGAGGCGCCGCGGATCGACGGCGTGCAGACGGTGCAGGTGGGTGACGATGTGAAGTACGTCACGCAGCGTGGCGGCCGCTCCTGGCACGTCCTGGAACGACGCTTTGCGCTGACCCCGCAGCACCCGGGCCAGCTGGTGATTCCGGCGCTGACGTTCCAGGGTGAGGTGTCCGACCTGAATGATCTGAACGGCTTCTTCGGTGGGAGCACGCCGGTCAGTGCCCGCGCCCCGGCGCTGACGGTCAGCGTGCAAGCCGTGCCGGACGCCGCCGCCAAGAGCGCGTGGCTGCCGGCGCGACAGTTGAGCCTGACGCTGGCTGGCCTGCCCGCGGCGCAGACTTCCGTGCGTGTCGGCCAGGCATTGAATTTGACGATGACCATGCAGGCCACCGGACTGGCGGCCGAGACCCTGCCGGCGCTGAGTCTGCCGCCACTTGATGGTGCCACGGTGTATCCGGACAAGCCGGTCAGCAGGACCGGCCACGACGGAGCGTGGCTGGTCGGACGCCAGCAGCGCAAGTTTGCGCTGGTGCCCGAACGTGCCGGCACGCTGACCATCCCGGCGACCAGCGTGAAGTGGTGGAATGTGCTGACCGATCAATCGGAGGTTGCGCAGATTCCGGCCCGCCAATTGACGGTATTGCCGGCGCTCGGCGTTGCGGGTGGCACGCCTGCGCAGCCGGCGGTGGTGGCTGCGGCGAGCAGTGCGGGCGCGCCATCGCCGGCAACTCCAGCGCAGGGGGTGCCGTGGCGCTGGGTGGCGCTGGGTAGTGTCGGCTTGTGGCTGCTCAGTGTTTTGGCGTGGTGGTACTGGCGCCGACGGCATGCGGCATCGACGCGGCAACCCCCAGTTGCAGTGGCCCTGACCGGACACGGTTCATCGCGCGAATGCCAGCGGGCGTTTTTCGCTGCTGCCCGTGGCGCCGATATCGCTGCGCAAGCGCGCACCTTGCTGGCCTGGGCACGTGCCGAGCGACCATCGATCCAGCATCTGGGTGAACTTGCCGCGGCGTTGGCTGACGCGGGGCAGCGTGCGGCAATCGCTGACTTGCAACATCGGCGTTATGGCGGCGCGACACCGCCGGCTGGTCCGGTTGCGCTCGCCGACGCGTTCAAACATGGCTTGGTTTGGCGCGAAAGCGGTACGCCGCCGACCGAGTCCGGCGTACCGCCGCTGTACCCGTTCAAGCTGCATCCCGATTAGCGCTCGAGCGCCTGGCTACCTCTCAGTCAGCGCTGGCCGGGAGTTGCGCCGAGCGCGTGTTCGGTCAGCGCCTGCATCGTGCGGCTGAAACAGCACAGCGTCACGTCGATGGTGTCGTCTTCGACCAGTGCTGCACGCAGCGTGGTCACCGCGACCGCGGCCGCTGCGGCTGGCGGGTA
>DATCWU010000459.1:0-1683 GCA_036566165.1 Rhodanobacter sp. | reverse complement strand
GCGCTGGCGCGCCGGGTCGAGCAGCTGCTGGCGCTGGCGCGGCTGGAGTCGGGTGTGGCGACGGCACAGCGGGCGGCGGTCGATCTGGTTGCGGTCGCCAGCGACGTCATCGAGGAACTGGCCCCAGCCCTTGCCGAGGGTGGCGTGGAACTCGGCTTTGTGCCACCGCCAGAGCCGGTGGTCGTGCATGGCTACGAGGCGGCACTGGCTGCCTTGCTGCGCAACTTGCTTGAAAATGCCATGCGCCATGTGCCCGAGGGTGGGCGGGTGCAGCTTTTGCTTGTACCGGGCAATCGGGAAGTGGTGCTCGATGTCATCGATGACGGTTCGGGGATCCCGGTGGAACGTCGGGCGCAGGTATTTGCGCGGTTCCATCGGGAAGCCAGTGGTCGCGGCGAGGGCTACGGGCTGGGATTGTCGATCGTGCAGCGTGCGGCGCAGCTGCACGACGCGACGATTGAGCTGCTTGACTCGCCATTCGGCCGGGGGTTGCGCGTGCGTGTGGTTATTCCGCGGGATGCATGAGTCGGCGTTAGCCGGCGCCGTAGCGCTTGCGCTGAAGATACGCCGGGCTGCCCGGGTCGATGCGGCATCGCTGTCTGTGTGGTCATAAGGAAAACGAAAGCCGCCAAGCTGAAAATACGGTGCTGAAACTCCAGTCAGTACCGGCGAGAGAGAGCCGACATGAGTGGCCTCAGCGCGTTCGCGGCATTGGGTCTGGCGGCCCTCATCACGGCGGTGCCAGTGCAGACGGCCCGGGCTGGTGGCGGCGTGCTGGGTATCGACCATCGCCTGCACTACGACAACAGCGAAATTTGGCAACGCAGTAACCAGACCACGCTGGTCTACGGCACCCTGGTGACCGTCGGCGCCGGTGCCCTGGTCTTCGGCGACGACAGCAAGCTGGGCGACACGTTCTGGCGATCCGTCGACGCGCTGGTGGTTACGGGTGCGGCGACCACGGTGATGAAGTACACGTTCCAGCGCGAGCGTCCGTCGCGGACCAGCGACCCGAACCAGTTTTTCCATGGCACGCATGCCGAAAGCTTCCCCAGCGGCGAAGTGGCGGCGATGTCGGCCGCCGTGACCCCGTTCATCGTCAACTACGGCGATGAGCATCCGGCGGTCTACGCGCTGGCCTTGCTTCCCGCTTACGACGCCGTCGCCCGGGTGAAGACGCGTGGCCACTGGCAGAGCGATGTGCTGATCGGTGCCGCGGTCGGCGCGGGCGTGGGGATCTGGATGGCGCATCGCAAGTCGTCGCTGGTCGTCGGCTGGTTGCCTGGCGGTTTCAGCGTGGGCTATGTGCATCGTTTCAAGCCATGACACTTGCTACCGCTGCCCGTCCGGGATACGGGCGCCACGGGTCAGGCGTCCACTTGGTCCCTGCCGGAACTGACACTTCTCTTGTGCAGGACTACACCACGCTCAAAGCCGCCCCACCGTGAGGATGCTGAAGCTGTCCAGTTCGATCGCCTGGCGACCGTTTGCCTGACGGGTCGTTCCCAGCCGCGCGGCGGAGAGGTACAGCCGGTGCAGCTCTGGATCCAGCGTCAGGGTGCGGGCGCTGACCTGGGTGGGGATCGTGGCGCTGACGCGGTAGTGATCGGCATCGTCCTGATGCACGGCGGTGATGGTGCCGCTGGCACCGTTGGCGCTGTAGATCGTCGACTCGGCGGGATC
>DATCWU010000123.1:0-12106 GCA_036566165.1 Rhodanobacter sp. | reverse complement strand
CACGCTGCGCAACGCCGGAGAGATGCCGGCGCGCCTGCTCACGCGCCACTGGGTGATCACCGACGCGAACGGCAAAGTGCAGGAAGTGCGCGGCGACGGCGTCACCGGCGAACAGCCGTGGATGCGGCCGGGCGACGATTTCGAGTACACCTCCGGCGCGGTGCTGGAGACCTCGGTTGGCACCATGGCTGGCAGCTACCAGATGCTGGCCGATGACGGCACGCACTTCGAGGCACCGATTCCCACGTTTACCCTGTCCGTCCCGCGCACGCTGCACTGATGACTGTGCGCTGACATGGCCACGTACGCAATCGGCGACGTGCAAGGTTGTTATCCGGAGCTGCAGCGACTGCTGGAGAAGCTGCGGTTTGACCCGGCCTGCGACCAGCTCTGGTTTTGCGGCGATCTGGTGAATCGGGGCGGCCAGTCGCTGCTGACACTGCGGCTGATCCACAGTTTGCGCGAAAACTGCATCATCACCTTGGGCAACCACGACCTCAGCCTGCTGTCGATCGCGCAACGCCGCCCTGAAGCGCAGGCACGCGTCAACCCGGAATTGCGCGAGGTGTTGTTTGCCGAGGACGCGCCCGTGCTGTTCGAGTGGCTGCGTTCGCAAAAGCTGCTGCATCACGACGTGGCACTGAACTGGACCATGATCCACGCCGGCCTCGCGCCATCATGGACGCTGCGCCAGGCGCAGGAAGCCGCGCGGGAGGTGGAACGCGAGTTGTCCAGTCCACGCCACCCGAAGTTGCTGCGCAATCTGTTCGGCAATCGTCCTGCCGCATGGTCCAACCGTTTGCAGGGGCTGGACCGGCAGCGCGCAACCATCAACATGCTCACGCGCATGCGCTACTGCGACATCAACGGGCGCATTGATTTCGATGCCAAGGGCACCCCGGGTACACAAAAGCCCGGGTTGTATCCGTGGTTCTCCGTGCCTGGGGTACGCCAGCGCCGGCTGCGCATCGTCTGCGGCCACTGGTCAGCACTCGGGCGCTTTGTTGGCTGTGGCGTGCACGCGATCGACACCGGCTGCGTGTGGGGCGGCCAACTCACTGCGCTGCGGCTGGATACTGCCGAGCCACGCTACATCAGCGTCGATGCGCAACCAGATCGGCAGCGCCAACCTGGCGGCTCCGACTGACAGGCTGGCAATCACCCGCGACAACAAACGCGGGCTTCACTCGTTGCTCAGCTGAGTTGCCCGTGACAGTGCTTGTATTTCTTCCCGGAACCGCACGGGCACGGATCGTTGCGCCCAACCTTGGGTCCGGCCAGTTGCACGGGCCGACGTACGGCGGTCGCGACACCGGTATCCGACCCTTCCTGCGCAGCGCCAAACGCGCTTTCGGCCGGAGCACCACCACCGCTGGCGAGCATCTGCTGCTGCAGGCGCGCGGCGATGCGCTGCTGCTCGGCTTCCATCTCGGCGACTTCTTCCTCGCTGCGCACCCGAATGCGCGCAAGCATCTGCACCACCTCGGCCTTGATGCGATCAAGCATCTCGGAGAACAGGCGAAATGCCTCGCGCTTGAACGCCTGCTTCGGATCCTGTTGCGCATAACCGACCAGGCCAATGCTCTGGCGCAAATAATCCATGTTGGACAGATGATCCTTCCACGCGTTGTCGACCACGGTCAGCATGACGTGCTTTTCCAGCTGGCGCATGGTGTCGGCGCCAATCTGCTCTTCCTTGGTGCGGAACATGTCGTTCACGCCGTCCAGCACGCGGGCAAGAATCCGCTCGGCGTCAACTTCCGCCTGCTCCTCGAACCATTGCACCAACCCCAGGGACAGCCCGAACTCGGTTTCCAGCTGCTTGTCCAGGCCAGGGATGTCCCACTGCTCGTCGATACTGTCTGCCGGGACATGCGCGAGCACCAGTGAACGCACCACGTCCTCGCGAATGTCGGCGACGGTCGCCGCCACCTCTTCGCCTTCGAGCAACTCGTCGCGCTGGGTGTAGATCACCTTGCGTTGGTCGTTCGCAACGTCGTCGAATTCCAGCAAGTGCTTGCGGATGTCGAAGTTGTGCTGCTCGACCTTGCGCTGCGCCTTCTCGATCTGCCGGCTGACCATGCGGTCCTCCAGCGCGTCGTCGTCCTTCATGCCAAAGCGCTTCATCCAGCGCACCAGGCCCTCGCCACCGAAGATGCGCAGCAAGTTGTCATCCAGCGACAAATAAAAGCGCGAGGAACCCGGGTCGCCCTGACGACCGGAACGACCACGCAACTGGTTGTCGATGCGCCGCGACTCGTGGCGCTCGGTGCCAATGATGTGCAAGCCGCCGGCGGCCAGCACCTTCTCGTGCTCGGCCTGCCAGGTGGCCCGTACTGCCTCGCGCTCCGCCTCCGTGGCCTCGGCCGGCAACGCCGCCAGCGCCGCCTCCAGGCTGCCGCCAAGGACAATATCCGTGCCGCGACCGGCCATGTTGGTGGCAATGGTGACCTGACCCAGAGCGCCAGCCTGCGCCACGATGTAGGCCTCGCGTTCGTGCTGCTTGGCATTGAGCACTTCGTGCGGTATGCCGGCAGCGTCCAGTTCCTTGGATACCAGTTCCGACACCTCGATGGACGTGGTACCGACCAGCACCGGCTGACCCTTCGCGTGGCGCGTTTTCACGTCCTCGACAACCGCGCGGTACTTGGGTGCGGTGGAAAGGAAGATCATGTCCTGATTGTCGGTACGGATCATCGGCTTGTGCGTGGGGATGACCACCACGTCCAGGCCATAAATGCTGTCGAACTCAAACGCCTCGGTAAACGCCGTACCGGTCATGCCGGAAAGCTTCTTGTACATGCGAAACAGATTCTGGAACGTCACTGTCGCCATCGTCTGGTTTTCGCGCTGGATCGGCACCCCTTCCTTGGCTTCCACCGCCTGATGCAACCCATCGGACCAGCGCCGACCCGCCAGGGTGCGCCCGGTGAACTCATCGACAATGATGACTTCGCCGTCATTCACGATGTAATCCACGTCGCGCTGGTAAATCCCGTGCGCGCGCAAGGCCGCGTTGAGGTGATGCACCACGGCCAGGTTCTTGGAGTCATACAGTGCGCTGTCTGCGCTCAACACACCGCTCGCATGCAGCAACTCTTCCGCATGCTCCATGCCCTCCTCGGACAAATGCGCCTGTTTTTGTTTCTCGTCGACCCAGTAATCGCCCGCACCGTCCTCTTCCGTCTGGCGGATCATGTGCGGCACGATCTTGTTGATGGCCACATACAGCTGCACGGAGTCTTCGGCCGGGCCGGAAATAATCAGCGGCGTGCGCGCCTCGTCAATGAGGATGGAGTCCACCTCATCGACAATCGCGAAATTCAGGCCACGCTGATAGCGCTGCTCCTTGCTCAGTGCCATGTTGTCGCGCAGATAATCGAAACCAAACTCGTTGTTGGTGCCGTAGGTGATGTCCGCGTTGTATGCGGCAGCCTTGTCGGCGTGATCCATACCCGGATACACGACCCCGACGCTCAACCCGAGGAAGTTGTACAGCACACCCATCTGCGCTGCGTCACGCCGCGCCAGATAGTCATTGACCGTGACCAGATGCACGCCCTGGCCGGCAATCGCGTTGAGATATACCGGTAAAGTGGCAACCAGCGTCTTGCCCTCGCCGGTACGCATCTCCGCGATCTTGCCTTGATGCAACACCACGCCGCCCACCAGCTGCACGTCATAATGGCGCAGGCCGAGCTTGCGCTTGGAGGCCTCGCGTACCACCGCAAACGCCTCAGGCAGCAATTTGTCCAGCGACTCGCCCGCCGCAAAACGCTGCTTGAATTCGTCGGTCTTGCCGCGCAAGCCTTCGTCGGTCAACTTCACACATGCCGGCTCCAGCGCATTTATGCGTGCAGCCGTGTGCCTCAGCTGTCGTATGACCCGCTCGTTACGACTGCCGAAAAAGTTCTTCAGGGGGCGATTGAACATCGATCTTCCGGATAGGGAACAGAACGCCCGCAACTGCCGCGAGCCAATCGGGCATGTTACTACACGCGGTTTCCAGCCACGGCGGCTGCCGCCCGGGGATGCGAGCGTGACCCGGCCACGGGCGAGCGTGCACGACTGAAGAAACGCACTTCAACCAGCCACCCGCATGTCGCTATCCCGCGCTTCGCTTCCGCACCGCCGTGCACGCCAGCATGCCGCGCGGGCAAGGTAATGATGCTCGGAAACAGCGGTTTCAAGGCCTGCGATCGAACAAATTCAGCGTCGGTCGTGTACAAACGCCAGTGGATTCAACACCCGGCCATCACGCCACACCTCGAAATGCACATGCGCGCCGGTCGAACGACCGGTAGATCCAGCCTGCGCAATGGTGTCACCGGCCTGGACATGCTGTCCGGCGTGCACATCCAACGCCGTGTTGTGCGCGTAACGCGTCATGTAACCGTTGCCGTGATCAACCTCGACCACGTTGCCATAACCACCACGCCGACCTGCGAACGTCACGATACCTTCGGCCACCACATGCACCGGCGTACCAAACGAGGTCGCAATGTCGATCCCGGTATGGCGTGCGCTGCGCCCGTCGAACGGATCGGGACGCGTGCCGAAATACGATGAAATATAACCCTGGACGGGCATTCCGGCCGGCTTCAAGGCGGCATCAATGCGCGCATCCAGCAACAGGCTTTGCAGCGCCGTGAGCTGAGTCTGCTGGCGATCGAACTGATGCGCCAGATCGCCAATGCTGCGGTCCAGGGTCACCGGCAGTGCATATTCGCCGGCCGCTGCATCTTCCAGCCCGCCCATGGCCGGTACCTGATCGAAGTTGAACTCGCTCGCATCGAGTTTGCCAACCTGCGCCAGACGCTCACCCAGCGCGTTCAATCGCGTCGACTGCGCCTGCAATTGTCCAAGTTTGATCGCCAGCGCATCCAGGTTGCGCTGCGCGTCGGCGCGCACGGTTCGCAACTGCACGTCCTGCTGGTGCACCTGTTGCTGCAATTGGCCTACCTCAGTCAGTGCGCGTTGCTGCGGGTTGGCCACCGCCAGCGCCACCGCGACGCCGACCAGCACGCAAGCGAACACCATCAGCGCGGCCGCCGCCAGCAACTTCCAGCGCATATGCCGATTGCCCAGGTCAAATGTGCGCGGCAACCGGCCAGTGCGCGAAACAAGTATGATTTGCATAACACCCCGCATCGATATTGGCAGCATGCAACCCACAGCGTCAGCCACCTCCAGGCGCAGACTCAACGGGCCGAAACCCCTTGCCGACTGCGGCTCCTTCGCGACCCTGGCCAACAAGGCCGGCACGCTGGAAGCTTTGGACCGCGCGTTACGCCAAACATTGCCCCTGCCGTTGCGCGAACAGGTACGATTCGCCGACCTGCGCCACGACCGCCTCGTCTTCCTTGCATCTTCACCGGCGTGGGCGTCGCGTCTGCGTTTATTGCAGACGCAAATCCTTGCCTCCGCACGCGCGATCGGCGCGTGTGCCAGTGCGGTAAAGGTCAAAGTGGTTGCCCCCGACCCCGCTGCAGCGCAGCCAACCCGGTTGAAATCGCTTTCACCCACCACAGCTGCCCATCTCCGGGCTGCTGCGGCGTCATTCCCGGACCCCGAACTGAGAGCCCTGTTTCTTGCTTTGGCATCCGCTACCGAAACCCCTGCACCCTCGACGGGCGGCGCGCAACAGTAGATCTGCATGCGCACATGCGGGCGGAGGCGACAGCTGGAAGTCAACCGTCCACTACCTGCCGGCATGGGTTTATAGCATGCACGCCCGCGCGGATGCCACCCGGCACGCGGGGCGCATGCAGGCAAGATCCGGACAAGTGACGGACTTCACACAACAAAACGGCCATGCCCGAAGGCATGGCCGTTTGCATGGAGCACTGCTGATTGACGCGTCGGTCAGATGGCTTGTGCCGGATGCGCGTAGGAGATCGGCGAGAACGCCAGGTCCTCCTGGTAGCTGACTTCCTCCCACGCCGAGGCATCGGCAACCAGCGCGCGCAGCAACTTGTTGTTGAGCTCATGGCCGGATTTGTGCGCATGGTAGGCGCCGATCAAACTGTGCCCAAGCAGGTACAGGTCGCCAATCGCATCCAGGATCTTGTGTTTGACGAACTCGTCTTCGTAGCGCAGGCCGTCTTCGTTCAATACACGGTAGTCGTCCAGCACCACGGCGTTGTCCATCGAACCGCCCAGCGCCAGATTGTGCTCACGCAACACTTCAATGTCGCGCATGAAGCCAAACGTGCGGGCGCGGCTGACTTCCTTGACGTAGGACGTCGTGGAGAAATCAATCTCGGCGCGCGAGGTGCGCTTGGAAATGATGGGGTGATTGAAGTCGATGGAAAAGCCGACCTTGAATCCCTCAAACGGATCAAAGCTGGCCCATTTGTCGCCGTCCTGTACTTTCACCGGCTTCTTGATGCGGATGAATCGCTTGGCGGCGTTTTGTTCTTCAATGCCGGCCGACTGCAGCAGGAACACGAACGGACCTGCGCTGCCATCCATGATCGGCACTTCCGGCGCGGACAAGTCCACATAAGCATTGTCGATACCCAAGCCCGCCATGGCCGAAAGCAGATGCTCGACCGTGGACACGCGCGCGTCACCGTTGACCAACGTAGTGGACAAGCGAGTGTCCCCCACATTGTCCTGACGCGCCCGGATATCCACCGGCGGATCAAGATCCGTGCGGCGAAACACAATACCGGTATTGGGCGCGGCCGGGCGCAGCGTCATGTACACCTTGTCGCCGGTATGCAACCCGACGCCGGTGGCCCGTATGACATTCCTGAGCGTACGCTGCTTGATCATTGGTGATTGTACTCGTGGTGGCAGCACCGATTAGAGGCGGATACTAACACAGTTTTAACCTACGACAATAGCAAACCACACCGTACAGTCTGATTAAGCTTCATGTGCGCTTCACGTTGCCAAGTGATGCGCCCGATGCCGGTTCAACCACCGCCAAGTTGTGCGCGCCAGCAACCCATGTCGCGGACGGGAAGTCCGACAAGGGTTGCTGCGCCTGCCTTGCTGGCACCAAACCAGCACCGGCCCGGACATCAATCTTGCAGAGATTGATGACAGCCATGGGTGGGATCAACCACGCGCCGCCGTGACCCGCCCAGCATAACCAGGCAAGCCCGCCCAAGTAACGCTACAGACCACTCGATACTCGGGGTGCAGGTTTACATCTTCGCGCTTCCTTCACGCCAACGCATTCAATCCGCCTGACGGCGCAGAAACGCCGGGATGTCCAGATAGTCAAAGCTGGGCTCACTCTTGCCCGCCGCCACGGCGGGCTCGGCACGATGTCCGGCGTTGACGACGCTGTCACGCTGGGCATAGTCCACCACTTCATTACCCGTACCCGTACGCAGCACGACCGGACGCGGGCGGGTCAGCACCGGCGGCTCGACCATGTGAATCGCTGGCTGTGCGCGCGATGCGTTGGCCCGGTTCAACCCGGTGGCGACCACGGTGACCCGCACGTCATCCTTCATCTCCATATCCAGCGAGGTGCCGATGACCACCGTTGCATCTTCACTGGCAAAGTCGTGGATGATCCGGCCAATCTCGTCGAACTCGCGCATGGTGAGGTTTGGACCGGCCGTCACGTTGACGAGGATGCCGCAGGCGCCATTGAGGTTGACGTCCTCCAGCAGCGGGTTCTTGATCGCCGCCTCGGCTGCCGCCTGTGCGCGATCATCGCCACGCGCGGTGCCCGAGCCCATCATCGCCAGACCCATCTCGGACATGACGGTGCGCACATCGGCAAAGTCGACGTTGATCAGGCCGGGGGCGGTGATCAAGTCGGCAATACCCTGCACGGCACCCTGCAACACATCGTTCGCGGCCTTGAACGCATTCAACAAGGTCACATCACGACCGAGCACGCTGAGCAGCTTCTCGTTGGGCACCGTGATCAGCGAGTCGACATGCTGGGACAGATCCTCGATCCCCTTCAACGCGACCTGCATGCGCCGGCGGCCCTCGAACGGGAACGGCTTGGTCACCACCGCCACAGTCAGGATGCCCTTCTCCTTGGCCAGCTGCGCCACTACTGGTGCCGCGCCCGTACCGGTGCCGCCGCCCATGCCGGCGGTGATGAACACCATGTCCGCGCCTTCCAGCATCGCCTCGATGCGTTCGCGATCCTCGAGCGCGGCCTGGCGACCGACTTCGGGGTTGGCACCGGCACCGAGGCCTTTGGTCACGTTGCCGCCAAGCTGCAAATGCATGCGCGAGCCGCAGGTGGTCATGGCCTGTGCATCAGTATTGGCGACCACGAACTCGACGCCTTCGATGTTGGAGTTGAGCATGTGCGCGACGGCATTGCCGCCGCCGCCACCGACACCGATCACCTTGATAACCGCATTGGGTGTGAGCTTCTCTATCAATTCAAACATTTCCCGTCCTCCGTTGTTGTCGTTGTACCCCGCGCCGACGTGGGTCGATCACGAGTGTTGGGCTGTTTCCCTGAGTGCCCGAGTGGCACCTCCTGTGTCACCTGCAAAACCTCTACCGTTCAAAAATTGCGGCTGAGCCAACCGCGTAACTTGTCAACCAGACCGCCGGTGCCGCCGCCAGCGGCATGGCCCGGGCGCATACCGCCGGCGCGCACGCCATGCAGCAGCAAGCCGACACCAGTGGCATGCAGCGGACTGACCACGACATCACCCAGGCCCTCGATTTGTTGCGGCACGCCAATGCGCACCATCTTGTGGAAGATTTCCTCGGCCAGCTCCAGTGCGCCTTCCATCCGGGACGCACCACCAGTGAGCACGACGCCGGCCGCCACCAGGCTTTCATAGCCGGAGCGGCGCAACTGGTCCTGCACCATCTCGAAGATCTCCTCGTAGCGCGCCTGCACGCTTTGCGCCAGCGACTGGCGGGCGAGCCGACGTGGTGGACGATCGCCGACGCTTGGCACCTGGATGGTTTCCTCGGCATGCGCCAACCCGGTCTGCGCACACGCGTACTTGATCTTGATTTCCTCCGCATGCGCGGTCGGCGTATGTACGCCGTAAGCGATGTCGTTGGTCACCTGATCGCCGCCAACCGGCAGCGATGCGGTAAAGCGAATGGCGCCCTGGGTGTAGATCGCGATGTCGGTGGTGCCGGCGCCAATGTCGACCAGACACACGCCCAGCTCACGCTCGTCATCCGTCAACACGGCCCGGGCGCTGGCCAAGGCCGAAGGCACCAGTCCGTCGACCGTCAAGCCGCAGCGCTGGATGCACTTGGTGATGTTCTGCACGGCCGCCGCCGCCCCGGTCACCAGATGCACACTGGCCTCCAGGCGCACGCCACTCATGCCCACGGGATTGCGAATGCCGTCCTGACCGTCGATGCGGTATTCCTGCGACTCCTTGTAGAGCACCTTGCGATCGGCCGGGATGGCGACCGCGCTGGCCGCTTCCAGCACCTGGTCGAGGTCACCCGCGGTGACCTCACGCTCGCGGATCGCGGCGCTGCCGTGCGAATTGCGCGTTTCCAGGTGACTACCCGAAATGGACGCGAATACCGAGCGGATATCGCAGCCAGCCATCAGCTCGGCCTCTTCCACTGCATGCTGGATCGAGTGCACGGTCGACTCGATATCCACCACCGAGCCACGCTTCATGCCACGCGAAACGTGGGTGCCGATGCCGATGATGGTGATCGGCTGATCGACCTCGTATTCGCCGACGATGGCCACCACTTTCGAAGTGCCAATATCCAGACCGACGATAAGTTGCTTGTCGTTGCGCGTTTTCATATGCGGGGCGAGCCTCCCACGGTGGCGGGCGCCGCTTGCGGCCAGCGCACGGCAAATCCATTGGTGTAACGCAGGTCGGCATAGACAAAGCCGTCATCGTGGCCGGTCATCAATTGCGCAAACACATCCAGAAACCGGCGCAAGCGACGCCCGGCCTGATCACGATCGCCAATGACGATCTGCGCACCGTTCGCGGTGCTGACACTCCAGCTACCGCGCTCGGTCAGGGCCACGCCGTTGATCTGCAGATGCGTGCGGGCAAACGCCTTGCGCGTCTCGGCATAAAAACTCACCACCTCGGCCAGGCGTGCGTCCGGGCCGCGAAGATCCGGCAGCGCGGCATCGGTTGCCGTCTCGCTGGCTGCAAACACCATGCCCTGTCGACTGATCAGCTGCTTTTCATTCCAGCGAGCAAACGGCTGGCGCTCATAGATGCGCAGCACCAGCGTATCCGGCCAGCGCTTGCGCGCCTCCACCGATTCCACCCACGGCAGCGCCGCAACGGCCTTTTGCACGGCGTCGAGATCCAGGGCAAAAAAGCCCTTGTCCAGGCGTGGCGCGACGACCGCGCGGATCTGCGCTGCGCTCACGTGCTTGAAGTCGGCCTGCACCGTCAATTGCGTCACCGGCCAGCTGTGCGCCGCAAACCACCCGCGCAGCACGCCGACCACCGGCAGCACGACCAGCGCGATCGCCAGGCACCATGCGACGGGGCGGAAATAGCCGGTCATGGCGCGGACTCCGTACGCCCGGGTGCGGTACCCGGTGCCGGCAATGTACGGGTGTCGAAGCTGCTCTCCAGCACTCGCCAGCACAGCTCCTGATAATCGATGCCGGCCACGCCGGCCGCCTTTGGCACCAGCGAATGCGAGGTCATGCCCGGCGCGGTATTCACTTCCAGCAACCAGTTGTTGCCGGCGTGATCGCGCATCACGTCGACCCGACCCCAGCCGGTGCAACCAAGCGCATCGAATGCCGCCAGCGCGAGCGTACCCAGCGCCTCCTCGGCTGCCCCATCCAGCCCCGGACACAAGTACTGCGTGTCCTCGGCCACGTACTTGGCGTTGTAGTCATAGAACGCGGCCTTCGGCACGATGTGGATGCTCGGCAACACCTGGCGACCGAGGATGGCCACCGTCAGCTCCGCACCTTCGATCAGCCGCTCCATCAGCAAGTCGCCGGGATAGCGCGAAGCCAGCGCCACGGCCTGTTCGAGCTGGGAGGCGGCAAACACGCGCGTCACGCCAACGCTAGAACCTTCGCAGGCTGGCTTGACGATCAGCGGGAAACCCATTTGCGCTGCAGCCGCATGCACATCGGCACCGCGCGGCAAGGCCACGAATTCCGGCGTTGGCAGGCCCAGCGACTGCCACACACGCTTGGACCGCGGCTTGTCCATCGACAATGCCGAGCCGAGCACACCGGAGCCGGTGTACGGCACGTCGAGCGCTTCCAGTGCGCCTTGCAGCACGCCATCCTCGCCACCGCCACGCTGACCATGCAGGATGTTGAACACGCGCGCAAAGTGCCCCTCGCGCAACGCTTCGAGCAGCGCCGGAATACCATCGATCGCGTGCGCATCGATGCCGCGAGCCTGCAAGGCAACCAACACGTTGTGCCCGGAATTCAGCGACACCTCGCGCTCCGCCGAGGTGCCGCCCAGCAACACGGCAACGCGGCCAAACTGTGCCGGATCGGTGATGCGGGGCATGCCAAGCGCACTGCCCTGGCGGTCATGGGTCATCGGTTGCATCGCCATCACTCACCCCCTTGGGTACGCAGGTGCCCGGCCTGGGCAATCTCCACCGCGGCCGCGCCAATGTCACCAGCGCCCAGCAGCAGCAACAAGTCGCCGTCGCGCAGCAGTGCTGGCAGCGTGTCGCGCAATTCGCGCGGGTGCTCGATCAACACTGGATCCACCTTGTGTCGACCACGGATCGCCCGGGCCAGGGCGTGACCATCGGCACCCGGGATCGGTGCCTCACCGGCCGGATACACGTCGGTCAACACCAGCACATCGACCTCGGCCAGCACGTTCGCGAAGTCATCCAGCAGATCGCGCGTGCGCGTGTAGCGATGCGGCTGGAACGCGACGACCAGCCGACGCTGCGGCCAGCCACCGCGTGCGGCCGCGAATACGGCGGCGAGTTCGCGCGGGTGATGGCCGTAGTCATCCACCAGCAACACGCTGCCGTGATCAATGGCGATCTCGCCGCGGCGATGGAAGCGCCGCCCCACGCCCTGGAACGACTGCAGCGCGCGGCCAATCGTTTCCGCCTCGATGCCAAGCTGCCAGCCGACGGCCGCGGCCGCCAGCGCATTCAGCACGTTGTGCCGACCGGGCAGATTGAGATGCACCGGCAGCAGTTCCCCGCG
>DATCWU010000449.1:0-9553 GCA_036566165.1 Rhodanobacter sp. | reverse complement strand
GGGTTGCCTGTCTCAGAACTTGCTGGCCTCAGAACGAACTTGAATCGTAGCCTTGCTGCAGACGCCGGCGTCGACCAACAAGTAACCCGATCATCAGGGCACCGAAACCGAACATGCCCAGTACCGACGGTTCTGGCACGTCGGTAATGGTCGGACGTGTGCACGTCCCGTCATCACCTTGGGCGCCTTGTCCGGCCCCGGCAACGATCCAGCCGCTGCAGCCGGCTGCGTAGATGCCCTGAACATGTGCGACTGACAGCCAACCCCCGACCTTGTCCTTGGGATCGGTGTTGGTACCGAACGGTGAACCTGCCAGAGCATCGCTGAAGGTGATGTGGTAAATCGCCGAATTACCGCTGACCAACCGATCGCCAGCCAGCCACTCAAAGGCCAGATTCCAGTCCTTCTTGAGCGGGCCGGCGTTGTAGCTGCCCACCGAAAGTATGTTGTCGGCGCAGTTGCCTCCGGCGCATGCGATGGTCGAAATGCCGGTATCCAGGTGAAATCCCCAGCCAATATTGGGCCCTCCCACAAAGTCGGAACCATTTAGTTGGGAGGTCAGTATCAGAATGCCAGCGTTGGGGGCGCTGTCGGCGTCGAAGGTGAAAGTGGCGGTGAGCCATGGTGAACTCCCGCTCGGCGTAGTGCCGGCGAAAAGGGTACCCAGCTCTATGGTCGTCGAGATTGGGGTGGCGTAAATGGGCAGACTTGCGGCTGCCACCAGACCGAACAACAGGATGGGGATGATTTTTTTCACGTGGCCGACTCGGTGCGGGAAGTTGGGATAGGCGGCAAGCACTCTCCGTGCCAAGGGCGTAGGTGGCTAACTTCATTACACTATTTATTTCGACGCGCCCGGACAAAGCGCAAAAATGTAAAATTTTCCGACACTGCTGAATCGCGAAAACGCTGATTTTGACCGCCAGCCCGCACCACGCCTGACTCTCCGCAGAACTCACCCCGCGATCGAAAAGTGTGAAATTTCTTACACAATTGGGCAACTCATTAGCCTACTCGGCTTCCCCTCGGGCGCGACCGGCCTTGTTGCGGCCCGTAATTGTCGGGCTTCGGGCACCCACGGCCAGCCTGCGCAACACCCACATGACATCAACGATTGCTCCAAGCGGTCAAGTACCGCGCACTCGAGTGGCAGGTATTGGTGGGCCAACCCACTGAACCCAAGTGCGGCATGCTCGAAGCATGGGGTGGCGGAACCCTCAGAAGTAGGCGCGGTCGATGGCCGGAATCGGTCGGCCGGCGCGACGATCCCTCTCGTCCCAAGCACGCTCCGACGCTTGGCCTACGGGTGCCAACGTTCCTAGCCGCATCAGCCGCATCAGCCGTGTCGGAGCGTGGCCAACTTATGCTTCGGCATCAATCATAAGTTGGCCGTTCCAGCCACTTTATGGTTTCAGCCGCACAAATGGCGTTGTGGCTATGGAGGTGGTGGGCCCACCAGGACTTGAACCTGGAACCAACGGATTATGAGTCCGCTGCTCTAACCAATTGAGCTATAGGCCCGTGCGGGACGGGCAGTTTAACGTAGCCGGCCAGAGCGCACACCGCGACGTGTTGAAATCGTGGTGCATTCTGCGGCGCAAGCCGTGCACCACGTTTGACGTGCGAAGCATGACCGCTGACGGGCGCGCTCAGGTGTGCGTTGCTTCGTCCGGTTGCTCCACCGCCAGCGCGGCCGGCGCACGCACGACCAGGATGTCGCTGGGCACGAGCTGCACGATCCGGCGCGCGTTGCCGCCGATCAGCAGGTGGAAGGTGATGCCACGCCGAAAGGCGCCGATGACGCACAGCCCGACGTCGTGTTGCAGCACGTATCGACGCAGCATGGTTTCCGGGTGGCCATGTTCGACCAGCCGCTGCATCCGCTGCTTCACGGCGTCAGGCAGTTTGCTGTCGGTGACAAAGGCTTCGATCGTGGACCGTTCCATCCGGCTGAAATCATCGCGGTGCTGCGGGTCCAGCCACAGCGATTTGTACGGGATGTCGAGGGCATGCAGCAGGGTGAGCTCGGCCTGCGGAAACAGCGCCGCGGCGGTATGCAGGCCATCCCGCGATTCGGTGGTGAAGTCGGTGCCGACCACAATGTGCTGATAGGGTCCGTGTGGGCGCTGCTTGACAATCAGCACGGAGACCGGCGATCGGCGTACCAGGTACTCCACCGTGTTGCCGAGCACGAGATGCCGCGGCGTGTCGCGGGCGTCGCCCAGCACGATCAGATCGCAGTGCTCACGGGCGGCGGTGGCAAGAATGACCTCGCCCGGCGCGCCCTCTTGCACATGGATGCCGAGATCGGCGACATCGCCGCGCAGATCGCGCTCGATCCGCTGGCGGATCACCTGCACGGCATCCATGGTGGGCGGATCGTCAAACAGCCACGGCTCGGTGATATCGCTTGCCATGGCGTGCACCACCACCAACGGTACCCGCCATTGCCGTGCCAGCTGTGCGGCGCGATCAAGGGCGCGATCACAGCGGGCGCTGAGGTCGGTGGCCAGCAGAATCCTGCGTGGTGGGGCCAAGATGGAACCGGGTTCGTTCATGCCTGAGCGCTCCGTTGTGGCCAACCTCTACGGTTGGTCGGTGTCGACGATCGCACAATCGCCGGCCAACCGCGACCGCCGTCGAAGGCGACTGCCGGCACAGCGTCACGGGTTGGTCGTCGTCTGCCGGCAGCAGCATTGGACCGCCTGGTTTTGGCCGGGCGGTCCCCGCTTGCCGCGATCCGACGTTGCCCAGGTGCGCCGGAGCGTGCGAAAGTCAGGCAACTGGCGACGGTGGTCGACCATCATTCCACGCCCGGTAATCATCCCGGGCCGGCGTCGGCGCAAATGCCATGCTTCCACCGAGCTCCTGATTGATGGCTGACAAGCTTGTACCCGGCGTGATCCTCTGGCTGCCGTTTCTGGCCAGCATCGTGGTGTTGCTGTGGCGCACCCGTGGCCGCCGCGTTGCGCTGTGGCTGATGATCGGCACGGCGCTGCTTGGTCTGTTGCTGGCGTTGGGGTTGTACCCGGCCATTGCCGAGCATGGCGTACTGCGCCACGTCGTCCAGTGGGCACCAACCCTGGGGCTGGAATTCACCGTCCGCGTAGATGGCCTGAGCTGGCTGTTCATGCTGCTGATCTGCGGCATCGGCTTGCTGGTGGGCGTCTATGCCCGTTATTACATGCCGGCAGACGATCCGCTGTCGCATTTCTTTGCCCTGTTACTGGCGTTCATGGGTTCGATGCTGGGCATCGTGATGTCCGGCAACGTGATCCAGCTGGTGTTTTTCTGGGAACTCACCAGCTTGTTTTCGTTTCTGCTGATCGGTTACTGGAACCGCGGCGCCTCGGCCCGTGACGGCGCGCGAGTCGCCTTGATCGTCACCGCCGGCGGTGGCTTGTGCCTGTTTGCCGGCGTGATGCTGCTCGGCCACATCGTGGGCAGTTACGACCTGGATGTCATCCTTGCCGCCGGCGCGCGGATTCGTGCGCATGCGCTGTATACACCCACACTCGTCCTGATCCTGCTGGGCGCGCTGACCAAGAGCGCGCAATTCCCGTTCCACTTCTGGCTACCGCAGGCCATGTCGGCGCCGACGCCGGTGTCCGCGTACCTGCATTCGGCGACGATGGTGAAGGCTGGCGTGTTTTTGCTGGTGCGCTTTTGGCCGGTACTGGCCGGCACCGAAGCGTGGTTCTGGCTGGTGGGTGGCGCGGGCCTGATCACCCTGGTGTTGGGCGCGTATGCGGCGATGTTCCAGCAGGATCTGAAAGGCCTGCTGGCGTATTCCACCATCAGCCATCTGGGCTTGATCACCATGCTCGTGGGCTTGGGCAGCGCGCTCGGGGTGGTCGCCGCCATCTTTCACATCGTCAATCACGCCACCTTCAAGGCCTCGCTGTTCATGGCGGCCGGCGCGGTCGATCACGAGACCGGTACGCGCGACATGCGCCGGCTGGGCGGTCTGTACCGGTTCATGCCGATCACCGCGACGCTGGCGTTGATTGCCGGTGCGGCAATGGCGGGCGTGCCATTGCTCAATGGTTTCCTGTCCAAGGAAATGTTTTTTGCCGAGACGCTTGCCGCGCAGCGGGGACCGCTGCCGGATGTGGTGCCGGTACTGTTGGCGATTGCGGCCAGTGCGTTTGGCGTGGCTTACTCGTTGCGTTTCGTGCACGGCGTGTTTTTCGGTCGCGTGCGTGGTCCGTTGCCGCGCGAACCGCATGAACCGCCGCACTGGATGCGCGTCCCGATCGGGTTGCTGGCGCTGGCCTGTCTGCTGGTGGGAATTTTTCCGGAGCAGGTCATCGGGCCTGCCTTGCACGTGGCTGCGGGCGCGGTGCTCGGCGCGCAACTGCCCACGTACAGTCTGGTCATCTGGCATGGCTTCACCACCCCATTGGTGATGAGCGTGATCGCGTTTGGCGTGGGGTGTTTGCTTTACGTGGGCTTGCGCGACTATTTCCTGCGCCGTGACAGTGAGCCGTTGACCGGTCGCATCGACGGCATGCGATTGTTCGAGCGCGCGCTGCTGGTGGGCACTGTCGAACTGCCACGTTGGGCGCTGCGCTGGTTCCCCAGCCGGCGCCTGCAGCCGCAGTTGCTGTTGATTGTGCTCAGTGTCTTGCTGGCCGGCGTGGTGGCGGCTGCCAGCGCGTCGTTTGCGGTAGCGCCGGATTGGTCCGGCGTCGATCCGGCCTTTGCCCTGCTGTGGCTGCTGGGCGCGATCTGTGCGCTGGGTGCGGCCGCACAGGCCAAGTTCCACCGGCTGGCGGCGCTGGTGCTGACCGGTGGCGCCGGGCTGGTGTCGTGTGTCAGTTTCGTGTGGTTGTCGGCACCGGATCTGGCCGCTACGCAATTGTTGGTGGAAGTGGTCACCACCATCCTGATCCTGCTCGGCCTGCGCTGGTTGCCAAAGCGCGTGGAGGGGCTGTCGCCGAACGGGCCGTGGACGCGTCTGAAACGCTATCGCGACATGTTGATTGCCGTCGTCGCTGGCGCCGGGGTGGCCACGCTCGCCTATGCCGCGATGCTGCACCCGGTACTCGATTCCATCTCGCGCTTCTTCATTGAGCGCGCGTACGTCCAGGGCGGGGGGCGGAACGTGGTGAACGTGATCCTGGTCGACTTTCGTGGCTTCGACACGCTTGGCGAGATTACCGTGCTGGCGGTGGTGGCGCTGTCGGTGTTCGCCTTGTTGCGCCGGTTTCGGCCTGCCGTCGAGAGCGTCAATGCGCCACAACGGCATCGCCGGTCCGTGCAGGATGCGGCTGGATCACGGCGTGTCGTGGACCAGTCGTTGACGGACTATCTGCTGATTCCCGGCTTGATTGTCCAGTTGCTGTTTCCGGTGATCTTGCTGTTCAGCGTGTACCTCTTCCTGCGTGGTCATGATTTGCCCGGTGGCGGCTTTGCCGCGGGCATTACCGCGTCGGTGGCGTTGATCCTGCTGTACATGGCGCGCGGCGCGCGCTGGGTCGAGTCCCGGTTGCGCGTGTTGCCCGTGCGCTGGATTGGCGTGGGTCTGCTGCTGGCCGCGGGCACCGGGCTGGGCTCGATGGGGTTTGGTTATCCGTTTCTGACCTCGCACTTCAGTTATGCCGACATCCCGGTACTGGGACGCCTGCCGCTTGCCTCGGCCGTGTTGTTCGACCTGGGCGTGTTTTGTCTGGTGGTGGGTGCCACCACATTGCTGTTGATTGCACTGGCGCATCAGTCGCTGCGTCAACCGCGGACCGACCCAGCGACGGCCGACGCGGAGGGCACGCCCTGATGGAACTGGTGCTGGCCATTGCCATCGGGGTGCTGATTGCCTGTGGCGTATGGCTGCTGCTGCGGCCGCGCACTTTCCAGGTGATCATCGGTCTGACGCTGATCTCCTATGCGGTGAACCTGTTCATCTTTGCCACCGGCGGGCTGCGCACCGGCGCGGACCCGGTGCTGCGCGAAGCGGCCGCGCGGCTGGATGCCTACGCCGACCCGCTGCCGCAAGCGCTGGTGTTGACCGCGATCGTCATCAGCTTTGCCACCACTGCCTTGTTTCTGGTGGTGCTGTTGACTTCGCGCGGGCTGACCGGGAACGACCATGTGGATGGCAAGGACGGTACGCCGTGAGCCCGCAGTGGATCATCGCGCCGATTGTGCTGCCGCTGCTGGTGGCCGCGCTGCAATTGCTGCTGGGTGAACGCCGACGCGGCCTGGCGGTGGCGTTGAGCCTGCTCTCGTGCGTAGCGCTGGTGGTGCTTGCCGCGCTGTTGCTGCTGGCCGCCGCCGCACAAGGTACGGACGGCGCGATGACGGCGGTCTATCGCATCGGCGATTGGCCGGCGCGGTTCGGCATCGTGCTGGTGCTCGATCGGCTGTCGGCATTGATGGTGCTGCTCACCGCGGTGATGGCGCTGGCGGCGTTGCCGGCGGCGCTGGGCCACTGGCAGCACCGCGGCAGTTATTTCCAGCCGCTGTTCCAGTTCCTGCTGATGGGTTTGAACGGCGCGTTCCTGACCGGCGATCTGTTCAATCTGTTTGTCTTTTTCGAGGTGCTGCTGGCCGCGTCCTACGGCTTGGCGCTGCATGGTTCAGGGGTGCGGCGCGTGAGTGCCGGCTTGCATTACATCGCCATCAACCTGACCGCCTCGATGCTGTTTCTGCTTGGCGTCAGCCTCATCTTCGGCGTCACCGGCACGCTGAACATGGCGGTGCTGGCCGAAATCATCCCGACCTTGCCTGGCCATACGCGCGCACTGTTGCATGCCGGCGCAGCGATCCTGGGGGTGGCATTGCTGATCAAAACCGCGATGTGGCCACTGGGTTTCTGGCTGCCACGTACGTATGCCGCGGCAACGCCTGCGGTGGCGGCGATGTTTGCGTTGATGACGAAAGTGGGCATTTACGTCTTGTTGCGGCTGAGCCTGCTGCTGTTCGGAGGCGTGAGCGGGGCTTCCAGCCATTTTGGCAGCCAGTGGCTGTTGTGGGGCGGTGTGGCCACCATGATTGCCGGCACGGTCGGCATGCTGGGCGCGCGTGATCTGGGCAAGTTGGCTGGCTACAACGTGATCATCTCGTCTGGCACGCTGCTGGGCGCCATCGGCTTGCAGCACCCGGGCGTGACGGCGGGTGCGCTGGCCTATCTGGTGATGTCCACGCTGGGGATCGCAGCATTCTTCCTGGTGGTGGGCATGCTCACGCCAGACGCCGAGGAGAAATTGGAGGATGCGCTGCCGCTCGAGCCGTATGAATCCGGCGGTGGTGAGTTGCGGGGTGAACTGTTTGCCGAGGAAGACGAAAGCCGGGTGGTGATCACCGCGCCGATTGCCATGCTCGGCATCTGTTTTCTGGCGTGCGCCGTGTTGCTGGCGGGGCTGCCGCCGCTGGCCGGCTTCCTCGCCAAGTTCGCGCTGCTCGCGCCCGTGCTCGAGATAACCCCGCGATTGGCGCCGCTGGTGCTGTTCACGGTGATCATCGCTGCCGGTTTCTGCACGCTGATTGCCATGTGTCGCGCCGGCATCCAGATCTTCTGGGCTGAACCGGAGCGGCACTTTCCGCGTGTCGGGATTGCCGAAGTCGGCGCGACCGTATTCCTGCTCGGGCTTGGTCTGCTGCTCAGCATCGCTACGCGTGCGCCCATGGATTATTTGGCCGCCACCGCAGATCAACTGCACGCACCAGTCAGTTATATCCACGAAGTATTGCCCCTGTCGCAGGCTCAGCCATGATCCGGCGCTGGCTACCGTATCCACTGTTGTCGGCCCTGCTGGCGCTGGTCTGGCTGGTGCTCAACCAGAGCCTGGCGCCCGGCACGGTGCTGCTGGGTGGCGTGCTGGGTGTAGTGCTGGCGCGCGTGTTCGGTTTGCTGGGTGCACCTGCCGCGCACATCCGCAACTATCCGCTGGCGGGCCGACTGTTGTTGCGCGTGATCGGTGACATCGTGCGCTCCAACCTGGCCGTGGCCCGGCTCATCCTGGGGCGCGGCAAGCACCAGCGTTCCGGCTTTGTCGCCATCCCGTTGACCCTGACCGACCAGTACGGTCTGGCCGTGCTGGCATGCATCATCACCTCTACCCCAGGCACGATCTGGGTCAGCTACGACTCGGGCATGCATATCCTGCTGATCCATGTGCTGGATCTGGTCGACGAACAAAGCTGGATCGACTCCATCAAGCAGCGCTACGAACGCCCGTTGCTGGAGATTTTCCAATGAGCCATAGCCTGCTCGGCGCGGCGATCATCCTGTCCCAGTTGTTGTTGCTGGTGGGCATGGGCTGCGCGCTGGTGCGCATGGTGCGCGGCCCACGCGCGCAGGATCGGCTGCTGGCGCTGGATGCGTTCTACGTCAGTGCCATGATCCTGCTGCTCACCATCGGTATCCGCACCGGCAGTTTGCTGTATGTCGAAGCCGGCATGATCATCGCGCTGCTGGGCTTCGCCGGCACGTTCGCGCTGGCAAAATTCCTGATGCGCGGGGAGGTGATCGAATGAATCATCTCGATGCACTGCCGCCATGGGCGGCCATGCTTGTCGCCGCGCTGATGCTGATCGGTGCGTCCTTCGCCTGCATCGGCTCGATCGGCCTGCTGCGACTGAAGAATTTCTACCAGCGCGTGCACGCCCCCACCCTGGGCACCACGCTGGGCACGTTCTGCATGCTGGCCGCGTCGATCACGTGTTTCACGGTGGCGCACGGCCGACCGATCTTCAACGAAATCCTGATTGGCGTGTTCCTCACCCTGACCACCCCCATCACCCTGATGTTGCTGGTGCGCACGGCGCGGCATCGCGATGTCGCCAAAGCTGTGGCCGATGCACGGCAGGCGCCGGGCGGCGACTGAAGTCGCACGGACGCAGCTATCGCGCTTGCGCACGCGAGGGACAGTCCGCGCCAGCAGGGCATGGGTTTGACGTACCACGATAGCGGCGTCCGCGGAAACTGCCGTGGGTGCACCGAGCCAGCATCGCCGCACTGTCGCGGCTGGTGCGGGGCGTGGGCGAATCCGTAAAACCAGCAGGCCTCGCGTTGGCGAGGCCTGCTGCATACCTGCGCTGACGCGGCGGGTTACTCGACGTCGAGGAACGAGCGCAGCTGTTCGGAGCGGCTGGGGTGGCGCAGCTTGCGCAGCGCCTTGGCTTCGATCTGGCGGATGCGCTCGCGGGTGACGTCAAATTGCTTGCCGACTTCTTCCAGCGTGTGGTCGGTGTTCATGTCGATGCCGAAGCGCATGCGCAGCACTTTCGCTTCGCGCGGGGTGAGCCCGGCCAGCACGTCGCGTACGGTTTCCATCAGCCCGGTCTCGGTGGCCGAATCCACCGGCGAACTGGCGTTGCCGTCTTCGATGAAGTCGCCCAGGTGGGAATCCTCGTCGTCGCCGATCGACGCGACCACCAACACCAACCTCATGGAGACCGTACGCGACGTGCTCGCCGGCCTGACCCCGCGCGAGGCCAAGGTGCTGCGCATGCGCTTCGGCATCGACATGAACACCGACCACACCCTCGAGGAAGTCGGCAAGCAGTTCGACGTCACCCGCGAGCGCATCCGCCAGATCGAGGCCAAGGC
>DATCWU010000118.1:0-3681 GCA_036566165.1 Rhodanobacter sp. | reverse complement strand
CTGGCCGCGTCGTTGTGCGGCATCGGCTGCAAGGTGACCATGATTTTCCCGGATGCAGCCATTGGCACCGGGCGCTATCCCGCTGCGTTGACCGCGTTTCTCAACAGTTATTACCAGGACCGTGGCGTGACGTTGCGCACGGGCGTCACCGTGGTTGACGGCAAGACGCGCGCCAGCGGAGTGGAGCTGACGCTGTCCAACGGCGAGACGCTGCAGGTGGACGCCGTGGTGGCCGGACTCGGGGTGACCCCGAACACGACGCTGGCCATGCAGGCGGGGCTGCAGGTGGACAACGGGATCGTCGTCGACACCCGGTTGCGCAGCAGCGATCCGGATATCTGGGCCGCTGGCGATGTCGCCAGCTTCCACAGCAGCGCGCTGGACCGGCGCATGCGCGTGGAACACGAAGATGCTGCAGTCAGCATGGGTCGGCTCGCCGGCGGCAACATGGCCGGGGCCGACACGGAATACACGGACCAACCGTTTTTCTATTCCGATCTGTTTGACCTCGGCTACGAAGCCGTGGGCTTGCTCGACACGCGCTTGCAGGTGGTGGAAGACTGGCGCGAACCGTATCGCGAAGGCGTCGTGTATTACCTCGACGCCGGGCGCGTGCGCGGCGTGCTGCTGTGGAACGTGTGGGACCAGGTGGACGCGGCGCGCAAGCTGCTTGCCGAGAGCGGCCCGTTCGACGCCGCCGCGTTGCGCGGACGCTTGCCGCGCGCCGGGTGAGCTGTACCGGCGCTTTTGGCGTGGACGGCGGCGCTGATCCTGTGGCGCCGGGTCGGGCGGCAGGTAGTGCGCCCAACCACTCACGTGGCTGCATCGGGCGAGCGAGGCTGGCTCATTCCACCCGGCAGAACACCGCCTTGAGGTAGCGTCCTTCCGGTACATCGGTGCGATACGGGTGGTCGGCGCCGGCGCCGCCGGTTTCCAGCACCTGGATGTCGCGTCCGGCGTTCAACCCCACCCGGCGCAGCATTTCCAGGAACTCCGCTTCGCCGACCAGGCCGGTGCACGAGCATGTCAGCAACAAGCCGCCGGGCGCGATGATGTCCAGCGCCATGCGATTCATCGCAAAGTATTTCTTCAGCGCATCCATGACCTTGCTGCGATCGCGGGTGAGCTTGGCCGGATCGAGCACGACCGCGTCATAGCGCTCACCGCGCGCCACCGCCGCGCGCACCCAGTCGAAAATATCCGCCTGCTCGAAACGCACCGCGACGTTGTTGGCGGCGGCATTGGCGCGGGCAATCTCCAGAATACCGGCGTCCAGATCCACGCCCACCGCTTCGCGTGCGCCGGCCGCCATCGCCTGCACGGCGAAGCCGCCGGCGTTGCAGCACAGGTCGAGCATGCGCCGACCGCGGCTGAGTTCAGCAAAGCGCTTGCGGTTGTCGCGCTGGTCGGCGAAGAAGCCGGTCTTGTGCCCGCTGCCCGGCGCAGCGTGAAAGCGCAGGCCGTGCTCGTGGACTTCCATGGCGGCCGGCACGTCGGGGCTGCGGCAGTCGAAGGACTCCTGCTTCTGCACATGCGTTTCGGCAAACCAGTACAGCCGCGCGCCAGGAAAGTGCGTGAGCAGCGCGGCGTGGATGGCCTCGCGCAGGCGCCACATGCCGGCGGCGAAATATTCGATGACCAGCGTGTCGGCGTAACGGTCGACGATCAGCCCGGACAGGCCATCGCCTTCGCTGTGCACCACGCGCCAGGCGTCGGTGATCGCATTCAGTTGCAGCACGTCGCGACGTAACGTGACGGCGGCGGTGATGCGTGCGGCGATCCAGTCCGCGTCGATCGGCGTGGCCGGGTCGCTGTCCAGCAGGCGCACGGCAATGCGCGCGTGGCCGTTCCACAAGCCGTGGCCGACAAAGCGGTCATGGGCGTCATGCACCGCCACCACGCTGCCGGGTGGCAACCTGGCCTGTGGCTTGTGCACTTGCGCGGACCACACCCACGGATGACCGGGCTTGCGGTCCGACTTCAGGCGGATGATGGGCAGCTCAGGCGATGCAGGGGTATTCATCGCCACATGATAGCCGCTGCGTCACGGGTGGCTGGCGCGCGACCGGTCCGCGTCAGCGCTCAGCGCAGGCGCAGCACCAGCCATGACAGCAACGCCAGCAGATTGATGCCAAGGCGCGACACCGAAGGCCCACCCGCAACCAGCACAAAGCCCTGGCTGGCAAAGTGCCAGTCCAGCCCCAGCCGCGGCGTGGCCTGCAGCGTCGCGAACACGTTGACGAACGCGCCGCAGTGCAAGCCATAGCTCAGCACCGGCAGCGCGATCAGCGGCAACTGCAGCAATTGCGCCCAGCGCGACATGGCGATGCCGCGTTCGCTGCCGCTCACCAGCTGCACGCCCGCCACCAGCACAAAACCGAATACCGCCAACCCGATCAATGCAACCACGCTGCCGCGCCCCATGCCGAAAGGCAGCAACCGATGCAGCATGGCCGCCACGCCATACAGGCCACCGGCAATTTCAAGGACGCCGATGAGGCGGAAAAGCAGGGTACGCATGTACAGGCTCCGTGGACAAAGCGGCCATTGTTGCCCAAATGGTTGGGTGGCGGCTGCGCAGATGCAGGACCGCAAAGCCCGGGCAGGTTCATTTGGTCAGGAGGGAAATGAACCGACTCGTAAGCCGGGTTGGCGGCCGGATGCCCCACGCGATGCGACGTCAGGTTATGTTCGACCCCCACGAGGAGGCATACCATGAGCAAAGTACGCGTCGCGGGTTTTTCCCTGTCGATCGACGGTTTCGGCGCCGGGGTCAAGCAGAGCCTGACGGACCCGCTCGGCAAACGTGGCCGGGAGTTGTTCCAATGGTTCTTTGGCACCCGCACCTTCCGCGCGATGTTCGGGAAAACTGGCGGATCGCAGGGTACGGACGAGACCTACGCCGCACGGTCGATGGCCGGTTTCGGTGCCTTCATCCTGGGCCGCAACATGTTTGGCCCCATCCGTGGCGCATGGCCGGACGAGGCGTGGAAAGGCTGGTGGGATGACAACCCGCCCTATCACGCCCCCACCTTCATCCTCACGCATCATCGGCGTGACCCGCTCACGATGGAAGGCGGCACCACCTTCCACTTCGTCACCGACGGCATTGAGGCTGCGCTCGACCGGGCCAAGGCGGCCGCCGGCGACAACGACGTCAAGATCGGCGGCGGCGTGAGCACCGTCCGCCAGTACCTGCAGGCCGGCCTGATCGACGAGATGCATTTCGCCATCGCACCCGTCGTGTTGGGACAAGGCGAAGCCATGTTCACGGGCCTGGACCTGCCTGCCCTGGGCTTCAAGGTCACCGAGCACGCCGCCACCGAACTGGCCACGCACATGGTGCTCACCCGATAGGTTGCTGCCACGGGGTGGCGCGGGGAAAGCGATGAGGAACGGACTCTGGCCCACCCAGCCACACGTTACCACTTGGTCCCCAGCGGTTTGGTCGTCGCCGGATCGAGAAAACTTGCATTGTGTATCCGATTGGATACACTGGATATATGGCCTACACCGTCAGGCAGACAAAGCGGTTCTCGGCTTGGCACCGCGGCCTTGGCGATCTGAAGGCACGCATCGCCATTGCGCGGCGGATCGAACGCGCCTCCACCGGGAACTTTGGCGACGCGAAGCCAGTGGGCGGCGACGTCTCCGAGATGCGTATCAACCTGGGGCCGGGCT
>DATCWU010000117.1:0-2561 GCA_036566165.1 Rhodanobacter sp. | reverse complement strand
TGCACCCGCGCCTGGAAACTGCGCTGGCCAAGATCCTTGTAGACCTTGGCACAACGAATTTCGTCGCCGCAACGCACGACATACACCGCGGCCTCCTTGCCACTTTTCAGTGGCCGGAGCACCTGATCAATCACGCCTTCGTCAACCAGATCCTGCAAGCCCTTGGGGGTCTTCATGCTTCGGACAACTTCAACAATTCGTGGAATACCGCCCATTATGGCTGATTGGCCACGCCTGCCGGTGCGCATGGCAGGCATGCCCTCAGTCCACCGCCACCTGCTGGCAGGCAGCGGCGGCCAGCGCAAACGAGTGCCGCCGCGCGGCGTGGTCAAACACGTTGGCGGTGAGCATCAGCTCATCCGGGCGGTGGCGCGCGACAAACGCCGCGATGCCACGCTGCACGGTGTCCGGTGCGCCCACCACGGCGCACGCCAGTGCACGTTCCACACCGAGCTTTTCCACTGGCGTCCAGAACGCCTCGATGTCGTCGAGCGGCGGCGGGATCAACCCCGGCCGGCCGCGACGCAGGTTGACAAAGCTTTGCTGTTGCGTCGTGAACAAGCGCTGCGCCAGCGCCTCATCGTCGGCCGCCACCACATTCAACCCGAGCATCGCGTATGGCTGTTGCAAGCGTGGCGATGGGCAGAACTCGCGCCGATACAACGCCAGTGCCTCATCCATGGCGTCCGGCGCAAAGTGCGAGGCGAACGCAAACGGCAGCCCCAGCCGTGCAGCCCAGGTGGCGCTGAACAGGCTGGAGCCGAGCAGCCACACCGGCACCTCGATGCCGGCGCCCGGCACCGCGCGCACCGCTTGTTGCGGTGTGGCTGGTGCAAAGTAACCGAGCAGTTCCATGACATCCTGCGGAAACGCGTCGGCACTGGAGAAATAGCGGCGCAACGCCTTCGCGGTCGGCTGATCGGTGCCCGGCGCGCGGCCCAGGCCAAGATCAATCCGTCCCGGATACAACGAGGCCAGGGTGCCAAACGCCTCTGCCACCTGCAGCGGTGCGTGGTTCGGCAGCATGATGCCACCGGCGCCCACGCGGATCGTCGACGTGCCGCCGGCCACGTGTCCGATCAACACGGCCGTCGCCGCACTGGCGATGCCCGGCATGTTGTGGTGCTCGGCCAGCCAGTAACGGCGGTAACCCAGTTGCTCGGCCCACTGCGCCAGATCCAGCGTGTTGCGAAAAGCCTGAGCGACATCGCTACCTTCAGTCACCGGTGCCAGGTCAAGGATGGAATACGGAATCATGGGGTGCCCTCGCCAACGCGGAAGCCATCGATTTGGGGGCGGTTGCGGTCAATTGCCACTGCCAAACCGGTGTACGCCTCACCCCACCATCTACACTGCCCGCATCCGCACTCGCTTGCCGTTATCCATGACCGAACCAACTCGCCTGGCCAAACGCGTGGTAGCGCTGGCCCACTGTTCGCGGCGCGAGGCCGAGCAGTACATCGAAGGCGGCTGGGTGCGCGTCGACGGGGTGGTGATCGAGAAGCCGCAGTTCATGGTCGACACGCAAAGCGTGGAAATCGATCCGGCCGCAACGCTTGCGCCACTGGAAGCCATCACCCTGGTGCTGCACAAGCCAGTTGGCTATGACGCCGGCGACGGTCCGCACCCGGCCAGCGCACTGGTCACCCCCGCTACGCACACGCCCGACGACCCATCAGGTGTACGACCGCTGCAGCGGCACCTGACCCACCTGACCGCACTGTTGCCGCTGCCGACGCAGGCCAGCGGATTGCTGGTCTTCAGCCAGGACTGGCGCGTGGTGCGCAATCTCGGCGAAGGTGGCGAGCACATCGAACAGGAGTTTGTCGTCGAGGTGGACGGCACGCTTACCGCCGGCAACCTGGCACTGCTCAACCATGGGCTGGAAATCAATCACTATGCGCTGCCGCCGATCAAGGTCAGCTGGCAAAGCGAGCGCCGGCTGCGGTTTGCCTTCAAGCGCTTGCAACCAAGCCAGATCGAGCCGATGTGCCAGGCCGTCGGGCTGCGGGTACTGGGCATGAAGCGCCTGCGCATCGGGCGTATTCCACTTGCGCGGCTGGCATCCGGACAATGGCGCTATCTGGCGCCCGCCGAGCGCATCTGATGACGACGCCTGTCGCGTGCCCGCGAGCGCTGCCCGATATGTCCCATATGGTCCGGAACCGCTTAGACTTCCCTGTGCGTCAACCGCAGTGTCTGTGCCTGCGGACGCGTGCGGTCCACAATCGCACCCAACCACTTACATCCACATCGCGGAGAACAGCATGAGCAAGGGGATGGATTCAAAAAAGAGCGAAAAGAAGAAGCCGACTAAAACCCTGAAGGAAAAACGGGCTGCCAAGCAGGAAAAGAAAAAGAGCCAGTAATCGCATCCAGTTTGCGCGTGCCGCGCAAATCGGATGTGTCTGCACTCAACGTCACGCCAGCGCCGTCCCGTCGACGCGCTGGCGTCGTCGCACTGGACACGTTGGCAGCACACAGGGCTCTGGCGGCAACGGCGCAGCAACGCACGACCGGGCTGGAATCGTCACGCTAGCGGCCTCGATCGCACGCACCAT
>DATCWU010000375.1:0-5417 GCA_036566165.1 Rhodanobacter sp. | reverse complement strand
CCCTTTATTTGCAACACGGTATGAACACTCCGGGTTGCTCAGGAGTGTTTCATGTCCTTCGATTCGCTGGGCCTTGCGCCCGCGTTGTTGCGTGCGCTTGCCGAATACGGCTACACCGAACCCACCCCGATCCAGGCTGCGGCAATTCCGCCTGCGCTGCAGGGTCAGGATCTGCTTGCCGCAGCGCAGACCGGCACCGGCAAGACTGCCGCGTTTGCCCTGCCGTTATTACAGAAGCTGTCCACCTCCGGGCAGACCATGACGCGCCGTCCGCGCGCGCTGATCCTTACCCCGACGCGTGAGCTTGCCGCGCAAATCCATGACAACTTCCGCAGCTACGGCAAGTATGTGCAAGTCAGCAGCACGACGATCTTTGGCGGGGTCAGCATGGGCCCGCAGATCAGCGCCATGCGCCGCGGCGTGGATATCGTCATCGCCACCCCGGGCCGGCTGCTCGACCACATGCAGCAACACACGCTGGACTTGTCCGCCGTGGAAACGCTGGTGCTGGATGAAGCCGATCGCATGCTCGACATGGGCTTCCTGCCCGCGCTGAAGCGCATCGTTGCCGCGGTACCGAAAAAGCGCCAGACCTTGCTGTACTCGGCCACGTTCGCACCCGCGATCAAGACGTTGGCGAAAGAGTTCATGCACAACGCGCAGGAAATTTCCGTCGACACGCCGAACGCCGTGGCCACGCTGGTCAGCCACCTGGTGCACCCGGTCGATGCCGCGCGCAAGCGCGACTTGCTGTTGCACCTGCTGGCCGCCGACAGCCGTCGGCAAACCCTGGTGTTCAGCCGCACCAAGCATGGCGCCGACAAGTTGGTGACGTTCCTCAACGCATCGGGCCTGCGTACTGCGGCGATCCACGGCAACAAGAGCCAGAATGCCCGTACGCGTGCACTGAGCGATTTCAAGACCCATCGCGTGACCGTGCTGGTGGCCACCGACATTGCCGCCCGCGGCATCGACATCGAGCAACTGCCGATCGTGATCAACTACGACCTGCCGATGGTCGCCGAGGATTACGTGCACCGCATTGGTCGTACCGGTCGTGCCGGCCTGGAAGGCCTGGCGGTATCCCTGGTCAGCCACGACGAATCCGGTCTGCTGCGCGACATCGACAAGCTGCTCAAGCAGGAGATCAAGATCACCCCAGTCGCCGGCTACGAGCCATCCGCACCGCTGCGCCTGGATGCCGGTGCGCCACGGCCGAAACAGGGCCAGCGCCAACCGCGCCAGGGTCGGCCGGGCACGTCGGCACGGCCGAACGGGTACGCGCCGAAGGGACGCGGCGATCACGCCGCCGCTAATAACCAGCGCCGCCACACCAGCCATCGTCCGGCCGCCAAGGCCTGAGTGATTCGCGGCAACGTGCCGCGGCGCCAACGCGGGCGTGGTGATCACTGGTCACTACGCTTGCCTGAGTCGTCGGTCCCTGTCTCGCCACACACAATCCGCACACTGGTTACAGCAAGCCCGGCGCCGCACGGTGCCGCAGGTGGTCGGCAATGAAGCTGGCGACCAACCAGTAGCTGTGGTCGTCACCGCCGTGACCGCTCACGGCAACGCTGTGCGCTGAGTGTTTCCAGCATAGCGGTTCTCCGTGACACATCACGCCGGAGTGTAGCGAACCGCATGCCCATTCCAGGCGAGTTGAAACGCCCACCGGCGATGACTGATAAACTCTCGCGGCTGCGTGCCGTTTCCGACACCGCTTCCTGTTTCGAGGTTCCCCATGTCTCCCCCCACCTCCGACAACGCCCCGGTTCCGTCCGGTTTTGGCGGACTCGCACTGCATCCCGACGTTCTGGCCGTGCTTGCCGACGTTGGCTACGAGTCACCATCACCGATCCAGGCCGCCACCATTCCGCCGCTGCTGGAAGGTCGCGATGTGCTGGGTACGGCGCAAACCGGCACGGGCAAGACGGCCGCGTTCGCGCTGCCGATCCTGTCGCGGCTGCAGCCGCGCGCGGGCAAACCGCAGGCGCTGGTGCTGGCGCCCACGCGGGAATTGGCCATCCAGGTGGCCGAGGCATTCCAGCGCTATGCCGCGCACATCCCCGGGTTCCAGGTGCTGCCCATCTACGGCGGGCAGAGTTACGGACCACAGTTGCACGCACTCAAGCGCGGCGTACACGTCGTGGTGGGTACACCCGGCCGCGTGATTGACCACCTGGACAAAGGCACGCTGGACCTGTCCGAGTTGCGCTTTCTGGTGCTGGACGAAGCCGACGAAATGCTGCGTATGGGCTTCATCGACGACGTGGAAAAGGTGCTGCAGGCGACGCCACCGGAGCGCCAGGTGGCACTGTTCTCCGCGACCATGCCAAGCATGATCCGCAAGATCGCACAAAAGCATCTGCGCGATCCGGTGGAAGTGGTCATCAAGAATTCAGCCGCGACCACACCGCACATTCACCAGCGTTACTGGTTTGTCAGCGGCATGCACAAGCTGGATGCGCTGACGCGCATTCTGGAAGCCGAACCGTTTGACGCGATGCTCATCTTCGCGCGTACCAAGCTGTCCACCGACGAGCTGGCCGGCAAGCTGCAGGCCCGTGGCCTGGCGGCCGCGGCAATCAATGGCGACATTGCCCAGGCGCAGCGCGAGCGCGTCATCCAGCAGTTGAAGGACGGCAAGCTGGACATCCTGGTTGCTACTGACGTTGCCGCGCGCGGACTGGACGTGGAACGCATCAGCCACGTGGTGAACTACGACATCCCATACGACATCGAAAGCTACATCCACCGCATCGGTCGTACCGGCCGCGCCGGGCGCAGCGGCGAAGCGATCCTGTTTGTCACGCCGCGCGAAAAAGGCATGTTGCACGCGATCGAACGCGCCACCCGGCAGCCGATCGAGCAGATGCAGTTGCCCACCGTGGAAGCCGTCAACGATGTACGCATCAACAAGTTCAAGCAACGCATCAGCGACACGTTGGCGGTCGGTGATCTCGGGTTGTTTCAAAAGCTGATCGAGCAATACGAGAGCGAACACGATGTGCCGGCGCTGGAGATTGCCGCCGCCCTGGCGCGGATTGCGCAGGGCAACCAGCCGCTGCTGTTGACGCCGCCGCCCAAGCGCGAGAAGTACGAGCCGGTCGCGCGGGGAGACAGCGGGCGCGAGCGGACACCACGTGAACGCGCCGGCAGCGAGCGGCGTTCGCCAGCCGGTCGTGAAGTCGGTGCCACTGGCGCACCCCGCTCCCGCGTGCCACGCGAACCGGCTACTCACGACCGCGCCCCGTCCCGCGAGTTCGGCCAACGGCCGCTGCGCGCGCATGCCACCGAAGCCGGCAAGCGCACGTACCGGATCGAGGTGGGCCACGAACACGGCGTGAAACCGGGCAACATCGTCGGCGCAATTGCCAATGAGGCCGGGCTGGACAGCCAATTCATCGGTCGCCTCAGCATCCGCGACCACTACAGCCTGATCGACCTGCCCGAAGGCATGCCCAGCGAAATTTTCGAGCACCTGAAAAAAGTCTGGGTCGTGCAACAGCAACTGCGCATCCACGAATGGGACGGCAAGGAAGGCGACGGCGATAACGGCACGCCGGGCGCGCCGCCCTCACGCAAAGCCGGCTTTCACCCGAAACCCCGCGCTGGCGGATTCAAACCACGCGCCGATGGTTTCAAGCCGCCGCGCCGCAAATAGCAATGCCGCCAGCGGCGCGCGCCAGACCCTGTCTGGCGCAGGCGCTCAAAGTGCGCCGCTGAACGTGTCGCACTGCGCCACGTCGCCGCTGCTGAAACCGGTCTTGAACCAGTGCACGCGCTGCGCGGAGGTGCCGTGGGTGAACGTGTCCGGCCGCACCCGGCCCTGCGCCTGTTCCTGCAAGGCGTCGTCACCAATGTGGCTGGCCGCGTTGAGCGCGGATTCAATATCCCCCGGCGCCAACCATTGCAGTTTGCGCTGGCTGTGATTGCCCCAGACCCCGGCGTAGCAATCGGCCTGCAATTCCTGGCGTACGGACAAGCCGGCGGCACCGTCCATCGGCGCGCCACGACGGCGCGCGGCGGTCACCCGGTCAAACACCCCGGTCAACTGTTGCACATGGTGGCCGACTTCATGCGCGATGACATACGCGCGGGCGAAATCCCCGGACGAGTGCAATTGCTCCTGCAACTGCTGGAAAAACGCCACATCCAGATAGACCCTCTGGTCACCCGGGCAGTAAAACGGCCCGACTGCCGTCGTGGCGCCACCGCAAGCCGTGCCCACACTGCCATTGAACAAGTCGAGTTTGGGCTCGACGTAGGTCAAGCCCCGGGCCTGGAAGATCTCCCCCCAGGTCTGTTCGGTCGAAGCCAGGATGGCGCTGACGAAGGCCTTCTGCTCCGGGTCGACCTGCGTGGTCGTACCCGGGCCGGCGTCACCGACCTGCGCGCCGCCCTGATCCAGCAACGCCAGCGGGTTCTTGAAGAAGATCCAGCCGATCAACGCCAACACGATCAGGCCACCCAGGCCCATGCGGCCGCCGCCGAACCCGCGCCCGCCACCGCCACCGCCACCGCTGCGCAGCTCGATGTTGTCGCTGCTACCGCCTTTTCGCCAATCCATAACTCCTCCGCTGGTGAACCCGGGTGACGGCGCCGCAGCGCGACGATAACGCGTTGCCGGGAGTCACGCCAAGCTCCGGTAGCGGCTACAGTAAGTGATACTTCGTGAGGATTGACGCATGACCCATCTACCCGCCCTGGTGACGTTGCTGACCGTCTTGCTGCTGTTCGCCACCACCGTTGTCACTGGGCGTGCACGCGGCAAATACGGCATCAAGGCGCCTGCCACCAGCGGCCACCCGTTGTACGAGCGCGCGTACCGGGTACAGATGAATACCATCGAGAGCAGCGTGCTGTTCCTGCCCACCTTGTGGCTGGCGGCAACCTACGGCTTCAGCGGCTGGGCGGGCATCGCCGGACTGGTGTGGGTCGTCGGCCGGGTGTGGTACGCGCTGGCGTACCTGCGCGATCCCGCCAGCCGCGGACCGGCTTTCGCCACCGGGATGCTCGCGTGTCTGGCCCTGCTGGCGATGGCCAGCATTGGTGTCGGCCGGGCGTTGTTGCTGGGCTGATGTGCCCAACGCACCCAACCCGCACTTGCGGCCAAGCGTGAAATAGCGATGACCAACGACGCCCTGCCAATCCAGCCGCCCTCGCTATTGCCACCACTGCTGGCGCAGCCGCACCCGCCGTCGGTATGGGCCGCCGTCGGACTGGTCGGCCTGTATCTCACGCTGCAGGCAGCGTTCGCCGGCGCGGTGCTCGGGGCAGTCGCGCTGATCCAGCATGCTGGTCGCGCCACCGACATGGTGACGCCAGCAGGCAACGGCATGACCAGCGTGCTGCGGCAGCCGGGGACGCTGGCGGCGGTCACCATCGCCAGCGTGTGTTGCGCTGCGTTGCCGGTG
>DATCWU010000338.1:0-9627 GCA_036566165.1 Rhodanobacter sp. | reverse complement strand
GACCGGCTGGTCGCACTCGTTCGTGCCGCTCATGAGGGCGGTGCGGCACTCGGTATGCCGCAGCAAGAAGTGGATCGCCCACTCCTGCGGCGAATTTTTGGCATTGACGTAATCGATCATTTCTTCCATGGCGGCTTCTCGACATCGCTGACTTCAACAGCTCGCCACGACCAAAGCAGGATTCGTGCCAGAGACACGCAACTGACAAACGGGATGGCGGATGTCCGGAGTCAACGGTAAGCCCAGCAAGGAGGCCAACCCGCTTACCCCGCACCGGGAGCCCGAATAGAGCAACGAACCATCGTGGCCGCAATGTCCGGAACGGCCAGATCAAGAGCCCCTCACCCCAACCCTCTCTCCCCGGCAGAGCCAGGGGAGAGGGAGCAAGGCAGTGGGCACTCGCGCGCAGGATAGGTGCCCGGGCGGACGCGGGTCAGGCGTCGATGCTCTCCACTCCGCGGATGCTACGGATGCCGAGGCCGGGGGCGGCCGACACCGTGATGTTCGGCCCGGCGAAGTCCACGCCGCCGTCGACCGGGTTGAACTGGCACAGGGCCGGGCCGTCCAGATCGACGCGGGTGATCACGCCAGCCCTGGCCACGGCGACGTGCGCGGCGGCGGCGACGCTGATGCTGGTTTCAATCATGCAGCCGATCATGCACTCGACGCCGTGCAGCGTGGCGATGTCCGCGATGCGCAGCGCGTTGGAGATGCCGCCGGCCTTCATCAACTTGATGTTGATGATGTCGGCCGCCTGTTGGTGAATGAGGTCCAGCACCTCCAGCGGACCAAACGCGCTCTCGTCGGCCATCACTGGCGTATGCACGCGGGCGGTGATGTAACGCATGCCCGCCAGGTCGCGTGCCGGCACGGGCTGCTCGATCAGCTCCAGCTCGATGCCAGCGTCTTCCAGTTGGTGCAATGCGCGCACCGTCTGTTTGGCGGTCCAACCCTGATTGGCATCCAATCGCAACGAGGCCCGACCGGCGACTGCCGCATGGATCGCCTTGACCCGTTCGACGTCGCTGCCGAGATCCTTGCCGACCTTGATTTTCAGTGCCGTGAAGCCCCGCTCCACTGCCAGCAGCGAGTCAGCCACCATCTTGTCGATGGCGTCCACACTGATCGTGATGTCGGTCGTAATGGTCGGCGCGCCGCCACCCAGCAGCTGGTACAGCGGCGCGCCGTAAAGTTGCCCCCACAAATCGTGGATGGCGATCTCCACCGCCGCCTTGGCGCTGGTGTTTTTTTCCAACGCAGACTGGATCAGGCCGGTGAGGTGATGAAGGTCGGCCACGTCCTGCCCAACCAGACGCGGGAAGATGTAGCGCTGGATCGCGTCGATGATCGAACCGTGCGTGTCGCCCGTGATCACCGCCGTGGCCGGCGCTTCGCCATAACCAATGTGACCGGTGTCGGTGTGCACCATCAGCACGACGTCCTCGATCACGTTCACCGTGCGCAGCGCGGTCTTGAATGGCGTGCGCAGTGGCACGCGGAGCATGCCCAACGCCATGTGCGTAATTTTCATGCACCGACTCCACGCAGGTTGCTGTTCACGAAATTCGGCTCCTTGCTGGCCTGCCTGCCGGCTTCAACGGCGCATGCGCACGATGCTGGTCATGCGCTCCACATAAGTGTGCTGATCGTCAAACAGCAACGGCAACAGCGGCGTCACCGAGACGGCATTGAGCTTGATGCGGGCAATGCTGCCGTCGGCCCGGCGATAACTCATGCGCGCGACATCGTGAATCACATACGGCTGGCCGTCGACCTGCCCAAGCACCAGCAGCACATGGCCAGGGATGTAAACCAGGTCGCCAACCTGCAGTGCGTGCGCGGCGCGCAAGCGCTCGGCGGGTGTGCTTGACGCGGTAAACAGCGTGCGCGCGAAGGCCGGGCTGGACGCCTGGCGACCGGTATTGCGCGGCATGACAACGCCCATGCCGGCATACACATCGGCGACGAAGCTGCTGCAGTCGCGGCCGCCATACGCGCCACCCCAACCATAGCGTTCGCCCAGCAACTTGAATGCCTGGCCGATGATATTGGCCGCGTTCAATGGCAGGTAAGCCGCGGCCGTGTCGGTATGCTTCTGCAGCAACGCCGGCGTGAATTGCAGGCTGCCGTCGTTCGCGCGTACAGGCAGTTGCAACACATGCGTGGTGTAGGGCGTCTGCCCGTTTACCGGTTGCGTTGGCGGCAAGTCCGTCAGCACCGGCACGCGTGTGCCCGGGTCCAACTGTACGCGGGAAACGGCCGGTTGCTCGGGCGTGAATACGGTGCGTTCGTCGGCGCCGGTGACGACCCGGTACGGCGTGTGCTCCACATAGGCGAACACTTGCGCCGCCGGGCCCTCGGCCACATCGCCCCGTGCCACCCACGCCGCATAACGCGGACTGAGCACAAACAGCCACGCGCCGTCACGACTGGTGTGCGCAATCACCACCGGCGTGCCGATGGCTTCCGCGGTTTCCTGGAAGCGGTCGATGTCGGTTTCGCCGCGCTCGGTGAAGACCCGCAGCGTGGTCGGAAAGGTACGCAGCGCCACACGCCGCACCAGCAGGCCATAGCGCGTTTTCTGTTGCGCGGGAATCCGTTCCAGCGCCAGTTGGTCGACCAGCGCATCCAGCGTGGCTGTCGGTACCGGTGTTCCGTCAATGGCGAACAGCGGACGCTGCGGAGGCCGCGACAACGCCTCGATCCAGCCGGTGACCTGGGCGCGATCGAGCGTGGGCGGCAACGCCCGCAAGTCGTGCATGGAACTGTCCAGCTGCAGCAACCGGGCGTTCTGCGCGGCGACCTGCGCGGCATCCAGCAGCACGCGCTGGGGCTGCGCTTGCCGCGCGATCCAGTATGCCGGCGTCAGCTGGTCAGCGGTGACACCAATGATGCCGGATGCCGGAACCGGCAGCGTCGCCGCGACATCACGCGCCGCCGTCGGCGTACCGACGCCAGCCAGCGCGAACGCGGTAACCGCCAGCCATGAAAGTCGCATGCCCATGCTCCCTGATCGCCGCCCCGTCACATCGCCGCCAGCATGGACAGCACTGACGCCACCACCAAACCAAAACCGGTACCCAGAATGTAGCCCAGCAACGCCAGCAGGATACCCACCGGCACCAGCGTCCGGGCATAGCTGGCAGCCAGGATGGGGGTGGCGGCCACGCCACCGATATGCGCCAGCGAGGCAATGCCACACAGATACAGGTCAAAATGAAACAGGCGGGCGCAACCCACCAGCAACACCGCGTGCAGGGCAATGATCGAGAACCCGCACAGCACATACAACGGCGCAGCGGCGATCCCCTGAAAATTGCTTTGCGAGGCCAGCACCGCGACCACGCCGAGCAACAGCGTGCCGGAAATCGTGCTGGCCCCGGGATAGCGCGCCAGCGGCGTATGCGCGACGAGCAGCCCGGCGCCAGTGGCCAGCAGGATCGCCCAGGTCGCCGGCGACACCATGCCCGCAGTCGGCAACCGCCCGGCCAGCCACGCCGCACCCGTTGCCACCAGCAACGCCAGGCCCAGCCAGAGCAACACGCTGTCCGGCGTGGTTGGCGTCGTACTGCGCACGGGCGCCACCCCCAGCTTCGCGCTGGAGGTTGCGCCGGTCCAGCGGTTGAATGCCGGCGCCAGGCGCGCCACCGAAAACAGCACCACCACCCACACCGAATAACCCAACGCGTCGGTCAGCAACGACATGGCCAGATAGGCGTCGGACATGCCGATGGCCTGCTTCACCGCAACCATGTTCGCGGTGCCCCCGACCCAGCTGCCGGACAACGCGGCCAGCGGTTGCCACGCATCGCCAGGCAACCAGCTGCGATAGATCAGGAACACGGCGATGAACGCCACAAACAAGCTCACCGACGTACACGCGAACACCCCGAGCACGCGCGGACCCAGCGCGAAGATGGCGCGCAGGTCGCAATTGATCATCAGCAAAAACAGCAGCGCGGGAATCAGCTGCCCGAGCAACATGTGCTGCGCCGCACGGATTTCCGTATTGATCTGCCACAGTCCGGCCACCGCCAGCACCGTCACCAGCAAGTAGGTCAACACGATCGGCGGCATCACCGCAAACACCCGCCAGCGGTAACGCCGCTCCAGCGCCGGAAACCACCCCGCCGCCAGTAACATCACCGCGAGATAGGGCCAGACGGTATGGATCATGCTGCCCCCACGGCGGTTCGTGGCTGCCGGGCAACATGGTCAACCCCAACGCGGTTGCGCCCAGCCAGCACGAGCTACAAGCCTCGCGCCGCCTGCGCCACGGCGCGGAACAGCGCGCGGCCCTTGTTCATCGTCTCCTCCCATTCGGTGGCCGGATCGGAGTCGTAGACGATGCCGGCGCCGGCCTGCACGTGCAGGCGACCGCCGTGGATCACGGCAGTGCGGATGGCAATGGCGGTGTCGGCGTCGCCCCACCAGCCGATCCAGCCGATCGCACCACCGTAGATGTTGCGTTTGGTCGGTTCCAGTTCCTGGATGATTTCCAGCGCGCGCACTTTCGGCGCGCCGCTCAACGTGCCGGCCGGGAACGTGGCCTTGAGTACGTCCATGTAGGACAGCCCTTCGCGCACCGTGCCTTGCACTTGCGACACGATGTGCATGACATGCGAGTAGCGCTCGACCGCAAATGAATCGCTGACTTCGACACTGCCTGGCTCGCTGATGCGCCCAATGTCATTGCGGCCCAGGTCGATCAGCATGACGTGCTCGGCACGCTCCTTGGGGTCGGCCAGCAGCTCGGCCTCCAGTGCCCGGTCCTCGGCATCGGTCGCACCACGCCGGCGCGTGCCGGCCAGCGGACGCACGACGACCTTGCCGGCTTTCAGCCGCGCCAGGATCTCCGGCGAGGAGCCGACGATCTGCGTATCGCCGAGGTCGACGAAATACATGTATGGCGACGGGTTCAACGCGCGCAATGCGCGGTACACATCGACCGGCCGGGCATGGAACCCCACGCTCAAGCGCTGCGAGGGCACCACCTGGAAAATGTCGCCGGCACGGATGTATTCCTTGGCGCGCTCGACCATCGCCATGAACTCGTCCTTGCTGAACGAGGATTTGAAGTCGCTCTCGTCCAGCGCTTCGGCATGCACCAGTTGCGGATATGCCGCACCGCCCTGATGCAGCCGATACACCAGCGCATCCAGGCGTCGCCGCGCCGCGGCATACGCCTGCGGTTGCGTCGGATCGGCGTGCACGATCAGATACAGGCGACCTTTGAGGTTGTCGAACACCGCCACCTCTTCGGCCAGCATCAGCAGCACATCGGGCGTGCCCAGTTCGTCGGCGCGGTCCCACTGCGCCAGGCGCGGCTCGATGTAACCGATCGTCTCGAACCCGAAGTAACCGACCAGCCCGCCACTGAACGCGGGCAGTTGCGGCAGGCGTGGCACGTCATAGTGCTGGCGCAACTGCTCGATTTCCGCCAGCGGGTCGTCCACGTGGCGGCGCGCGGTGACCTCGCCGCAATCCTCCACTTCAAGCTCGTGCCCGCGCAGGCGATACACGCGCTTCGCCGGCAGGCCGATGATGGAATAGCGGCCCCAACTCGTACCGCTTTCCACCGACTCGAACAAAAACGTGTACGGACCGTCGGCCAGTTTCAAGTACACCGACAACGGGGTGTCGAGATCGGAAAACACCTCGCGCACCAGCGGGATACGCGTATGTCCTTGCGCCGCCAACGCGTCAAATTCGTCTTGGGAGATCACGTTGCAGCTGTCCACGGCCGATGAGTTCGTCAAGATAGCAGTCCCACGCCTCACCAACACGCCCGGCCAGTTCGCCCGCTGCGCCTCGGCGCCCGGGCTACTCGAGCGAGGAAGTCATCACCACGCGCATGAAGGCGTCAAGCAGCGCACGGCGCGAGGTATCGCCGGCGTCGAGCGTCATCGACCAGCTCCAGCGGATACCGCTTGCCGCTGCCGGCGCACAAAACACCACGATGTCGTCGACCTTATCGGTGCCTTGGTACCACGTGGCCTGGCACGGCATGCCAGGGTGGTGAATGGTGATGTCGCGGACTTTCGCGGCGGGGTCGGTCTGCAGGTAATGCTTGCGGTCGGCCGCGATCTCCGCGGTTAGCGTCGGCAATTTGCGCGGCCACACGTTCAGCACCATCACCCGCTGCGGGTTGCCGGTCCATTCGCCGCGATACAGCACGAAGTTCACGCCGATGGCTTTCGCGTAGGTGCAGCAGTCCGCCGTCCAGCCAGGTGGGGCCACGGCATTGAGCGTCCACGCCGGCACCGCGCCATCGCGCGCGCCGTGCACGGCAAAGTGCTGTCCGCTTGTCGCTGGCGTGGCCGCCACCACCGGCTTCGGCGCCGCAGCAAACACCAGGCTGCTGGTCAGCAGCGCCACACCTGCCAGCATGCCCGCCATACGGCGTGGGAACGCTCGACACCACGCCGGGAACCGACGGCGCAAATGCCCGGTCCATATGTACGTTGGCAGATTCTGCATGGCTCCGGAGTTGCCCCGATGATCGGCACGGTTCGCCAAGTCGCCGATTACGCCGGCGTGGCGCAGGGCGCAGCATACTCGGCGGCGCGGTGTTGTTCAGCCCATTCAGGTGGGCCGGGAACCAAACGGCACACCTCCGGTCAGACTTTGTGATTGGCGGCGTTCCATTGCCGTGGATCTGGCCGTCACCACTTCCGCTCACCCTCTAGGCGGTGGTGGCGGCCAACGCCAATCACATGGTGTTTCCTCTCTCGTCTTGACGACGTTTATCCCGACGCATGCACGCTGCGTCGGGATTTTTTCTGCGCCCCACGGCAACCGTCGGAACCCATCAGCCAATGGCACGTCGCATCGCGGCGATTTCGGCGCGATAGTCCCCGGCGTGGAAGATCGCCGAACCAGCCACAAAGGTATCGGCGCCGGCCGCGGCAATCGCACCGATATTGGCCGCCGTCACCCCACCGTCCACTTCCAGCCGGATCGGCCGGCCACTGGCGTCGATGCGCGCGCGCGCCTGGCGCAATTTTTCCAGTGTGCCGGGGATGAACTTCTGCCCGCCGAAGCCGGGATTGACTGACATGATCAAGATCAGATCGAGCTTGTCCAGCACGTAATCGAGGTAATGCAGTGGCGTGGCCGGGTTGAATACCAACCCGGCCTGACAGCCGGACTCCTTGATCAAGCCGAGTGTGCGATCAACGTGCTCGCTGGCTTCCGGGTGAAAGCTGATGCCGCTGGCACCCGCGCGGGCAAAGTCCGGCACGATGCGATCCACCGGTTTGACCATCAGGTGCACGTCGATCGGCGCGGTGATGCCATAACCGCGCAGCGCCGCCAGCACCATCGGGCCCATGGTCAGATTGGGCACGTAATGGTTGTCCATCACGTCGAAGTGCACCCAGTCCGCACCGGCAGTCAGTGCTGCAGTGGTGTCCTCGCCGAGCCGCGCGAAGTCGGCAGCCAGGATGGACGGGGCGATGATCGGAGATTGTTTGGGCATGATGGTTTGCAGCCAGGCCAAAGGTTCGTGGCATGCATTGTAGGCACGGGCCTGCTGGCGGGCGACGCTGCCTACGAAAGGGCAAGGGTCAGAGCATCGCCCGCGGGCGTGCTCCTGCAAGGGCAAGAGCCAGAGCATCGCCCGCGAGCGGGCTCCTACTTGAACCCGCGCAACTCCTTGATCCGGTCATACGCAGCGTTGATCTCGCTGGCGCGCGACTCGGCCTGCCGCCGCATGTCTTCCGGCAAGTCACCGAGGCGATCGGGGTGATGCTCGGAAATCAGCTTGCGATAAGCGTGTTTCACCGTGCGTTCGTCGGCTTGCCGATCGATGCCCAGCACGACATAGGGATCGGGCCCCTGGGTGTTGCGCTGCGGCGGCACATAACCATTCCCGCGGGCCCACCCATAGGTCTGCCCACGACCGTGGCCATGCGCACCGGCGCCCGCGTTCCACGCGTAGCCCTTCATCGCCAGCAACGCCATCAACTCCATGTCGCTGACGCGCAAGGCAAACGCCAACTGCCGCAGGATGGCCATTTTCTCCGGCGGCGGATGGCCCTCCGCCAACACGGTTTCAATCACCACATCCAGCACGGGAAAGGCATGGTCGCGGCGCATGCCGGCCCAGCGACGCAGGGCGTCGATGGTACGGGTGACGTCAAACTCGGGCTGTTTGCCCACATTGAAACTGGCCACCGCCCGCTTGCGCTGTTCGCCGGTCAAACCCATGCGCGTCATCAGGCGCTCGGCCACGGCAATCTCTGCCTCCGACACGCGACCGTCGGCCTTGGCCACTGCACCGAGCAAAGTGAACAGCGGCCCGACAAAGCCGCCGGCCTCGGGGACCGCGTGCTGGCGCTGGCTGTGGCGCAAACTGTCCAGCACAAAACCGAGCACCGCGCCCATGATCGCGCCAGGCACGCGGCCAACGAGCATGCCGAAAAATGCCAACCAAAGCGTGTAGGTGAAACTCACGGTTGACCCTGCACCAGCGGTGATTGCCGGCTGTACCACAGCGCCAGCGCGTCGAGCTCGGCGTCACTGAGCGGACCCACTGCCGTACGCATCACCGCCACGTTGCGTTGCCCGTCGCGATACTGGCGCAACGCCGCGCGCAGATAATCCTCACGCTGACCCGCCAAGTGCGGCACACCCGGCATGCTGGCATGCCCCTGCGCACCGTGGCACGCCGCGCACAGGCCCAGGCGACTTGGCGGCGCCAGGGCGGCAGCCTGCGCTGCAGCAAGTGGATTGGCGACGGCGCACGCGCACAAAACCGCCATCATCAAGATGTGCATCGGCAACAACGACCATGGAAAGGCTTGCAATACTAGCAGCGCGTGGTGATCCCTTTGCGGCGCAACGGCTAGAATAGTGCCCTCCCGAGCTTGCGGACGTACCGAAAGTGCCAACCACCCTGCTGCAATCCAACCTGCCTGGCCTGGAACTGATCCATCGCGGCAAGGTGCGCGACGTCTATGCGCTGCCCGATGATCGACTGTTGATGGTGGCCACGGATCGGCTGTCGGCATTTGACGTGGTCATGCCCAACCCCATCCCGGGCAAGGGCGAGATGTTGACGCAGATCTCCAACTTCTGGTTTGCCCGGACCGCGCATCTGGTGCCAAACCATCTGCTTGACGTGCCGGTGGCCGACGTGCTGCCGGCGGGTACCGATCTGGCGCTGTACGCCAGGCGCTCGGTCGTGGTGCGGCGGCTGCAACCGGTGCCGGTGGAAGCGATCGCGCGGGGGTACCTCATTGGCTCGGGCTGGAAGGACTATCAGGCCAGCGGCGCGTTGTGCGGCATCACGCTGCCGCCCGGACTCAAGCAGGCGCAGCAATTGCCGGAGCCGATCTTTACCCCGTCGACGAAGGCGGCTTCCGGCCACCACGATGAAAACGTCAGCTATGCCAGCGTGGTCAACGCGGTCGGCAGCGAGCTGGCTGGCCAGGTACGCGACGCCACGCTGGCCATCTACCAGTGGGCCGCCGCGTATGCGGCCGAGCGCGGCATCATTATTGCCGACACCAAGTTCGAATTCGGCACCGACGCCAACGGCAAGTTGTACGTGATGGATGAAATGCTCACACCCGATTCCTCGCGCTTCTGGCCCGCCGACCAATACCGCACCGGCATCAGCCC
>DATCWU010000110.1:0-1827 GCA_036566165.1 Rhodanobacter sp. | reverse complement strand
TGCCGCGCGCTGCCGGCAGCCGCCAGTCAAGCGCCCGGCGTGTGCGCGGCGGCAAGCTTCAGCGCCATGGCGCAAGCGCTGCCACGCGCGAGCGCGGACAGCTGCAACGCCGACACCCCGGTACAAAATCGGCGCCCGTTCAGCAGCCGTGTGCATCATTTACGGGTATGCCCGCCTTTCACGTTTGCACTCCGGCGCACGCCGCAACCGTCCGCTTCGGACCCGTGCGGCAGCGATGCGTCGGCACCAACCTGGTGGCTGTGGGTGTCATGTCACCCGTCCTCCGGCCCACGCCTCGCGTTCACGCCCGGAGCACACCATGAGACATGTGCTGGCCGGCACCGTCGCCGCGCATGGCATGGCCTTGGGGCGTGCCCGGCTGGTGCAGCCAAGCCGCTACGCAATCGACACGCGTCCGCTGGCCGAGAGCGAAATCGACGAAGAGCTGCTGCTGCTCGATCGCGCGCTGGAAACCGCACGGCAGGAGTTGCGCGAGCTGCGCGATAAACTGCATGGCGTGCTCGCCCGCGAGGTCAACGAGTTCATCGACGCGCACAGCCTGCTGCTGGATGACGCGGAATTGCTGCGCGGCCTCGAAGACATGGTGCGCATTGGTCGCTACCGGCCCGGCGCGGCACTGAAGAAACAACGCGATCGCTTGGCGGCCGTGTTCGACGCCATGGATGATCCGTACCTGCGCAGTCGCAAGGAAGATGTCGAGCAGGTCATCAACCGCGTGATCTCCGCGCTGCAACGCCAGACCAGCCCGGAGGAACGCAAACTCGCCGCGCGCGTGGGTGAAATCCTGATTGCCGACTCCATCGCGCCGGCCGACATGGCGCAGCTGGCCGGCAACGGTCTGCTCGGCGTGGTCGCCAGCTCCGGCAGTGCGTACTCGCACAGCGCGATCCTGGCACGCAGTCTCGGCCTGCCGATGCTGGTAGGCGCGCGCGATGCGTTGTCCAGCATCCACGACGACGACCTGATCCTGCTGGATGCCGAACGCGGCGAAGCGGTGGTGCATCCCACGGCGCCGGACCTGGCCCATTACCGCGCGTGGCAGCGCCAAGCGGCGATCGAGGGCCGGCGCCTGGCCACGCTCGCCAACGTGCCGACACTCACCCGTGACGGCGTGGCCATTCGTCTGTTGGCCAACGCCGAATCCCCCGCCGACGTGGCGCTGGCGCGCGGGCGCGGTGCGGATGGTATCGGCCTGCATCGCACCGAATTCCTGTTTCTCCGGCGCAAGCGCCTACCCTCGGAAGAAGAGCAGTTCAACGCCTATCGCGATCTCGTGCTGGGCATGGGTGGCGCGCCGGTAACCATCCGCACCCTGGACCTGGGCGCGGACAAGGCGGATGCGGCCGGGCTGGCGATGCGCGGGGAAGACAACCCGGCACTGGGCGTGCGCGGCGTGCGCCTGTCACTGCATTACCCGGCGGTGTTTTCCACGCAGATACGCGCCATTCTGCGCGCGGCATGTTACGGCCCGGTACGCGTGCTGGTACCGATGGTGACGCAACCGGACGAACTCATTGCCGTGCGCACGCTGTTCAACCTGGCACGGCAGGAACTGAAACGGGAAAACGTCGACCTGCCCGAGCGGCTTCCACTGGGCGCGATGATCGAAGTACCGGCGGCCGCAATCAATGTGCGTGCGCTACTGGAACACTGCGACTTTCTCGCTATCGGCACCAACGATCTGGCGCAATACGTACTGGCCGCCGACCGCAGCAACGACGCGCTGGAAAACATCTACACGCCGCTGCAACCGGCGCTGTTGCGCCTGCTGTCGTACGTGATCGGCGCCGGTCGCCGCGCAAAAAA
>DATCWU010000320.1:0-7936 GCA_036566165.1 Rhodanobacter sp. | reverse complement strand
TTTTGCGCCGTGGTCTCGGACCCGGATCAAGCGGCCGGGTTGCGTTGCGGCCTGGTCCACGAGGCGGTGCTGGCAGACTTGCCGGATCTGTCGGGGTTTGACGTGTACATGAGTGGACCGCCGGAAATGGTCGATGCCGGGCGCCAGTGGTTTGTCGACGCCGGTGCACGGGAGTCGCGGCTGTATTTCGATTCGTTCGACTACGCGCCCGATGTGCTGGCGCAGATCATTGCCGCCCGGGCCGGGTTCAGCGCCGTCTGAGCGCGCATCCGCCGTAAATGCCGACTATTTCTTGCCCTTGGCCACGGGCAGTTGGGCCTCACGCCAGGCCAGCGTGCCGCCGGCCAGCGTGTGCACCTTGGTGAAGCCGGCCTTGGTCAAGCGTGACGCGGCCTTCAGCGAGTTGCCGCGACCATCGCGATCGATCGTTACCACCGGCAGCTCCTTGACCTTGAGCAGGTCCTTGCTCTCCGGATCGAACTGGCTCATCGCCACGTGGCGGGCGCCGGGCACGTGCATCTTTTCGAAATCGGCAATCGCCGACAGGTCGATCAGCAGCGGGCTCTCGCGATTGATCAACCCGGTCAGCCCGGCCGGTGTCAGCTCGCGGGTCTTGCTGAACAAGCTCATCAACTGGGTGACCAGCAAGGCCACCAGCAGGATCACGAACAGTACGGAAAGGGCCAGGTGGTTGCCCACGAACTCGGGCAACTTGTGCAGAAAATCGTTCATCGTCATTCCACGGACGCGGTGACCGCGCCGGCTCGGGTGAATCGGGGATTATACGGACGCAGCGCTTTCCGGCGTACTCCGCAGCAACATGGTGTCCGCGGCGCGCTCGCCGCGGAAGCGCCGCTTTGAACGTCTCGCGCGTTGCTGGCGGGTGCGGAATCGGGTGGCGGGTGTGGCTCAGTCGCGGGTGATGTCCGGCAGTCCGCTGGTCAGCCACCAGTGACTGGTCGCTGCGTCATAGTGCCAAGTCTGCTGATCGGTGATCGTGCGCTCAGCTTGCGTGTTGACGTTGACCAGGCTGATGCGCACCGTCTGCCGCACTTCCATGTCGTTGACGGGGACCGGCCCGACATCGTCGTTGTATTCGGTGACGCGCACTTGCCGATAACGCGCCATGTCCAGCGCACTCACCGGATGCGCGGTGCGTGCTTCGGGATCGACGAATTGCATGGCGCTGGCAAAATCGCCCCAGCGCAGCGTGCTGGCATAGGCCTTCAGGGTGGTGGTCAGCGAGTCGCTGCGCGTCTGCGCCGCGCAACCGGCGAGTGCCACGACGGCGAGCATGGCAAGAGTGCCCAGAATGCGACGCATGGTATCCCCCGCAGTGATGACTGCATGCATTCTGCCTCAAGCCAGCCGGGATGGCCTCACTGCCGGCGCTTGGCGATGAAGCGTGCACTCAAGGTAGCCGCGCTGGCGCCGTTGTCGCCGGGCACCAGGCATGCAACTTCAATGCGTGCCTTGCCGCGTGCCGCAAGCGTGGCAAAGAACGTTGCCCAGTGGTTGCTGTCGGCCAGTCGCGCTTCGCTGCGAAAATCGCCCCACAACGGTGCAAGGTAGTGCACGGTCGATTCACCCACATACAGATCGCACGTTTCGCCGCGCTCGCGCAACGCCAGCTCCACCAGCGCCCAGCCGCTGAGCGTCATCAGGCTGACCAGGCTGCCGCCGAATGCGCAACCCTTGTCGTTGACATTCGGTGCCAGCGGCACGCGCAGGCAAAGCATGTCGCCGGTGCACTCGCCCAATTGCACATCCATGGCGCGCGCCAGCGGAATTTCCTCGCGCATGAATTGGGTCAGCGTATGTGCCGAGGCGATGCGACTGGCTGGGGCGCATGGGGTGTCGATGATGGGCGACAAGTTGGACACGGTGTTCAAGGTGACGACGATTCCGGGCGGCAGGGCCGCGTAGTGTAGGTCGACCGCTACACTGGAGCCAGCGTGGCCAGTGGGGAGATGCGCGCGTGCAGCGACAATCAGCGAGGTCTGGCTCCAGTCTGGATGGTCGCTCCGTGGTGATCACGCGTCCGGTCGGCAGTGCGGGGCCGCTGGTGCGACAGGTGCGTGCCGCGGGCGGCGTACCGGTGTTGCTGCCGGGGATGGCGCTGCGCGGTGCACCGGATGCAGGCGTGGCGCGGGCGGCGCTGCTGGCCGCACTGGGTGATGAACTGCTGGTGTTCACCAGCCCGACGGCCGTGCGCTTCGCCGCGCGACTGGCGCCGCTGCGCACGTGCGCTGATGTACTGGCGGTCGGCCAGGGTACGGCGCGCGCGCTGCGTCGGCATGGCGTCGGCGCGCCGCTGGTACCGCGGCGGCAGGACACCGAGGGCTTGCTCGGTCATCCCGCATTGGCGACGGTGCGCGGCCGGCGCGTGGCGTTGATCGGCGCGCCCGGCGGGCGTGGGGTGCTGGGCCGGGAGTTGACTGCACGTGGTGCACACCTGCGTGAGGTGCATGTCTATCGACGGGTACCGGCGCGGCTGGATCGGCGTCACATCGATGCACTGGCGGGCCTGCCACCGTCCGCGTGTGTGCTGTTGTCCAGCGCCGAGGCAGTGCGCAACCTGCATGGACAATTGCCGCCGCAGGCACGGGCACGCTGGCTGGCAGCAACCGCCGTGGTGAGCAGCGAGCGCTTGGCCGCTGTGGCGCATGCTGCGGGATTTGCACGCATCGTACTGGCGGCGTCTGCGCTGTCGACCGATTTGCTGGACGCCGCGCTGCGCGTGGTCTGAGGGTGGTCGAGCCGGTAGCGACGAGTGGCAGTTTTCACGCGCCCTTGCTGCGAACGCGTCGGTGTGGCTGCTAGCATGCGCGCATGAGCACTGCAGACACCCCGACCCCGACGCCCGAGGGCGCTCGCCCGCATCCTTCGCCGGCGGCGCCGGCGCGCGTGGCGCGTGAATCAGCGCCGCGCGGCGGTGGCGGCACGCTCGCACTGGCTGTGCTGCTGGCGTTGATCGCCGTGCTCGCCGCGGGTTACGTGGGCTGGCGGCAGTGGCAGCAGACTCAGCACGCAGCTGCCGACAGCGCCACCCTGAGCAGCGTGCAGCAACGTGTGGCCGCGCTGGAGTCGGCGCTGGCTGCGGTCAGCGGCGAACGCGCCGGCCTCGATCAGCGCCTTGGGGATGCCGCGCAGGTCAACCGCGCGTTGCGCGAAGAGCTGCTGGGCCAGGGTGAACGTACGCGTCGTCTGGAAGACGCCGTGGCCAAGCTGGTGGAAAAGACCTCGTCCGGCCGTGATCCACTGCTGTTGGACGAGACCGAGTCGCTGTTGCGCATGGCTGCGGAGCGCTACCGTCTGTTCAACGATGCGCAAGGGGCACTGGCCGCATATGCGCTGGCGGATCAGACCCTGGCGGCGGTGAACGACGGCGCGTTCAGCGCGGTACGCCAGAGTATCAGCGCCGAACGTGACGCGCTGGCGAAAAGCCGGCCACCCACACAGGACGTGGCGTTGCAGCAGTTGCAGGATCTGCGTGGCAGCCTGGCCACCTGGCCGCTGAAGCCGCTGGATCGTCCTGCGGCGACGACGGCCACCAGCGCGTGGTCGCGGATAAGCCGGGCGCTGGCCGGGGTGATTACCGTGCAGCGTGACAACGGCGCACCGCTGGCGGTGGCGGATGCACGTTTTGCGCGCGAGCTGACCGCGCTGGATCTGGCCCAGGCGCAGGTCGCCTTGCTGGCCCATGACCGAGCTGCGTATGCGGCTGCATTGCAACGCGTGGAGGCAAGCGTGTCCGCACAATTCGATACCCACGCGGCGGAGGTGCAGCAGGCGCGTGCCACGCTGCAGCAGTTGCGTGCGGCGCTGCCGACCGCAGCGCCCGTTGCGCTGGGCGCGGCACTGACCGAGCTGCGCAACTTGCGCGCAGTGCACGCGTTGACGCCAGCGGCAGCCGGCTCGGCGGCGGCACCCCGGCCGTCGGCACCGGCCGGCAAGACGCCATGAAGTTGTGGCGCTGGTTGCTGTTGCTGGTGATTGTCGCCACGGCGGCAGCATTTGGCTGGCATTGGGTGGCGGATGATCCCGGTTATGTGTTGCTGCGGGTGCGCGGCTGGCGCGTGCAGACTACGCTGGTTGCCGCTGTCGTCATCCTGATGTTGGCGTGGGCACTGTTGACGACGTTGTGGCATCTGCTGCGTTGGCCGTTCGGGGCGTTCTCGCGGCGCCATCGCCGGGTGAGTCAGCAGCGACTGAACGCAGGCCTGGTCGCGCTGGTGGAAGGCCGGCATGGCGATGCCGAGCGCGATCTCAATCGCGCCGCACAGCTGGACAGCCTGCGCGGGCCGGCGTTGCTGTCCAGTGCCGAAGCAGCGTTGCGCCGCGGCGAATCCGCGCGTGCGCTGGAGGCGCTGAATCAGGCTGCACAGTCCGCGCCGCTGGCCGCCCGCGCGTTGCGTGCCCGCGTGTTGCGCCGCGACGGCAAGCCAGCCGAAGCGCTGGCCCTGCTCACACCCGAGGCAGACAAGGGCAGCCTTACGCCGAATGGTTGGCGCGAGCTCGCACTTGCCGCGTTGGCCGCAAACGACCCCGTGCGCGCGCGCAGCGCACTTGCCCCGTTGCAGAAAAGTGGGGCGCTCGGTACGCGCGGTTATGCGGTGCTGGAAGCGCAGGTGCTGGTTGCGTTGATCCAGGCCACCACCGACGGCGCTACTCTGGACGCCCTGTGGCCACAGCTGCCGAAGGCGCAGCGGCGGGTGGCTGCCGTCGTGGATGCGTATGCGCGCCGCGCCGCCGGCTTCGGTCTGACCCTGGCGGCGATGGATGAACTGGAATCGGCATTGCGCCGCGAATGGTCGCCACTGCTGATCGACACCTACGGTGCGCTGGTCGGCGAGGATGTCGAGGCGCGCTTGCATCGCGCCGAGGGCTGGCTGGATGCACATGCCAATGACGCCGTCTTGCTGCTGGCATTGGGCCGCATGTGCGTGCGCCTCAAGCTGTGGGGCAAGGCGCGGCAATACCTGGAGCGCTCGCTGGCATTGGCTCCCAGCGCAGCAGCGTGGGAGGTGCTTGGCGATGCGTGGGCCGGCGACGGCGATATGGCGCGGGCGCAGCGCAGCTATCACAGCGCGTTCGCGTTGAGTCGAGGCGAGATCGTGGCGGCGCCGACCGCCGCCAATCCGCACCCGTTGTATCCCGATACGCATCCCACTGCGGTCGAGGAACGCGACCAGCACGGCGTGCCGCGGTTGCCGAAATAGTCGGGCCGCGGCGTCAAACGTGCAGGTCAGCCGACGACTGCCGCCCAGACCAGCAAGACAAAACCGACCACCGCGATCAACGCGTGGCCATACATCAAGTTCAACGGCAGCGGTTTTTGCTGCCACTGGTAGCCGAGATTCAGCACCACACCGCCAGCGGCGGCAACGATGAACAGCAACAATGCCCACGCCGCGAATGTCGGCAGGCCACTGACGAAGTACACCAACAACAACAGCGTCAGGCCGGCCCCTGCCAGTAGCCCGTGCAGCAGCGCCAGCCACGCCGGCGGATTGCGTTGGGCAAACGCGCGCACGCCAGCCATGACCAGCCCGCCGGCTGCGGCGATCGCGAACAACGTGATGCAGATGAGCAACATGCCCTGGATACTGATGTTCATAGCCTCTCCTCAGGTGATAGAAAGTGGCAATGCAAGCACCTGCGGTGTCCCCTGTTGGCGCCGCGTGACGCGGCTTGACCGCAGGTGCGATTTGACCATACACCGCGTGCAGCGCGACCGCAGCGATTCAATGGCCAACCAATCGACGCAACCAGTCCAGCAACACGGTGGGCAGCAACTCGGGTTTGGGCAACAGCGCGTACTGGCTGGCGCCAAACACGAACGGCAGATAGTTCGCGGCCTGGCGATCGATGGTCAGGCAGAACGGCGAGATGCCTTGCAGCTTTGCTTCGATCACGGCCTGGCGCAGATCTTCCACGCCATAGCGGCCTGCGTAGTGATCCATGTCGTTCGGCTTGCCGTCGGACAGCAACAACAGCAGCCGGTGCTGCGCGGCTTGCTGCATCAGTCGGTTGCTGGCGTGACGCACTGCCGCTCCGGCGCGGGTGTAGTGCTCCGGCTCCAGTCCGGCGATGCGCAAGGCGACGACCGCACCGTAGGGCTCGTCGAAACGCTTGACCTCGCGCATGATCACGCCGTGCGCTGTCTCCCCGGAAAATGCCTGCACGGCGTATGGCTGGCCCAGGCCTTCCAGTGCAATGCATACCAGCAGCAGTGCTTCGCGTTCGACGTCGATGATGCGTCGGTTGCCGACGATCCAGCCGTCGGTCGAGCCGCTGACATCGATCAGCAACATGATCGCCATGTCGCGCTGCACCCGACGCTGGCTTTGATACAGGCGCTGCGGCAGCGGCAGGCCGGCGCGGTAATCGGCGTGGCCCTCGATATACGCAGCCAGATCGAGTTCGTCGCCGTCCAGTTGACGGTGCACGCGCAGGCGTCGCGCGCGCAGAATTTCAAAGCGGCGGCGGATTTCGTGCAGCATGCCGCGATGCGCATTGAGCGTGTGTTCGACCCACGCTGGCGGGCCGCTCGCCGCCGGTAACACATGCACCGTGGCGCCGGGCGCGTGATACGCGTGGATGCGGTAGTCCCATTCCGGATAGCTCAGTGCATGCTCGGTGCTGGTTTGCGGCGGGGCTTCGGCGTGCGCGGCGGGGTCGGGTGGATCGTCGGACAGCAACACTTCCTTGGGGCAACCGGGCCGCGTCAGCAGGCGCGCTTCCGGCAGCTCGGATAACGCGTCGGCGTATTCGTCCGCGGCGGTGGTGTCGTCGCGATCGGTGGGGCGTTGCAGACCGCCGGGATCCTCCGCCTGTTCGTGCGGTTGCGCGGTTTGCACCATCCAGGCGCCGGGGCGCTCGTCGTCTTCCTCATCGTCGGCTTCGCGCACATCTGGCCGACGGGCGAGGCGCGCGCTGCGGGCGGCGCTTTGATGCGCGTCAAACGGGTCGGCATGGCCGCTGCCCGGCGTGCCGGCAGGGGGGCGTGGTGGGGTGCGCAAGTCACCGGTCCACTGGTCTTGCAGCAAGGGGTGTGAACCGAAATCTTGCCGTGCCGCGGTGGCGCGCAGGTGCGCGGCGAGCTGCTGTGCGCGGCGCAAGGATGCGGCCGGGGTGGCGCACGGCGAGCCAAGGCCGCCGCTTTCCTGGCCGCCGGCGTACGGTGCGGCGAGCACGCCGCGCAGCAGGGTTTCCAGTGGCTGCAGTTGGGCAGGGAATGTGGCCAGTGCTGGCCGTGCGCGCAATGCCGCCGCGCGCAGGGCAGCCAAGTTCGCCGCCACGCCTGGCAGGGTACGCGCCAGCTCGCGGTCTGCCGCGGCCGCCTCGCACAGCAAGTACAGCGCGCGCAGCAGCGGGTCGTGCGCGTCCGGTGCGTGGGCAGCCGTGCCCCGCATGGCGCGGGTGGCCTGCTGCAGTGCGAGCGCGCGGTAATGCAGCGCAGCAGTGTCGGCGGGTAATTGCCCAAGGTTGGCTGGCAGCCAGATCGACACGCCATCGGTAGCTGGCAGCGCGGCGCGGTGCAACGGTCCGTGGCGACGTTGCACCAGCAGTGCGAGGAAGGTTGGCGGCGCGGGTGTTTGCGCGATGCGCAGCGCGAAACTGCGCTCGTATAGCGCGGAAATCAGCAAGTCGAGTCGTGGCGCCACGTCGGCCAGTGCCAATGGCGGCGCGTGCGGTACGGTCGGTCGGTACCGCGACCACAGCGCGCGGGCATAAATCGTCGCGTGGCGTGCGGCATCCAGAATGACGTCTTCAGCTTCGGCCATGGCGAGGCTCCTGCGCGCTGCCGCAAGCGGCTGGGCGCCGTCAGACGAACGTGGCGTCGACCAGATCGTGCATGGCGCCCACCAGCGTGGCTTCATCGGACAGCGGCGAGACAATGGCTGCGTAGCAGGCCTCGCGCACGGGAATG
>DATCWU010000319.1:0-8431 GCA_036566165.1 Rhodanobacter sp. | reverse complement strand
CTCGACTGTCACCAGCGGGTGGGTGAATGGCGGGCATGGTGCGCTCGCCACCATACCGGTGTTGCCGACGGCCTCGAGTGCTTTGGCATCTTGCTCAAGTTTTCGCGTCCAGCGTCGACACAGTCACCGAAGCAGGGCGCCTGCAACCCGCCATGAGGTAACACGTCCATGTATGAAGAGGTTCCGGTCACTGTGGCGCCATTGCAGCAGCTCACGTTTGCGCTCGCTGACGAAGAATATGGCGTGGACATCCTGGCCGTGCGCGAGATTCGCGGCTGGTCGCATGTGACGCGCATACCGCAGGCGCCTGCCTATGTGCTTGGTGTGTTGAACCTGCGTGGCGCGATTGTGCCGGTGATGGATCTGCGCCTGCGCTTCGGCTTGGTGCGCGAAAGCTACAACGACACCACCGTGATGATCATCGTCGCCATTGGCGAGCGCTTGTTTGGCATCGTGGTGGATGCGGTGTCTGACGTCATCGACATTGATCCGGCGGCCATCAAGCCGGTGCCGGATCTGGGTGCCGTGGTGGATACGGACTATCTGCAGGGTCTCGCCACTCACGACGGACACCTGGTGATGTTGCTGGATGTGGAAAAACTCATGTGCCCCGAGGATGTGGAAACGCTGGATGCAGCCCTCCCGGGGGTGCGTGAGGTGGAAGTTGCTGCCTGAAATTGCTGACCACGCCGGCCGTTCCGGCTGGCCGTCTGAATGAGTGGAATGACGCGATGAAGATCAAAGAGTCACTGATAAAACTCGCCGGCGAGATGACGCTGACGATCAAGGCGCGTCTCATCGGCGTGCTGGGCCTGTTGTGCGCCATGTTGCTGATTGGCACCTGGGCGGGTATGGGTGCGCTGGCTGACAGCAACGAAAGCATGCGCCAGATCTACCAGAACGAGTTGCTGCCGTTGGCGGGTGTCAACGATGTGGCGCGTGGTTCATTGAACAATTTCATCGCGCTGAGCGAAGCCGCGTTTCACGGAGGCGACAAGTCCGTGACCACGCAGAAGCTGGCGAGCGTAACCCGCTTGCAGACGGAGAACGCGGTCACGCTGAAAAAGCTCGGAGCCGCAAGCATGTCGCCGGCCGAGAAGAAACAGTGGGTGGCGTTCGAGAGCGCGCGTAACGACGTGACGTCCTCGCTGACGGAAGTGGTCGACGCGCTGCAACAGGGGGATGAAGGCGCGCGTGACCTGTTGTATTCGGACGTGCTGCCAAACGTATCGATCATGAACGCAGAAATGCGCAAGATGATCGAGTTGCGCAAGCAGGGGAGCGATGCACGGTATATGGCCGCTGCGGCCAGTTATGCGCACATTCGGGTGGTTGCCTTCATTGCCTTGGGTGTGGGCATGTTGTTCGCGCTGCTGTTGGCGTTCTTCGTGATTCGCTCGATTGTCGGCACGCTTAATCATGCGGTGAAAGTGGCGCATGCCATCTCGCAAGGCCAGCTCGGACACCGTATCAACAGCCGGCGCAAGGATGAGCTGGGACGGTTGCTGGATGCGTTCCGCTTGATGGACGAACGGCTCACGCTCACCGTGGGTGAGGTGCGTAACGGCTCGGAAGCAGTGAGCACAGCTGCGCAGCAGATCGCGCGCGGCAACGATGACCTCAGTCAGCGCACGCAGGAGCAGGCCTCCAGCCTGGAGGAAACCGCCTCGTCGATGGAGGAGATGACCTCGACCGTCAAGCAGAATGCGGAAAATGCCAGCCACGCCAACCAGCTTGCACGCAGCGCCCGGGAACAGGCCGAATCTGGTGGTGAGGTAGCGGGTAGGGCGATTGTTGCGATGGGTGAAATTGATGCGTCCAGCCGCAAGATTGCCGACATCGTCGGGCTGATCCAGGAGATCGCTTTCCAGACCAACTTGTTGGCGTTGAACGCTGCCGTTGAGGCCGCGCGCGCAGGTGAGCAGGGTCGCGGCTTTGCCGTGGTCGCCACCGAGGTACGCAATCTGGCGCAGCGCAGCGCAAACGCGGCCAAGGAGATCAAGGGCTTGATCACCGACAGCGAGGAAAAAGTGCGCAGCGGGAAGGAGCTGGTCAACGAGTCCGGCAAGGCCCTGGCCGCGATTGTCGACAGCGTGAAAAAAGTCACCGACATCGTCGCGGAGATTGCCGCCGCCAGCCAGGAACAATCGGCTGGCATTGATCAGGTGAACAACGCGGTCATGCAGATGGATGAGATGACCCAGCAGAACGCCGCATTGGTCGAGGAAGCGTCCGCTGCCGCGCGGGCGATGCACGAACAGGCGACAGAGTTGACCGAACAAGTCGGGTTTTTCCACCTGCATGCCGATGCATCTGCGCCAGCGGCGAAGTCCGTCCCTGCGCATGTCGCCGCAGCCGAGGCTGAAGCGGTGTTCGCAGTTGTGCGCAATACACCGGTTGCGGCCAATCGTCCACTGCGCGCGGTGGCCGAGCCGAGCAATGCAGCAACTGGTGTCTGGAAGGAATTCTGAGCGTGGACGTAGCCGCTGGCATGCTGCGCGATGGCGAGCTCGCTGCCAGTGGCGGACCGCAGTTGGGTAACGCCGAGTTCCAGTTTCTGCGCGCGTTCGTGTTGCAGCAATGCGGTATCTCCCTGGGCGAGCACAAGCATCAGCTGGTGCAAGGCCGGTTGGCGCGGCGTCTGCGCGCGCTCGGGTTGCCAGGGTTTGCTGACTATTGCGCCCTGTTGCGCAGCGATCCGCAAAGTGAGCTGGGGGAGTTGTCCAGCGCCATCAGCACCAATGTCACAGCGTTTTTCCGTGAAGCCCATCACTACGATCTGCTGGCCGATGAACTGTTGCCGCGCTGGCTGCAGCAAAAGCGCCGTGACGGTGACCGCTTGCGGCTCTGGTCTGCCGGTTGTTCCACGGGTGAGGAGCCATACGCGCTGGCGATGGTTCTGGCGGAGGCGTTGGAGCGCAGTGAGCGTCCAGTGGATGCCCGGATTCTGGCCACGGACTTGTCTCCCCAGGCGCTGGAGACGGCGCGCCGGGGCGTGTATCCGCTGGAGCGCCTGGCTGGTATCAGCGATGAACGGCGTCGACGCTGGATGCTGCGCGGTGAAGGCGCCTACGCCGGGCTCGCCACCGTGCACCCGCGCCTGCGCGAGTTGGTGAGTATCGAGCCGTTGAATCTGTTGCACGCCTGGCCCATGTGCGGGCCGTTTGATGCGATCTTCTGTCGCAATGTGGTGATTTATTTCGACCAGCCGACCAAACAGCGGTTGTTTGCCCGCTATGCGCAATTGTTGCCGGCGGGGGGCTATCTGTTTCTTGGCCATTCCGAATCGCTGCATGGCATAAGCAAAGCGTTTGAACTGGTCGGCCGCACGGTCTATCGGAAGCTCGCCTGATGGGGAGCGGACATGCCAACGCGGTACCGACTATCGCGTCGGAGGTACTGCCGGGTTTCGAACATTTGCGTCGTTATTGGGACCCGACCCAGGCGTGCGTGGTCGTCAAGGTGTTACCCGGCGAGTTTTACGTCAGCGCCCATGAGGAATTGATCACCACGGTGCTCGGTTCGTGCGTGTCGGTATGCATCCACGATCCACGCATGGGCATCGGGGGCATGAATCACTTCATGTTGCCCGAACCCTCGGGTGGGTCGGACAGCTGGTCGGCAACTGCCGGACGTGCCGCACGCTATGGCAGCGACGCCATGGAGCAGTTGATCAACACCATGCTCATGACCGGCTGCCTGCGCGCCGACTTGCAGTTGAAGGTATTTGGCGGTGGTCGGGTGCTGACGCAACTCAGTGATATCGGGCAGCGCAATATCGAATTCGTGACGCGTTACATCGCGGCGGAGAATTTGAACCTGTGCGCGTCTGATCTGGGTGACGTGTATCCGCGCCAGATCCAGTTTTTTCCACATAGCGGACGGGCGCGCGTACGTCTGCTGCGGCGTCAGGACGACGCGGCCTTGGTGGCAGACGAGCCCGTGTACCTCAAGCGTTTGGCCAAAGACCCGATAAAGGGTGAGGTTGAGCTTTTCTAGCGACGATCCTGTTTTGTTCGGGGTCAGTGTGCTGGTTTGTGATGGATGGATGGTGATGGAAAGAATCCGCGTTCTGGTGATTGACGATTCAGCGCTGGTACGCAAGCTGATGGCGGTAATGCTGTCCAGTGATCCAGCGATCGAGGTCGTCGGTAGCGCGGCCGATCCGCTCATCGCCCGGGAAAAGATCAAGCAGTTGAACCCGGATGTACTTACGCTGGACGTGGAGATGCCGCGCATGGACGGGCTCACATTTCTGGAGAACCTGATGCGTTTGCACCCCCTGCCGGTGGTGATGGTCTCCTCGCTTACCGTGCGTGGTGCTGACGTCACCTTGCGCGCACTGGAGCTGGGTGCAGTCGATTTCTTCGCCAAACCGGACAGCGACCTGACCAGCAGTTTTGGTGCCGCTGCGGAAGAGATTTGTGCCAAGGTGAAGCTTGCGGCCAAGGCGCGACCGCACGCACGCACGACAGTGCGCAAACTGGACGTGGCGCCGCGCCTCTCTGCTGACGTGGTATTGCCGAAACGGTTGCTTCCGGACGTGCGTGGCAATGGCTCGATCATCACCATCGGCGCCTCGACCGGCGGTACGGAAGCGGTACGCGTGGTATTGGAGGCGATGCCGGCAGACGCACCGCCGATCATGATTGCCCAGCACATTCCGGCCGCATTCAGCGGGCCGTTTGCGCAACGCATGGACCGGACCTCCGCCATGCAGGTGTGTGAAGCGCGGGATGGAGAGTCGGTCCAGCCCGGACACGCCTACATCGCACCCGGTGGCGCGCATTTGCTGCTGACCTGGGACGGTGCCAAATACGTGTGCCGGCTGCACGATGGCCCATTGGTGAATCGGCACAAGCCGAGTGTGGATGTGCTGTTCCGCTCGGTGGCGTTGAGTGCCGGTGCCGGCGCCGTGGCCGCGCTGCTGACCGGCATGGGCGATGATGGAGCGCGTGGCCTGCTGGAACTGCAGCAGACCGGTGCCGCCACGCTGGTGCAGGACGAAGAGAGTTCGGTGGTCTGGGGCATGCCCGGGGCCGCCTGGAAGTTGGGTGCGGCGCGGGAAATGCTGCCGCTCGATCAGATTGCTGCGCGCTTGTTGCTGCTGGCGCGCCAGTCCCACGATGGCGCCAGGCGCGCCTGATGCCTGGATATCCGCTCATGGCCGTGATTGATCGCTTTGTCCGTCGGCCGCTGGCTCGAATAGGTTGGGCATGGCCTGCCAGCGTACTGGCCGTAGCATTGAGTCTGGTCTGGTCCGCCGCGTGGTTGGCGCCGCTGCTGTTGGTCGTGCTGAGTATCGCGTGGGCGCTGGAATGTCGCCGCGTGGTTCGTGCTGAGCCCGTGGCCGCGTCCGATGTCAGCGCATCGGTGCGCGTCGCGCTGGAGGATGTGCGTGGCGCGCTGGTGGATGAACTTGGCGACGCCGCGCGGGAATTGCATCAGGGCCTTGGTCTGCTCAACGACGCCGTGTCCGAGCTTGGTGGCGGCTTTGATGGTCTGTCGAACAAGACCGCGTTGCAGCAGTCGTTGCTCAAGCAGATCATCGACGCGCAAACTGATGGCGTTTCGGTGCAGGATTTTGCCGCGCGTACGGCTGATCTGCTGCAGCACTTTGTCGGCATGATCGTGCAGATGTCGCGTGAAAGCCTGCGCATCGTGTATCGCATCGACGGCATGGCCAAGGAAATGGATGCGGTGTTTGGCCTGCTGAAAAACGTCAACACGATTGCCGAGGAGACCAACCTGCTGGCGTTGAATGCCGCCATTGAGGCTGCGCGCGCCGGTGAGTCGGGTCGCGGCTTTGCCGTGGTGGCTGGCGAGATCCGCAACCTGGCCAGCAATTCCAACCAGTTCAACGAGCAGATTGGCGGTCATGTCGAGCGTGCGCGCGCCGCGATGGAACAGTTGCGCGGTCTGGTCGGCACCATGGCGTCGCAAGATCTGAACGTGGCGTTGTCAGCCAAGGGTGGCATTGACGCGATGATGACGCACGTGACCGAAAGCGACGCGCGCACCAGCGCCGTGGCCGACCAGGTGGTGGAGATCAGTCGCGGGCTGGGCAGTGATGTGTCCACCACCATTCGCTCGCTGCAATTTGAAGACATCCTCGGCCAGTTGCTGCGGCAGACGCGCAGCCGCCTGGTCGAGTTGCAGGAAGTGGTAACCGAATGCACGCACGATATTGGCGCCTTGGCATGCGCGTCGGCTGATGCCGAGGTGCTGGGCGAGCAGGCGCAGCGTATCCGTGGGCGGCTCGCCGTTCAGCGTGAAAAGGCGCGCCTGCGCTCACGTGGTCCGGCACTGCAAAGCTCGATGGACGCCGGCGAGATTGAATTGTTCTGAGGGAGTGCAGCTTGTGATCGTCAACCGTGACAACGACAGCGATTGCCTGACCTTGCAGATGGGTGAGCGCTTTGATTTCAGCATGCATCGCGATTTTCACGACGCGTGCCTTGGCACCAGCGCGCTCGCGCACAGCTACGTGATCGATCTTGGTGAAGTGACCCGAATGGACAGCTCTGCGCTGGGTATGTTGTTGCTGTTGCGCGAGCGTGCTGGCGCTGACCGCGCCGAAATCCGCATCGTCAACGCCAGCAGCGATTTGCGCAGCACGCTGCGCGTGGCCGGCTTCGACAAACTGTTCGTACTGCACTGAGTGCGGGTGACCACGCGCAGATAGCGGCGTGGTACGAGTGAATGCCTGGTCCGGATGCAGTCACCGTAGCTGCACAGGCGATGCCCCGCGAGGCCTCACGGTGTCTCGTGTTCAACAGGCCGCCCGCCGGGTTCTGGGGCTCGGTCAATCGCCATTGGGGACAGCGTCCTTGTGCCCGAGCGCCGATGCTGTCAGCGTCGCACCATTCACACTGGATGCGTATTGCTCCCGGTTGCCGGTAGGTGGACGTCAGCGCTGGGCAGCTCGTGCAGCAAATTCGCGCGGAGTCCGCTTGAGCATGGTCAAGCGCATTACCACGCGCGTACCGTCACGACGGTCGCCGTGTAGGTTGCCATGCCGGGCCGGAAGTGGAACTGCCGGCCAAGGTCGAATTTCGTCGATGCGCCGGGTGCGATGTTCGTGGTGCCGGCGGGCCAGCTGCGCTTGGACTGGATGACGTTGCCATTGCTGTCTTTCGCGTCAATGCGAACCTGGGCAGCAGACGGGGCGGTGCAGTTGTTGACCAACTCGCCGCTGAGGGTAAGTTGAATGGCTGAGCCGCTACCGGTCACCTCGGTCTTGAAATCCTTGATGGCGAAATCAGTCTGTGCGCACTCGGCTTGCACGGCGAACGGGGTCAACAACAGGAGTGCGGAAACAAGTAATGTCTTCATGGTTGCAGTTTTCATCAAGTGGGCTAAGGCGGGCACGCTTTTTTGGGGCGTTATGCGGGTAGTCGGCCGCAGCGCAGAAAACTTTAGCCACGTGATGTGAGCTCTCACCTCGTCCAGTGTCTTGCCAAGGTGGAAGGGTGGCCCGTCAGCGCGCTATCGATCCGGCGTGGTCGATGAACCACAGCCCGGCAAACAACTTTGGGTCAATCGAATAGCCGGCTGCAGCGCGAGCGAACAACCACCTGCCGGCTTCCGCGCGGGGCACTTCGTGCACCACGATGTTTTCGGTGTCGTCGCCGCCACCCGGACCGACTTGCTCCAGGTCCCAGGCGCGCATGAACGCGATCATCTCGGTACTCATGCCCGACGACGACGGTCCGCGGTGGACAAACTCCAGCCGCTGGCAGCGATAGCCGGTTTCTTCCTCCAGCTCGCGCCGCGCCGCCTGCAGCGTGCTTTCGTCAGCCTGATCGGGCAGATCGCCAACCAGCCCGGCGGGCATCTCGATCGTGTTGCACAGGATCGACACGCGGTACTGCTCGACGAACAGCACTTTGTCTGCGGGGGTCACGGCCAGGATGATCACCGCGCCGCCGGGGTTGTTGCGCTCGGCGTATTCCCAGCGTCCACGCTTGCGCAGGCTCAACCATTTGCCCGTGCACAGCGTTTCCACGGGCGCGCTGGCATCGGGCGGAATGTGCTGGGAAAGATCGTTCATGGTTGTCGCGCCCGCGGTTGGTCGTGGTCATGGTGACCGTTCCGCGCCGCAGCGACAAGGCGGACTCAACGCCGCAAGGCGTGCAGACGACTGCGTGTGAACGCACTCAGGCACAGCTGTTCGCACAACGCCTCCAGCGCTGGGGCGTCGACCGCGGTGCGTTGCAGTGCGGCGATGTCGATGGCCCCGGGCGCGTCCAGCGCAATGCGCGTGAGGCGGCGGCACAACCGCGCCTGCTCGGCATGTTCGCGCAGTCGCGCGGCGCATGCCGCGGCGCCACGCAAGTGCAGGAACGGCACCTCGTCGATGCGTTCCAGCAGCGTGTCCAGGCTGCCAAAGTGGGCCAGCAGCGCGGCGGCGGTCTTGGCGCCGATGCCG
>DATCWU010000316.1:0-2288 GCA_036566165.1 Rhodanobacter sp. | reverse complement strand
CCGCTGTTGGCCGGCACGCTCATGAGCCTGCTGCGCCCGCAACTGCTGTTTGTCTGGTTCGCGGTGCTCGACGGGATACTTGCCTGTTATGCCTTGCACCGCTTCACCCGCCGCCAACGTGAAGTGACACAAGACGACAACTTCGTACCGTTGGTGAACACGACCCCAAGCTCCCTGGAGCTGCGACAAAAATGAATCTGAAGCTGATTTGGACCCATGGGAGCGATCGCGTCGGGGCGCCGTGAACGGATGCAAAGCTGAGTCAGGTCGCGGTTCTCACGCCGCGTGGCAAACCCCAGCTTCGCCGACGAGCAGTCGTCATTGACCGCCAGCCATCCCGGACTCGCGCACTCGCGTGCATCGCGGCACAAAGGGCGCGCCAACACACCGGCTCCGTGCGGTATCGTGCACGGAGCCGGGTTGATCAGAAGCTGTACTTCAGCGAAGCACCCACGCCGTAATCCGGGCTGCCGTCGGTGAAGCCGGCGAGCGCATAAGCCTGCACGCGCAGGCTGGCATTGAACTTGTGGTTCCAGTAACCGGCCACTTCACTCTGCGCCGCACCGGTAGCGGCGATTCGCTCGCGGTAGTAGTACGCGCCGATATTGTTGCTGGGGTCAAGCTTGTAGTCGGCGCCGAAGTTCGCGTTGAAGCCGTTCTCCAGCCTGATGTACTGCGAGCTGCCGTACTTCATCCAGCCCACGCCGCCAAACGCGGTCCAGGCGCCACTCACCTTGTAGGTATCCAGCGCGAGGCCGTAATCGTTCTTGCCGGTGCCCAGGCCTTTGTCTTCGTCGGCGGTACCGAACTTCACCTTGCCGGTGAGATCCAGTCCAGCCGTGCGGTCAGCGCTGGCAAACAACTGATAGCCGGCCGACGCCGTGATGTCGCCCAAGCCAGAGGCCGAACCGCTGGAGGTGGCCGTACTGCCGCCAGAACCACCGGAACCGCCGATGAGGTGGCCGAGGCCACGACCAATGGGGTTGCCGTTGTTCACCCTGCCCACACCGGGGATCACGTTGCCGGCACCGCTGATGTTGATGTACGGCACGGTGAGCTTGAACGTCCAGCGATCGGACTGGTACGCCGCTGTCACCGGTACCGACCAGATGTCGGTAGTGGTATCGGTGCCGTACTTGCCGCTGCTGTAATCGGCGCCGGCGGCAAGACTAAAGCGGCCGCTGTCCGCCGTGGCGGCCTGGACCGCCGGCACGCCGATCAGCAGCAGTCCGCCGACGACCATCCAGTATTGGGGGTTACGCATGAAAGGGTTTCCTTGCTGTAAAGAGAACGGCAGCAGGCCCGGCTCACACCGGGCCTGTATGGGTGCAACGTGCCGGGGAAGGCCGAGCTCAGCCGCCTGGACGACCGACGTGGGTGGGGTGATCCGGGATCTGTGGGCGCTCAGGGCGCTCAGGGCGCTGCGGGCGATCCGGGATCGTGGGCTTGTTGGCGACATCCGGCCTGCCCGCAAAATCGGGTCTGCCCGAGTGGTCGGTCGCGCTCGGACGGTCGGTCAAGTGGCCCTGGCCAAACTCGACCTTGGCCACCGCAACGCCGGCGTGCGCGTGCGCATTCGCGGCAGCGCTGCCGGCAGCGTTTGGCGAACGCATCACGTCACCCAGCTTGAAACCCATGCTGTTGGCGATCTCGCCCCAGCCTTCGCCGGCGGCACGGGCAGCCAGCACACCGTTGAGATCGATGCTGGTGCCATCGGCCAGCACCAGGGTGCCGCCATTCAACGCGGCTTCGAGCTCGGCCGCGGTCGGATCGGCGATGCCGGACTGAGCCAAGCTGGCCTCGGCCAGCGACAGCGCTATCTTCACGTTGCCGTAGCCCAACTGGCCGGTGGCCGGCGTGAACGTGGTGCCCGTCGTGGTCGTGGTGCCATCGGCATTCGTGGTCACCTCGTCAAGCGTGATATCGGTGCCATCACGCAGCCCGGTCACCAGCGCCTGCGCGTTGGCATCCGAACCGGCGAACCCGGCGAACTCGGTGCTCAGGCGGGTCGATTCGTTATTGGTGGTGCTGGTGGGAGCGGACGTATCGGGTGGCGTGGCGGTTTGCGCCATTACTGGTGAGGCGGCGAGTGCACCGAGTACCGCAAGGCAAATCAGCGTTGACTTGAAATGACGGGATTTCATTGATGGCTGCTCCAAAGGATGCAACGGTGGCGGAATGCCTGGTGAGACGGTGCGGTGTATTCCTGTTCACGCCCCCTGTAGCTGAACTCCGTACCTGCCGACTCGCGGGCCGGCGATGTCTCTGGGGCATCTTTGCGCTGTGCA
>DATCWU010000309.1:0-1437 GCA_036566165.1 Rhodanobacter sp. | reverse complement strand
AGCACATTCTCCGGCGGCACACGCACATCGGCGAACGCGACGGTGGTGGTGGACGAGGCGCGAATGCCCATCTTGTCTTCGTGCGGACCATGGCTGACACCGGGCCACGCCGCCTCGACCAGAAACGCGGTGATCTTGCCCGCAGCCGTATCGGTGCGCGCAAACACCGTATAGAAGTCCGCGATGCCGCCGTTGGTGATCCAGATTTTTTCGCCGCTCAGCGTCCAGCTGCCGTCATCATTGCACACAGCCTTGGTGCGGATCGACGCGGCATCCGAACCGGCGCCCGCTTCGGTGAGGCAGAACGCAGCAATCATTTCACCCGTGGCCAGCCTTGGCAGATAGCGCTGCTTCTGTTCGTTGCTGCCAAACAACAGCAAGCCCTTCATGCCGATCGAGCTGTGCGCGCCAATGGTCAGCGATACCGAGCTGTCGTGGCTGCTGGTCTGCCCGAGTACCCGGGCGTACGCGCCGTTGGACAATTCCAGCCCACCGAAGGCCTCGGGGATGATCAGGCCGAACAAGCCCATGTCGCGCAGCGCCTGGATGAATTCCGCCGGCTGCTCCGCGTCGCGGTCGTACTGCTTCAGCGCGGCGGTCTTGTCATTGAGAAACTGGTCGATCGCGGCGGTCATCGCACCCAGCATTTCCTTGTCGCGGGCGCGGATTTGTGGGTAGGGAAACAGGTTTTCCTCCACGATATTGCCCAGGAACAACTGTTTGGCAACGCTGTGCTCGCTGGGCAGGGTGGCGTGGTCCGGATGGGTGGGCTGCGACGTGTGCACGGCTACTCCTGAGCAAGGCTGGATGTTCCATTCTGCCTGTTCGCGGTGCCAGGCGCTGGTATGGGTTGACGCCGCGGGCGGCGGGCGTGCGTTGGTACGGCTTGCTGATCGGCGTGTTTCGGGCATGCCAACGTGTGCTTGAATAAGCCTGACGGCGTTTTGCATCCCTTCGCGCTTGAGGATCGTTGCCATGCCTTCCTTGCCAGGCCAGATTGTGCATGCCACCCCGGGCGTGCAGGGATTCGACACGAACACGCACATTTCTGCTGCCGCGGCCACGGCGTTCCGGCAAAGTGGGTTCGGTTTTTGCGTGCGTTATCTATCGCGCACGAGCCCGCAGGCCGCCAGCGACCTGTCCCATGCGGAAGCGCAAGCCATCCTGGCCGGTGGTCTGGGCCTGATGGTGGTGCAGCACGTCATGCGCGCGGGCTGGATGCCGGACGCCGCCCGCGGCACGCAATACGGCACCGTTGCTGCAGTCAACGCACGGGCAGTGGGGTTGCCGAGCGGTGTGACGGTCTGGCTCGATCTGGAAGGAGTGCGCGGTGGCGTCGACCGCGCGGACGTGATTGCGTATTGCAATGCGTGGTTTGCCCCGGTCGCTGCTGCCGGTTATGTCCCCGGCCTCTACGTCGGCGCCAACTGCGGCCTC
>DATCWU010000307.1:0-5035 GCA_036566165.1 Rhodanobacter sp. | reverse complement strand
GGCACGCGACGTGCAGGGCGATTATCGGGCGGAGTTGCGCATCGAGGTGGCCAATCACCCCGGGGTACTGGCCACGGTGGCCGCAGCGATCGCAGCCGCCGACTCCAACATCGAGAACGTCGAGTATGTCGAGCGCGATGCTGCCGCGGCGACGCTGTTGTTTGCGATGGAGGTGAAGGGCCGCAAGCATCTGGCGGACGTGATTCGTCGCGTGCGGCGCACGGGCGTGGCCAGCGGGGTGTATCGCTACCCGCTGTAGGAGCGCACCCTGTGCGCGAAAGGCTTTCGGAGGAAGCCGTTCGCGTAATCCATTGTAGGAGCGCACCCTGTGCGCGAAAGGCTTTCGGAAAAAGCCCTTCCCGTACCCGTCGGAAGTTTCCCCGCTGCCCGCCCACGGCAAAGTGTGTGCGGTGGACTTTCTGAAAAGCCCCTCGCGCACAGGGTGCGCTCCTACAATCACCTTTTCGCCCAAGGAAATTCCATGTCCCTCGACATCATTGCCACATCTGCTGCCCCGGCGGCGATCGGTCCGTATTCGCAAGCCGTGCGTGCCGGCGACACCGTGTATTTTTCCGGTCAGATTCCGCTTGACCCGACCACGGGCGCCATCGTCGATGGTGACATCACGCTGCAGACGCGACGCGTTTTCGACAATCTGGCGGCCGTCGCCAAGGCTGCGGGTGGCTCGCTGGCGCAAGTGGTGCGCGTGGGCATCTACGTCACCGATCTGGCGAACTTTGCCGCGGTCAACGCGGTGATGGCCGAGTATTTCCAGCGGCCGTACCCCGCGCGTTCCACCATCCAGGTAGCCGCACTGCCAAAAGCCGCGCAGGTTGAAATCGATGTGGTGATGGTGCTCAGCTGAACGTCGTAGCCGGTGTGCGCCGACACGCTTTGTCGAGGTCACGCCTACGGCAAGGCGGCGGTCTCGGTTACGCTTGAAGCGATGACCGCGCGTGCCAACCATCCTGTTGCAGTGCCGACCGACCGACCGGGCTTGGCGTCGGTCGGAACGCTGGTGGGTGTCGGCCCGGCCTTGGCCGCCGCGCTGGCCAGACTGGGATTGGAGCGGGTGCAGGACCTGTGGTTTCACCTGCCGCTGCGTTATGAAGACAAGACCCGCATCACGCCGTTGGCCGACCTGCGTGCTGGTGAACGCGCGCAGGTTGTCGGCGTGGTCGAGGCAGTCGAGCGCGGGTTTCGTTACCGGCCGCAGCTGAAGGTGGCGCTGGGTGCCGACGGCTGCACCCTGCTGCTGCGCTTTTTCCATTTCAATCGCGCCCAGGCTGAACAATTACGCCCCGGCGTGCGCGTGCTGTGCTACGGCGACGTGCGCCATGGTACGCAGGGGCTGGAGATGGTGCATCCGCAATATCAGCGCGTGGACACCGACGCGGTGCTCAGTGTGGATGCCGCACTCAGCCCGGTGTATCCCACCACCGAAGGTCTGGGGCAGCGACGGTTGGGCGGCGTGATTGCGAAGGCGCTGGCATTGTTGCCACCGGCAGTACAGCTGGAGCTGATTCCATTGGAGTTGTGCGCGCAGCACGGCCTGACGTCCCTGCGCGATGCGTTGTTGTATGTGCATCGGCCGCCGCCGGACGCGTACCTGGCCCAACTCATGCTCGGCTGCCACCCCGCGCAGCAACGCCTTGCGTTCGAGGAGCTGCTGACCCGGCATTTGAGTTTGCGCCGCATGCGCGAGGCGGTGCGGCGGCGACGCGCACCTGCGCTCGGCGGCGACGGAGTCTTGCGCCGGGAGCTGCTGGCGCAGTTGGCCTTCCGTTTGACTGATGCGCAGCAACGGGTAAGTGCGGAGGTTGCGCGGGATCTCGGGCAGCAGCATCCGATGTTGCGGCTGGTGCAGGGTGATGTCGGCTCGGGCAAGACCATCGTCGCGGCACTGGCAGCACTGGCGGCGGTGGAGTCGGGTTATCAGGTCGCATTGATGGCGCCCACCGAGTTGCTGGCCGAGCAGCACTTGCGCAACTTTCGCCAGTGGTTGCAGCCACTCGGCATCGACGTGGAGTGGCTCGCCGGCAAACAGCAGGGCAAGGCGCGCGAACGTGCGCTGCAGCGCGTGGCCAGTGGTGCCCCGGTGGTGATCGGCACGCATGCGCTGATGCAGGAAGGCGTGACGTTTGCCCGGCTCGGGCTGGTCATTGTCGATGAGCAGCACCGTTTTGGCGTGCAACAACGCCTCGCCTTGCGCGACAAGGGCGAAGATGGCGCACAGGTGCCGCATCAACTGGTGCTCACCGCCACGCCGATCCCGCGGACGTTGGCGATGAGCGCGTACGCCGATCTGGACGTCTCCTCCATTGATGAATTGCCGCCCGGGCGCACGCCGGTACAGACCGTTGCGGTGTCCAACGCGCGCCGGCTCGAGGTGGTCGAGCGCATCCGTGCCGCGTGCGCCGCTGGCCGGCAGACGTACTGGGTGTGCACACTGATTGAAGAATCCGAGCAGCTGCGCGCGCAGGCGGCCGAGGTGGCCCACGCCGAGTTGACCGCGGCGTTGAGCGGTTTTCACGTCGGGCTGATTCATGGCCGGATGAAGCCGAAGGAAAAGCAGGCGGTGATGGACGCGTTCAAGGCCGGGGACGTCACCGTGCTGGTGGCGACCACGGTCATCGAGGTGGGTGTCGATGTGCCCAACGCCAGCTTGATGGTGATCGAGAACAGCGAACGCCTGGGCCTGGCGCAATTGCATCAACTGCGTGGCCGCGTGGGCCGCGGTGCGGTCGCGTCCAATTGCGTGCTGTTGTATCAGCCGCCCCTCGGCCCACTCGCACGCGAGCGCCTGCAGGTGATGCGCGAGACCAGCGACGGCTTTCGCATCGCCGAGAAAGATCTGCAGTTGCGCGGCCCCGGCGAAGTGCTCGGCACGCGGCAAACGGGCCAGCTCGCGTTTCGCATCGCCGACCTGGCCCGCGATGCCCACCTGTTGCCGGCTGTGCAACAGGTGGGTGAACACATGCTGGCGGAGCATCCACTGCAAACCACGCAGCTCATCGAGCGTTGGCTGGGTAGCGCCGTGCGTTACGTGAACGCGTGAGGCCGGGGTCGGGGCGTGATCAGCGCACTGCGCCGTGCTGCTTTCGCTGTACCCCGTTAAGCTGGGCCGTCGCTCCCATCCAGCCCTGACGCCATGACCAGACCGCAACTGCTGATTGATACCGATCCAGGCGTCGACGATGCACTGGCCATTCTCATGGCGCATGCCTGCGCCGACATTGCGGGGTTGAGCATTGCGGCCGGCAATGTCGGCTTGGCTCATACCCTGCGCAATGCGCGCGTGCTGGTTGATCTGCTGGGTGCCCGAGTGCCGATTTTCGCCGGCTGCGCGACGCCGCTGGTGCGCGTGCCGCACGAGGACGCTGCATTCGTGCATGGGCGTGACGGCTTCGGCGATATCGGCTTTCCCGAACCAGCCGCCGTCCCGACCGGTGAGGCGGCTGCGCTGGCGTTGTTGCGCCTGACCCACGAGCGGCCCGGCGCACTGACTCTGGTCGCACTGGCACCGTTGACGAATCTGGCGCTCGCATTGCGCCTGGATCCGACGTTGCCTGAGCGCGTCGCCCGCCTGGTGATCATGGGCGGCGCAGTAACCGCGCATGGCAACACGGGCAACGTACCGGCCGAATTCAATATCGGTTTTGACCCGGAAGCTGCGCACATCGTGTTTGCAGCTTTTCCGCACTTCGACCTGGTGGATTGGGAAGCCGCCCTGCGCCATGCCTTCGATGCGGCGGCGTTTGATGCGTGGCTGCGTGCCGGTGACCAGCGCGCACGGTTTTATGCGCAAATTGCCGGCACGTCGCGTGAGTACAACGTGCACCACGCGCGCCGCGGCGTGATTGCCGCCGACGCGTTGGCCATGGCCGTCGCGCTCGATCCTGCCATCATTACCCGCAGCGAACGACACGCGGTGGCGGTGGAACTGGATGGACGCCTGACCCGGGGTGCGACCGTGGTGGATTGGGCAAATCGTCTCGGGCAGCCTGCACAAGCCAATATCGTGCTGGAGGTCGATCAGGCGCGCTTTGCGCACGTGGTGCAGCGCGCGCTGGGCGTGCCGGGCTGAGAGCTGCCCCGCCGGCGCGGGGTCGCCTTGTGGGTGCATGCCGGTCGTGGGCAAAACCCTGTGCCTGGCGCGCGCAGGCCGCGCAACTTGCGGGCGCAGCCGGTTCGCCGTTACAATGCCGCTCTTTTCACCGCCGCTTTAGAGCCCGTCATGAAGCCTGATATTCATCCCAGTTACAAACCGGTGGTGTTCCAGGATATGTCGTCCGACTTTTCGTTCCTGACCAAGTCGACCATGTCCAGCCAGGAAACCATCAAGTGGGAAGACGGCAAGGAGTACCCGCTGATCAAGGTGGATATTTCCAGCCATTCGCACCCGTTCTACACCGGCAAGCAGAAAACGCTTGACGTCGGTGGTCGCGTGGACAAGTTCCGCCGCCGTTACGCCGGCTCGGTCAAAGAGGCCGACTCCGTCAAGGAGTGAGCCTGCGCGCACACGGGCGAGTGCCTGTTTGCACACGCAACATCCGACACGTGGCTGACGCAGGTCAGCCACGTGTTTTTTCGTGCGTGCAATTAGACCATGGGCGGTCAGATGCAACTGTGGCCTTGTGCGATAATGTCTGGTGGAAGGCGCCTGCGGCGCCCCTTGCGCCGCCCGCTTCCCCGAGCCCGACGCCTATATCTGCGCTGGCTGACGCCCGATTGGTGTCGCTGGCGCTGCCCTACATGCAAGGAGTTGTCCGTGTCTGAACCCAAGTTTGTCAAGCTGGTCGATGAGTCGAACCAGCAAAGTGCCGAGCTGCCGCTGATCAGCGGCACGCTGGGGCCCGCGTGCATCGACGTCAGCACGTTGTACAAAAGCACCGGGCATTTCACGTTCGATCCGGGGTTTGCCAGCACGGCAAGCACCAGGAGCGCGATCACGTTCATCGATGGCGACAAGGGCGTGTTGTTGTATCGCGGGTATCCCATTGAGCAACTCGCGGCCAACTCCAGTTTTCTCGAA
>DATCWU010000468.1:0-6903 GCA_036566165.1 Rhodanobacter sp. | reverse complement strand
CGCCGGGTTGATGTTTGGTCTGGACATCGGCGTCATCAGCGGCGCCGTGCAGTTCATCCAGGCGGATTTCCAGATCACCGACAACACGATCGAGCACATCGTCAGCGCGATGATGCTGGGCGCGGCGGTCGGGGCGCTGGGTGCCGGTTGGCTATCGTCGGCATTGGGTCGCAAGCGCTCGTTGCTGCTGGGTGCAGCCTTGTTCATTGCCGGCTCGATACTTTCCGGTTGGGCCTGGTCGCCAGCCACCTTGATCGGCGCGCGACTGGTGCTGGGGCTCGCCATTGGCGTGCTCACCTTCACCGCGCCGTTGTACCTGGCCGAGGTGGCGTCCGAACGCAGCCGCGGCGCGATGATTTCCACGTATCAGCTGATGATCACCATCGGCATCCTGGTGGCCTTCCTGTCGGATCTGGCGTTCAGTCACAGCGGCAACTGGCGCTGGATGCTGGGGGTGATCGCCATCCCCGGGGCGTTGTTCGTGCTGGGCGTGCTGACGCTGCCGGACAGTCCGCGCTGGTTGCTGATGCGCGGGCGCACGGCCGAAGCGACGCGCGTGCTGCTGCGCCTGCGCGGTGACGCGGCGGTGGTCACGCGCGAGGTGGCCGACATCAATGCGCAATTGCTCACCCCGCAGCATGGCTGGCAGTTGTTCCTGCGCAATCGCAACTTTCGCCGCTCCGTCGGGCTGGGCGTGTTGTTGCAGTTGATGCAGCAGTTCACCGGCATGAACGTGGTCATGTATTACGCGCCGCGCATCTTCCAGAGCATGGGTTATGCCACCGCCGAACAGATGTGGTTTACCGCGCTGGTCGGGCTGACCAACATGCTGGCCACGTTCATTGCCATCGGGCTGGTCGACCGGCTGGGCCGCAAGCCAATCCTGTACGCCGGCTTCAGCGTGATGGCCATTGGCCTGGGCGTGGTCGGCAGCATGATGCACCTGGGTATCGCCACGCATGGCGAGCAGGTGTTCACGGTGGTGATGCTGCTGGTGTTCATCGTCGGCTTCGCGATGTCGGCCGGCCCGCTGATTTGGACGTTGTGCTCGGAAGTGCAACCGCTCAAGGGCCGCGATTTCGGCATCGCCTGCTCGACCGTCACCAACTGGGTAGCCAACATGATCGTCGGCGCGACGTTCCTGACCTTGCTCAACGGCGTTGGCCACGCCGGCACGTTCTGGATGTATGCCGCGCTCAACGTGGTGTTCCTGGTGATCACCTTTGCCCTGGTACCGGAGACGCGCGGCGTGACGCTGGAACAGATCGAGCGCAACCTGATGTCCGGCAAGCGGCTGCGCGACATCGGCCGATGAGCTGCGCTGGCATGGAAACCCGCCCGGGAGCGCCGCGCGTGCTTCGGCCACGGTCCGCAGGCGGACTTGGGATGCGCGCCCCGCTTGCCGCGCTGCCGCGCCTGGTTGCCGCCGCCATGCTGTTGCTTGGCGTCGTACTTCCGCTGTGTGCGCAACCGGTGCCGACCGGGCCACGGCCAAAGGTCGTCGTGATCAGTCTGGACGCGTTTGCCGCGGCCAGCCTGCACGAAGCCAACCTGCCCGCGCCGACGCTGCACGCATTGATGCAGCGCGGCGTCCATGCCATATCCATGCAGCCGATCAACCCGACGGTTACCTGGCCGAACCACACCGCCATGGTGACCGGCGACAACGCTGCCGCGCATCACTTGTTGGTCAATGGACTCATCGTCAACCAGCGCACGCACACGCCACCGCGCATCGACATGGGCGCACCCAAGCGCGCGCTGGTCGCCGTGCCGACGGTGTATGACGCGGCGCACGCCGCCGGTCTCACCACGGCCGAGGTGGACTGGGTCGCGGTGGAAGGTGCGCCCAGCATCGACTGGCGCTTTGCCGAATTCCCCGATCCGGACGGCGTCATTGAGCGCGAACTGCTGCAGCAAGGTATCCTCACCCGCGATCAGCTGGTGCACTTCGGCAGCGCCTCACAGGCGTGGCGCGACCGCATTTATACGCGCGCGGCGATCGATATCATCCAGCGCCATCACCCCGACTTGCTGTTGCTGCACTTCCTGGCGCTGGACAGCATCGAGCACGAAACCGGCTTCGGCAACAACGCCGGGCGCAACACCATCGCGTTTCTGGATGACCGCGTGAAGGATGTGCTAGAGGCGGTGCGGGCGGCCGGCGATTTCGCGCGCACCACCTTCATCATCGTGTCCGACCACGGCCAGCAAAACACCCAGCAGGAACTACACCCCAACGTGCTGCTGAAAAACGCCGGTCTGCAGGCCGCCACGGCCGTGAACCCCAGCTTCAGCGTGCCGGATGGAGGTTTTGCGCTGGTGTATCAACAGCACGCCACGGCAGCATCAACCCGCGCGTTGCAGGCGATCTTTGCCGGTCAGCCCGGCATCCGCGCCGTACTTACGCCAAAGCAGGCGGCACGCGATGGCTGGCCAATACCGGCGCAGTCGGACCAGGCCCCGGATCTGCTGCTGTATGCGGCAGATGGCTATGCGTTCCGCGTCGGCGATACCGGCAGATTTGTCACCGCCACGCTGACGGTAGGCGATCACGGCTATCCCAACACCAATGCCAGCATGCAGGCGATCTTCATTGCGGCCGGACCGGGTATCGCCGCCAGGGGCGAAATTCCGGCGTTCCCCAATGTCGATATCGCGCCCACCATCGCCGCGCTCCTGCACATTCCCCTGGGCAACGTGCAGGGCAAGCCGCTGACCGCCATTCTTGCGCCGGACGTACGCGCGGGCGACTGACCGGTGGTGGCCGGTGTGCGTACGCGCGCCTTGTCACGCAACCCCTTGGCAGCGTGCCGTCTCGCGTCCTGCGATGATGCAGTGGTTCAATGCGGTCACGCCGCAGGAGCGCGCTTGCGCAGGGCGGGCACTGCCCGCCGCCAGACATCCTGCACGAGCGCATGACCCATGATCAGACCAACGAGCGGAGTGCGGCGGTGATGGCAGGGAGTGAAGGCGGCCAGTTGCGCGAGGTGGATGCGGCGACCCAGGCGCATGGTTTGGTGATTTATCGCGCCAGTCGGCTGGAGGCGTTGCTGCCACCGTTGCGGCAGTTGCTCGCCGCCACGCCACCGCGCCATGCGTTGGCGCCGCAAACGCTGATCGCTGCGCACCCGGGGATGAAGCAGTGGCTCAATGGCGCGCTGGCGCGCGAGTATGGCGCCGATGGCATTGCGGCAAATCTCGATATCCTGCTGCCCAGTGCGTGGATCGACCGGTTGGCGCAACAGCAGCTGGGCCAGCAGGCGGTGGCGTTGCCGCGCTATCAGCGCGCGCATTTGCGCTGGACGATTCATGCGGCACTGGCTGGCGATGTGCGTGCGCTCGGCGTGACGGATGCGCGCATCACCGCGTATCTGGAGACGCATGGCGACGCGGATGCCGGCAGCGCAGCGGACGCGGCACGCCGCCGGTTCCAGTTGGCGGATCGCCTGGCTGGATTGTTCTCGCAATATCTGGTGTATCGGCCGGACTGGTTGCGTGCGTGGGAGCAGGGTCGGTTTCAGGTCGTCACGCGTGGCGCCGGCGATGCCGTAGCCGCGTCCACCGAGCAGCATCTGCTCGGCCCGTTGTGGCGGCATGTGCGCGCGCGACTCGGCGCGCATCGCGGTGATGTGGTGGCGGATCTGATCGCCAGTCTGGGGCGCGACGGTGCGTCGACTGCGGACCGCATGGCGCTGCATGTATTCGGCATCAGCCACCTCGCCCCGTCCGAACTTGCCGTGTTGCGGGCGTTTGCGCGGCACCACCTGGTGGCGTTGTACGTGCCCGATCCGTGCCGTGAATATTGGGGCGGGGTGGCGCGCGAGTTGCCCGGGTTGCGCGCGCAGCGGGCGGCCGAAGTGGCACGCCTGGAACAGGCTGGCGGCAACGACTATTGGGTGGAGCAGACGCACCCGTTGCTGGCGAGCTGGGGACGCATGGGCCAGCACTTCATCATGGCCCTGGCCGACAGCGATGGCGACGTGCTGGAAGACGTGCGGCACTGGCAAGACACGCAGCCAGCGCCGGCGCACGATCGTCTGCACCGCGTGCAGCAGAGCATTCGCGAGCTGCGGCCGGAGTTGCTGGTGCACCAGCTGGGCGACGCGGCGGCGACCGCCGCCGAACGCGCGGACGCCAGCTTGCGCATCCACAGTTGCCACACGCGGTTGCGCGAACTGGAAGTACTGCGCGATCAACTGCTCGACGTGCTGGCTACGCCCGGCGCCGATGGCGTGCCCGTCAAACCGTCCGACATCGTGGTGATGGCGCCGGATATCCAAGCGTATGTGCCGCTGATTCCCTCGGTGTTTGGCGTGCCCGGCGATACCCACGAACGCTTGCCGTATCACCTGGCGGATACCGCGGTGGCGCGCAGCCACAGTTTGTTCACGGCATTTCGGCGCTTGCTGGATTTGCCCGGTACGCGCGTCACCGCGCCGGAGGTGATGGATCTGCTGGCGGTGCCGGAAGTTGCGCGGCGCCTGAAGCTGGATGCTGCGGGTCTGGATGAACTCACCGAGTGGCTGCGCCGCAGCCGCGTGGCGTGGGCGCTGGATCCGGCATTTCGCGCGCGCTTCGGCGTGCCGCCGATTGCCGCGCACACGTTTGGCTGGGCCATGGATCGCATGCTCGGCGGTTACCTCATGGCCGATGCCACGACAGATGATCGCCAACCCAGCGTGGCCTTGCCCGACGGCAGTGAGCTCGCACCGCTCACTTCGATCCACGGCCCGGCCGCCAGCAATCTCGGCGCGTTGGACCAGTTGCTGGGTGCGGTGCAGAGCCTGTGCGATCTGGCCGCCAAAGCGCTGCCGGCCAGCGCCTGGGCACCAGCATTGGAGCGGCATTTCGAGGCGCTGTTTCGCATTGATCGCACCGACCGCGCGGCTCGCGACGCGCAGACCCTGCTGCTGCGTTTCATCCGCAGCATCGCCACCGAGCCGGCCGCTGCCGGCGAAGATCCATTGCTGCACTTTGCCGTGGTGCGGGATCTGCTGGTGGCGCGGCTGTCCGCTGCGCCGGAACGCCAGCGTTTTCTCATGGGCGGGATCACGTTTTGCGGCATGGTTCCGCAGCGCGCGATTCCGTTCCAGGTGGTCGCCGTGCTCGGCTTGAACGATGGCGAATTCCCACGCGCCGCCAGTGACAGTGGCCTCGACTTGATGGTGCGCTTCCGGCGTCTGGGTGACCGCGATGTGCGCACCGACGACCGTTATCTGTTTCTGGAAACGCTGATGTCGGCGCGCCGACGCCTGCACTTGAGTTACCTCGGCGAAGGCGTGCGTGACGGCAAGCCGCGCAACCCCGCCGCACCGCTGGCCGAGCTGTTGGCCGCGCTGGATGGTGCGGCCGGTTTGCGTGCGGACGACACCACCACCGACCGACCATGGCGCGTGCGCCATCCACTGCAACCGTTTGACCCGCGCTATTTCGATGCCGCCGACCCGCGCCTGTTTTCCTACAGCGCGGCGTTCGCCGCCATGCACGGTCGCGCAGCGGCACCGGCGGTGCCGGCGTTTCTGCAGGAGTCGGTGGCTGTGGTCGCAGCCGACAACATCGGTGATGCGTTGCCTGCGCCGGTTGGCGCACCGCTGGTCACGCTGCGCGAGCTGGCCAGCTACTACAAGGACCCGGCGACGCAACTGCTGAAGCAGCACCTGCATGTCAGTCTGGATGCACTGGACGACGAGCGTCTGCCGCAGCAGGAGCCGTTGGCGGCGCAGTTTGCTCCGCTGGATACGGTAGCCAGGAAGTTGTTCTTCAACGATGGTCTGGCTGGCGGTGCGTGGGCGCTGGAGCAGCCGCCGACCTGGTTGCGTCTGGGTGGCATCATGCCGCCCGGGCAACCCGGCGTGGCCGCGTGGCAGGACGACCTGGTTGCGGTCAATGCGCTGTTGGCGAAGACGCAGGGGTTACCCGGTTTTGCGCAGGCAGCGCCGGTTGCCAGCAACCACGCGATTGATCTCGATGTCACCGGTTGGCGCGTCACTGGACAAGTGGAAAAGGTTTTCGTCACCACCGTGGATGGCGCCGTGCAGTGGCAGTTGCTGCGGCCGTTTCCCGCGCGCAAGGGCAAGCTCAAGGCGGAGTCCGAGCTCAACTTCAAGGATCGCGTGCCGCTGTTTCTGGATTGGGCGCTGCTGCGATTGCATACCGCGTGTGCGCTCGGGGTGGATGCGCCGCCCATCCGTTTGCGCGTTCTGGTCGCCGACCAGGAGCCACGCTGGCAGGCCGGCATCAATGCCTGGGACGAACGTTTCATGGCCGCCCCACTCGGCGCTCGTGCACCCCTGCTGGCTGATCTGGAACGCCGCGTGGGGCAACTGCTGCACTGGTGGCATGCAGCGCAAACCGCGCCGCGCTGGTACTTCCCCAAGGCTGCATGGGAAACGCTCAAGGCCGAGCTGTATCCCAAACCCACCAGGCCGCGAGCAAATGGCGCTGGCGATCTGCGGGCGATATCGCCCGCAGTCAGCGTTGGCCAGGCCTGGGTTTCGACGCACGACGGCGGCGGCGAGCGCGGCTATGCACCCGGCTACAGCCAGCTGCTCGCCGGGGATGTCGATTTTGCCGATGGCACCCCCGAGTTGGCCGCGTTGCATACGTTTGCGCAGCAATTGCACGCGTGCATCAGTTTCAACGCCGAACCCGCGGAGGACGCATCTTGACTCCAGCGAATGCTTCCATCGCCGCCGTTCCCACCGATTGGCGCGCGCTGAATCTGGCCGACGGTGGCCGCAGTCTGATCGAGGCCAGCGCCGGCACGGGCAAGACCTGGACCATTGCAGTGCTGTACCTGCGCCTGTTGCTGGAGCGCGAGTTGTCCCCACGCCAGATCGTGGTGACCACGTTCACCGAGGCCGCCGCGCAGGAGCTGCACGAGCGGTTGCGCAGCAAGCT